>NZ_JARVSX010000038.1:0-347666 GCF_030208975.1 Pseudomonas sp. ME-P-057
CGTATATCTCTGGCGTTACAGTCCTCCGTAGGAGCCGGCTTGCTGGCGAACCCGTTTGGGCAGCCAATGCTGCGGTGTCTGAACGGACACGTTCGCCAGCAAGCCGGCTCCTACAGGGGGAGTGCCCGTGACCGAAGCGCGCAACGAATTGCCGAACCGTCTGGTGGTATTGGGCTGAGCTCTGTGGCGGTACGGTCCTCCGTAGATCTCTGGCGTTACAGTCCTCCGTAGGAGCCGGCTTGCTGGCGAACCCGGTTGGGCAGTCAATGCTGCGGTGTCTGTACAGACGCGTTCGCCAGCAAGCCGGCTCCTACAAGGAGGCTGCGTGGCTGAGCGCAAGCGGTGTGCCAGCGCAGCAGAAATGCGCCGCAGGTCGGTTGATCCAATAAATTCCACCATCGCACAACGACCCGCCTAAAATAGCGCCTCGCATTTTCGCTCCCGAGGCGCTTTCCGATGTCCGCTACCGCACCTGCCGCCGTTCCTGCTCAGGATCACTGCGCTCAGTTTTTGAGCTTGCTCGACACCTGCCTGACGCAAAATTCGCTGATCAAACTGGTGCTCGCCAAATACGTGGGTAGCGAAGCGGAGCTGCAGCGGATCATCATCAAGCCCGTCACCGTGAAGGATCAGCCCTGCCTGTCCTTCGTCTATCGCTACAAGACCCGCGACATCACCAAGAATCACCCCCTCGCCGAAGCGCAGGCGCTGATCGCCAGTCTGCTGCCGGAATCCTTCAAAAATGCCCATCTGCTGTCGCTCACCGACGAAGTGCAGCTGGAGTTCAGCAAGAAGGGCAAGAGCACGCTGTTTCGCAACAAGGCTCAGCAGCAGCGCGAAGCCCCGACTGCCGAGCATGACCGGGAGAAGAAGCGCTATCTGGAGCTGAACCGGCCGTTTCTAACTGACCTGGGGGTGACGAACAAGCAGCATGAGTTGATCCCGGCGATGTCACGCAAGTGGAAACAGATCAACAAATTCATCGAGGTGTTCTCGCACGCACTGGCGACGTCGCCGATCAAGCTGGATACGCCGGTCACTGTCGCGGATTTCGGCTCGGGCAAGGGCTACCTCACGTTTGCCATTCACGATTACCTGCGCAACACCCTTCAGGTTGAAGGCAACGTCACCGGTGTCGAACTGCGCGAGGACATGGTCACGCTCTGCAACAACGCCGCCACCCGACTGGAGCATCCGGGGCTGGTGTTCAAATGTGGCGACGTGCGTTCGGTAGCGCCCAGCCAGTTGGACGTGATGATCGCCTTGCACGCCTGCGACATCGCCACCGACTACGCGATTCACACGGGCATCCGTTCGGGCGCCTCGATCATCATGTGTTCGCCGTGCTGTCACAAGCAGATACGCCTGCAGATCCAGAGCCCAACGTTGCTCAAGCCGATGCTGCAATACGGTCTGCACATGGGGCAGCAGGCCGAGATGGTCACCGATGCCTTGCGCGCCTTGCTGCTGGAAGCGTGCGGCTACGAGACCAAGGTCTTTGAGTTCATTTCTCTGGAACACACCAACAAGAACAAAATGATTCTGGCGGTCAAACGCGCCACGGCGACTGACCCTGCCGAGCTGCTGGCGAAGATTCAGGAGCTCAAGGTGTTTTACGGGATTCAGGAGCAGTGCCTGGAGCGCTTGCTCCAGGCTGATGGCCTGCTGGGTTAGATTCTCGCAGCGGCAACGGGCTTGGGCGCAATCACAGCCGTTTTGCGCCCGATGGCCAGTGTGACCACGACACCCGCAGCGAAGATCCAGGTCGTCGGGTCTATGTGCTCTCCGAAAAACAGCGCCGAGAAGGCCATGGTGAAAAACAGCTGAACCAGCTGGATCTGGCTCACCCTGGCGATGCCGCCCATGGCAAGTCCCGCATACCAGGCGAAGAAGCCGATGAATTGCGAAAACAGCGATACGTAGCCGAAGGCCCACCATGTACCTGCGGAAATCGGCCCCTGATGCTGCCATGCCAGATAAGCGACGGGCACGATCAACACCGGGATTGAAATGACCAGT
Source organism: Pseudomonas sp. ME-P-057 (assembly GCF_030208975.1). NCBI lineage: Bacteria > Pseudomonadati > Pseudomonadota > Gammaproteobacteria > Pseudomonadales > Pseudomonadaceae > Pseudomonas > Pseudomonas sp. ME-P-057. The sequence continues at coordinate 2,020 of NZ_JARVSX010000038.1, forward strand.
GCCCAGCAAATGACCTGCCAGCCGCCCATCTCCTTCGCGAGGCGCCCACCTTCGGCATAACCCAGCCCGCCAATCGCCACTGCGCCCACCATCAAAAGATCGCCGGCCTGCAAGTTGCCCGCGCCGCTGATCAACGCGTAACCCAGCACCAGAACACTGCCCATGGCCGCGCACGCCCAAAAGGCTTTGGATGGGCGTTCGTGAGACAGCCATGCGGCGTAGATGGCGACCAGCAATGGTTGCAAACCGTTGACCAGTGCGCCGTGGGAGGCGGGCAGGGTTTTCATCGCCCAGGCCGAGAGCACCGGAAAGCCGACAATCACCCCGAGCGCGACGACCATCAGTGCCTTGAACTGCGCGCGGCTCGGCCACCGCTCCCGTCGCCAGAGCAGCAACGCCGCCGCTGGCACCGCAGCGAACAGGGCGCGGCCAAGGCCGTTGAGCAAAGGGTGGATTTCCTGCACCACGATGCGCGTCATGGGCAGAGTCAGGCTGAAGATCACCACACCGATCAGTCCGAGGAGCATGCCGGTATTTTCACGAGAGGACATAAGGGTCGTGCCTTGTTCTTGTTGTGCGAAACGCAGGCATATTCAGCCACAGAATCCGCGCACTGATCCTTTACAGATGCGCTCGGAATCATCCGTACACTTCGTACCAAGACTGTGCGGCGCTCAAACCGGCCTCTTCCCGGCTAAAGCCGGTCCCACATTCCGACTGTGTGCACTCAGTGGGACCGGCTTTAGCCGGGAAGGGGGCAGTGGGGGAAATGCCGTTTTCGAGGATTTTCCTGCCGCGACCAAATTCCCTCTTCATGTTGGTGCAGAAGTTGAATGCAATGTTGCTGCAACAGTTTGAAGGTCAAATTGGTGCCGTCGAATTCAGCCAGGAGAAGCATCATGTCGGATATCGGAAAATGGGCCTTGCAAGGTGTCGTGGTGTTCCTTTTTGCCTGGATGGCGACCGTCGCGGCGCAATGGTCGGGCAGTGTCGTGCACACCACCAGCAGTGACCGCCTGGCCGCGCTCAGCGATATGCGCTTGACGACCGAGTCGGTGGCGACCAGCGTCAAGCATGCGCAAGGGGGCGCCGTTGTGGTCGGGGCGTTGTCGGAAGGTAACGAGTAATCGCCGGGGCTGGGAAGATTGGAAGCGGCGGCCTCGTCAACACAACGCCCCTATTGGACCGCCGCCTCGTCGATCTTCAGCGTTTCAATTCCAGCGCTTCCTTCAACCTGGCCACTGGCACCGCCAGCTTCGGATCGCCCAGCGGGTGAGTTGAGGCGTTGAAGAACGTCAGCTCGATGTTCTGTCCCTCGAACAATTCGCTGTAGCGGCGTTTCTGGTGCTGAATGAACGCGTCGCTGCGCGGCAGGATTGAAATGGCGACGCGTTCGGGACGGGCTTGCAGCACGGCGTTCAGGATATGTCGATCCTGCTTGCCCAGAGAGTGGCCGAACATGCACAGCGCGCCTTCATGCTGCGCAAGCTGGGTGTGGCAAAACGATAGATAATCCGAACCGCGGATGATCTTCATCTTGTCTTCGCTGCGCCCTTCACAGACGAACAGCGGTACATCCTCCAGCGCATTAATGGCGAAGCTGCCCAGCAGCGTGCTCTCCGAGGACATCAGCTTGCGCGCCGTGCCGTCAAAGTTTTTCACCAAATGCATGCCGCCGTGCAGGTACAGAATGCGCGTCGCATGGCTCTCGGTGCGGTGCAGGTTGAACACCGCATCGTCGTCGAACAAATCATCAAACGGTTGAGCGCCGTGCATGGCAGCCCAGTAGGCCAGCAGATCGTAATTGGTGGAATAGACCGTCTGGTACTGGCTCAGCGCTTCGCTGATCCTCGCGATGCTGGAGGCTTCCATCAATCGCCAAGGGATGTGTGCCGAACGGATCCCGTGAATCAGCGCTTCCTTGATTGCAAAGTAGCGGTTGCGCGGAGATGAGGAGCCAATGGTCAGCGCAGCATTGACTCGCATGGCGACTTTCAACCCGCTGAGCACGGGCTCGAAGTTCTCCGTCTCCATCGACTTGAACAGCGCGAGTTCAGTTGCGCTCAGGGGTTTGTTGCGCGTGGTCTGCGCCAGCTCGAACAATGAGTCGTAGGCAAAATTCTTCCACACGGCAAGACTGGCACCGTTGCCCAGCAGCAGCCCCGGATAGGGGTTAGCGGCCTGCAGGGTGTTCCAGTCCGCCAGTTCGGCATCAAAATCCGTGAATTCCATCATCTCGCTTCGCTTTCAGGTGAGCAGGTACTGACCAGACGCCAGAACGGAGGGGTCTTATAGAAACCCGGCTGGGCGTTGTCAACGCGATATCCCCGCCGTTGCACCATTCAGAGCCGCGCGCCATTGGTCTCGGTAACGTTTATAGAGTGAGTGTTGGGTGTAAGGTTTTATCGGACAACCCACAACACTCTCTTGAATGAGGGGAGGTGACCATGCACAGCGCAATGCTCAGCAAGACGCACTTCAATGGCTACGATGTGATCAACGTGAATAATGGCCCCTGGCGGGTATGCACCCACAGCGACCGGCTGGGGTCGTTCGAGACCCGAGAAGAGGCCATGGCCTACGCGGCCTCACTGCCGGCCCGTAAAGAACGAACGGCGTTGAACACCGACCAGCCAGCTCATTAGCTTGCTCCGGCCCATCCGTTTAACCGTTGCAGGGGCCTTGATGCATCACAAGGCCTCTGGAGCGGCAAGTACCTGTTGATCTGCACTATCCGTTTGCGAACATTCATGCAGTCTGCACGACATGGCTGCATTGTGCTGCACATAACTATCTGATTTAAAACTAGTTATTTTTTCTGCCGCTTCGGCACGCTCGATGCAATTCCTATGATGAACCTGCAGGGTCGACACCTAGATCGACTCGCCTACCGTGATCAAGAGGAAACATCATGAACGCCATCGAACTTCTGAAAGCCGACCACGAGCGTGTGAAAGCCATCCTGACTCAGTTGAGCGAGTCCACCGAGCGCGGTGTGAAAAAGCGTACTGATTTGCTCGCCAAGCTGGAAATGGAAATCACCATCCATACCAAGATCGAAGAAGAGATTCTTTATCCAGCGTTCAAAGAAGCAGGCGGTAAAGAACAGGACATCATGTACTACGAAGCCAAGGAAGAGCACCGCACCGTCGACGCACTGGTCCTGCCTGACTTGAAGCAGACTGACCCAGCCACCCCGGAATTCTCCGGTCGGGTGAAGGTAGTAAAAGAGTTGCTGGAACACCACATCGAAGAAGAAGAGGAAGAGATGTTCCCGCAAGCGGAAAAACTGCTTGGCAAGGAAAAGCTGGAGGAAATCGGTGCGCAAATGGAAGCCATGAAGGCCGAGTACAAGAAGTCCATGGCGGCGCCAGGCATCGCGGCTTAAGCACTATTCCGTTAGAAATAGCCCTTCAGAAGAGCCCGGAGCATTCCGGGCTTTTTTGTGCCGTGACTTCGCGGCCGCTTCACGCTACTTGGGCGCTGCCTCGGTGAATCACGCCACCCGCACAACGTCCGGACGACGTATCAGCTCCAACGGCATTGGCTGAAGTTGCCCAATCATCGGCCTGGCGAACAGGTAGCCTTGCATCAACTCGACGCCCAGATCCAGCAAGGCGTCGCGCTCTTCGCAGGTCTCGATGCCCTCGGCAATCACAGTGATACCCAGTCGCTTCGACAGCAGCATGATCCCCTCAACGATCGCGCGACGCACGGCATCCTCGCCAATGTTTCGAGTGAGCGCCATGTCGATCTTCAGCACATGGGGCTGAAACATCGCGAGCATATTGAGGCCGGAATACCCTGAGCCGAAATCATCGACAGCAGTGGTAAAGCCTTGCCGCGCGTATTCCTCGAAAATGGATTTGAGATGCTGCGGATCCTCCACACGCTCACCTTCGGTGACCTCGAACATGAGTCGGTCCACCGGAAAATCAAACGTGCGTGACGCCTCCAGCGTTGCCCGAATACAGGTCTCGGCGCGATACACCGCTTTGGGTAGGAAGTTAATACTCAGTTTGCAGTCCGCAATTGCGGGGAGGCCAAGCTGGGCAGCCAGCTCGATGGCCCTGACCCGGCAAGCCTGGTCAAAACGGTAACGGTTGCCGTCGTTGACCTGACCCAGAATGAACCCGGCAGACTCGCCGTTGACGCCTCGCACCAGTGCCTCGTAGGCGAAGGGCGCGCCGGTGGTGACGTTGAATATAGGCTGGAACGCCATGGTGAAGTCGAATCCCAGCGCTTCCAGATTTCGACATTCAGCGCAGCCGATGGATGTGAAGGGTACGAGGGGTATGTGTTGCATGATCGTGTGTGCCTTGAGATTTCGTCTGTCGATGTAGAAGTTGGATGGACTGGTCTCTGTATCGGCAGCTTGCGCGAAATCTTCGGCGCGAATTTCAGCAAAAAGGGGGCGGGAGCGGTGTCGTTTATGAGGGAGAGTAGGGATGATTTGACCTGAACAACATGAGACAGGCATTGCGCGTTATACGCAGGAGGGGGCGCAGATGCCCGGAAACACTGGGGGAGATGGAGCGGGTAGAGGGAATCGAACCCTCAACTAAAGCTTGGGAAGCTTTCGTTTTACCACTAAACTATACCCGCTTTTGGCTTGACGCCTTTAGGCGGCTGACTTTGTACCAGATGCAGCCTGTTAATTGAAGCGTTAAATGCCGCCGCAGCAAAAAGCTTCACATCTGTTCCAGGGTTCTCGCCCAAGACAGCCATCACTGCCCCCGCCGAGCGATTATCTGCACGGTGCGCCACTCCTTCCTGTACACCCATCGCCATCGCCATCGCCGCTGATGCGCCTGCCGCGAACACGCAGACCTTTCGGCGCTGGCTTGCGCTCAGCCGCAGCCGGCCAAGTTTCAGATCATGCCAATTTCGTCGGCGCTCAGCGTTCGGGATTCGCCAGGCGCCAGCATCGGATCGAGTACGAGTGGCCCCATGCTCTCGCGATGCAGCCGAGTCACCTTGTTGTTGAAAAACCCGAACATGCGTTTGACCTGATGGTAACGCCCCTCGACGATGCTTAACCGGGCACGATGACTGTCGAGAACAGTCAGTTCAGCCGGTTGAGTGGTCAGGTCCTCAAAGGCGAAGTAAAACCCTTCAGCGAATTTATCAACATAGCCCGCATCAATAGGCGCCTCGGTCTCGACGTAATACACCTTCGCCAGCTTGTTGGTCGGCTGGGTAAGACGCCGCGACCACTGGCCGTCATTGGTGAGGAGCATCAACCCTGAGGTATTGAAGTCCAGACGACCGGCAATGTGCAGATCGTGTTTGTCAGGCGCGTCGAGCAGATCAAGCACGGTGGGGTGCTGCGGGTCGGTGGTTGCACTGACGCAGCCTTGGGGTTTGTGCAGCATCCAGTACCGGGCCGGCTTACCGTGCTGAAGGATTTTGTCATCCACACGCACCTGACTGAAAATCCGTACATCATGCATCGGCTCTTTGATCGGCGAGCCATCAACGGACACGCGGCCCGCGAGGAGCATCAAACGCACGTCGTTGCGGTTGAGGTTCGTCTGGTTGCCGAGGAAACGGTCAAGACGCATTGCGACTCGCGGCGTCCACGCCTGCACACTGGGGGCAAAGGCATGCCTGACCGCGTGCCTCTTCGGGCAATGCCTCCAGGGCTGCGGGGTCGATTGCAGCCGTAAAGCACCAGCACGCCTGACCGACGGTGCGGGGGTTGGCCAGGGTACAGCGATTGCTCGCGCCGCAGACGGGGCAGGTGTTCGGATCGATGGGCGAAGTGTTCATAAAATAGTCATTGGGATGCATCAGGGAATGACCGCATCGCTTGGCGGCCGGCAGCGCTTTCATTTTCGTCCAGTCATGGTTCGACGCGAACATCAGCCCGCCAATGCTAGCGTGCCGCATTCACCTGCGCCACGAGCATCTGCCTTGCGAGGCGTCAGGGCGTGACAGGTGCCTGGCCCTGCGGCGCAACAAACGACGGAGAGCGACCCAGCAATGAGCCAACCGCAGGGCAGCGGCAGTGGACGAGCAGGATCCTGTCGTAATGGATGCCGTGTCGACTCAGTTCACCGAACAAGTCTTGCAGAGTCGGATTGGCAACGCCGAAGCGATTGCGAACGGTCAACACGTCCATAGGCGCCGGTGCCAGAGGCGACTGAAGTGGCGGTTGATGGCTGTTGCGTACGATCTGGCTGATATCCCGGTAACTTTCGTAGCGTTCGCTCTGAAACTTCGCCAGTGAGTAGTTTTTGATATGCCCTTGCAGCGTTGTTCCCGCTATCAGCGTGTCCCGGGCAAGCAGGCCGGAAAAGGGGCCCACTCCGGGGGCGGCCAGCGTCTGGGTGCCGTCGAGCGTCGCGTAAGGCCGGACGGACTGGCTCGCGATCCTGTGCAGCATTGGGTCCACCAATTCATGACCATGAGGGGCGTAGGTTCGCAGTTCCGTGCCATTGGGGATCGCCGTCGTGCGTGTCCAGGGCAGGTAATAGCCGTGGCTGCTGACCACCAGCGTTCGGGCCTGGGCCCGGTCCGATGTCCACAACAGAAACTTGCGCCCCAGTTTCCACGCTTGCACCGCCGAGGTGTTGAACATCGCGTTGCCCGGTACGCTCCAGGTCTTCATCAGTCCGGTGCCGTTGAAGAAAGGCTTTATTATCGTTTTGCGCTGATGCGTGGTCCGACGAAGCCAGGATCCGAAATCACGCAGCGGTACGGATGGCACGGACCGTCCCAGTGTTCGAGCGGGCGAGCGGAGCAGGTTGAAGGCTCTCAACAATCGCGGCGTGGCCGGGCCCATTTGCAACAAACCCAACGACAGAATTGCAAAGGTGAGGTTGCGACGTTCCCGCTCCCGGTCACCCGGTAAACCAGCTGCCTGGACATTCAAAGCGATGCTGGCGGCGCTGACTGTCAGCGCCGTGACCCCAGCCGCTGTACGCAGCAGCGCCAATGGCGCCAGCAGTAATTGCAGGCGGTTGGCGTGCTGGGTCCAGGCACTGATGGCCAGCTCACGGTCGGTCACGATGCTGTCTTCTGCATCGGTCTGGCTGTTGCGCCACAGTGTCTGCCACATGAATGCGACAGGAGAACCAGGCACCTCCTGTTCGCAAAAAAGGTGCTGCTGCGCCGCGTGAAGGTTCGGTCGGTAAAGACAATCCGCCCAGGGGCGCAAAATCGAAACGGCCGAAGCCGGGGGCTGAACGCCGCCCCACACTTCGAGAATGTGACCGAGCTTTGCGCGCAGACGGTTGGGGACATAGTTGATCAGGGCTTCGCGCCAATGCGGGTCAGCGGCGGCCCGTACCAGATGACTGACCAGATGCTCGCGATCCCTGAACGGCACGAACGGTTGCTGCTGACCGGCCTGATAGAGCACACCTCCGTCGCGTCCGGTGTCATTCAACAGCAGCAAACCTGCGCAGGCGGGGCATTCCGAACTGAAAGGCAGTCCAGTCCCCAGGTAGAAGCCCAAGGCGGTCCACCGCGTAGTGCCTGGCGCGCCTACCTGCTGCACCTGCTCCATGGCGCTGACGATTCGACCGAAATCGTCCTGGCAGATTTCGCCACGCTTCAAGCTGATCAGCGCCTGGCTGACGAAGGTCGACCATAGCGATCGCTCGATGGCAGCACGTTGCTGGTGCCAGAATTGGTCGAGCTTGCACTTCATGACGTCGAGAAAGTCGATGCTGGCGATGTAGGTCTCGGCGCTGACCGCGCTGACTTCCAGTTCGCCATCCACTGACGCCTGACCCTGACCGTCTGGGTCAGCGTAAACGACCCAGCGGCCGTCATCCTCGTAACCGCGAGGGTGCGTCGCCCTGAAGTTGCTCATCAACGCCTGGCTCAAGCTGGTTGGCTGGCCGTCAGGGATGTGCATCACATTGGCAGCAGCAATTCGCGGGTTGCCCCACGGCCTTGTCGCAGGGCCTGGCACGTAGCGGATGAACACGTCTTGCGCAGGCGTACGCAGACCGTTTTGCTTGAGCCACTTGCCCATGAGCCGATCAGCCACTCGCTGCGGTGTGGGTATCCGCCCGGGAAATGGCTCGTGGCCTTGCCAGTGATCCAGCATGCTGATCACCGCCATCGCCGGTTCGATGAGCAACGCGTGATCGTCATCGATGCGGCCATCAAAGCGGTCATCGAAGCGCTCATGGGTCAGCTCGAAGCCCGAATCCTCCGTGATGCGCCTGACTGAAAAATCTGCCTGCGCGAGTCGCAGTTGCGCAAACACGTCAGTGGTCGGCTCACCCAGCGCGAGGCTGCCGGGTGCAGTGCTCAGGTTCAGGTGCAGCCGATGCCAGCTGGACGCGTTGAGCGCGGTCAGGAGCTGTTCCGGCCGCCACGGGGCGTCGTCGCTGATGTATTCATGGCACTGCGAATGGGGGCCAGGCAGGTGGAGGTAACAATGCCCAGTAGTGCTGGATCTCAGATGGAAAATGCCCGGGATGATCACGCCGTCCAGCGTCAGGCAGCGCACGACTACACGCCGGGGCTGGCCGGACTGAAGCTCGGCCAGGGCTTGCGGAAAGTGTGCGAGCCCCATCGCGTCCAGTGCCAGCCTGTAACCCTCCCGGTTGAGGCGTTTGCGCGAGTGCAAACGCTCCAGCCCCTCAAGAAACGTCAGCTTGGCGAGCATTTCCCACGTCGCGCCATGACGCAGCCAAAACGTGTGCTGCATCTGCTCATATTCCTGCACCCATCGGGCCTCAATCAGCAACGTGAAGAAGTGGGTGATGGTCAGCCCTGGCGCCTGTGGCGACACTGCGCGGTCCGGTTCGGCGCAGCGCCGTAGTGCCAGAAACGCAGGCGGGTTCAGTATTTCCCGGCCCAGACTGCGCAGTGACAGCCGCTGCTCGAAGCACTCCCGGCCGTCCGTCTCCACCGCGGGCTCCAGGTCGGTGCTGAAATGGATGTGCGACGCGTCGATGTCGAGCACATGGCCGAACCGTGCGGTAAGCGTTTCGCTCAATCTCTGGTCCAGATGGCTACCGACCGCGGGCGGAAACTCTAGGTCAAGCTGCCAGGCTTTCAGCACCCACACCGAACCGTAGAGCAACCTGGCCACCGGGCTTGTCGCCTGGCGTCTCAGTGCGTTGTGATTGAGCAGGGACGGTTCGTTCACAGCCGGCTCGCCCAGCGCGTCAGCGGCGCGAGGCAAAGCGATGTGATCGTCGAAGGGCGAAACGCTTAAAGCGCGAGCCTGAAATGGATCGTCGTTGGAACGTAGGTCAAGGGCACCCGGAAGGCGCGAAGGGTTGCGGTCGTTCATCAGTATCGCGCCATGTGGAAGGTTGACCACTATGGCGCGATGCCGGGTTTCAAGGGTGGTATCTATCTATGGCGCATGCACCTGCGCAATGTGTTTAAGCGCCATCTCCTGCGAGAGCGTCAGCCGTCGTTTTCCAGCACCACCACCCGCTGGCCTGCGCGCACCGCTGAACCCGGCTGCACATGCACGTCGGTGATAATCCCGGCATGGGGGGCCAGGATCGGAATCTCCATCTTCATCGACTCCAGGATCACCAGCGTGTCTCCTGCGGCCACACGTTGACCGACGCTGACCTGCACCTGCCACAGGTTGCCGGCGATGTGGCTGTCGATACTGGTCTGACCTTCAAGCAACGGGGCTTCTTCGCTGGATTCAGCCACGCCCTCATCGCTTTCGAAAGAGGCCTGGCCGTTGGCAATCCAGCGCTCGCGTTCGGCGTTGAACGCACGCTGCTGTTGGCTACGGAAGGCCGCGATGCTCTGTTCCTCAGTTGCCAGAAACGCCTGGTATTCGGTGAGATCAAGTGTGCTGTGCTCGATCTGCAACGGGTATCGGCCCAACGGAAAATCACGGCGAATGTTCAGCAGATCGTCCGCGCTGACCGGGTAAAAACGGATCTGGTCAAAAAAGCGCAGCAACCACGGCTTGCCGTCAAACGCCGCCACCGCACGGTAGCGATTCCACATTTGCAATGTGCGGCCAACAAACTGGTAGCCACCCGGGCCTTCCATGCCGTAGACGCACATGTAAGCGCCGCCGATGCCGACCGAGTTCTCGGCGGTCCAGGTGCGTGCCGGATTGTATTTGGTGGTGACCAGGCGATGACGCGGATCGAGCGGCGTGGCAACCGGCGCGCCGAGGTACACGTCGCCCAGGCCCATGACCAGATACCGGGCTTCAAACACTGTGCGGTGTACCTCATCAAGGTTTGGCAGGTCGTTGATGCGGCGGATGAATTCAAGGTTGCTCGGGCACCATGGCGCGTCTTTGCGCACGGTGGTCATGTACTTTTCGATGGCCAGTTGGCAGGCCGGGTCATCCCAGGACAACGGCAGATGAACGATGCGCGACGGCACCTGCAGATTCTTGCTGGCACAGACCCCATCCCACTCACCGGCGACCACCTCAAGCAGCGTGTTCAACGGCAATTGCTCGGGCTGGTAATGCACTTGCAGTGAGCGGATGCCAGGGGTCAGGTCGATCACGCCTGCGAGCTGCTTGCCTTCGAGCGCCTGCATCAACGCATGGCCCCGGAAACGCAATACAAGGTCCAGCTCCGGCGCGCCGATTTCGAGCAGCAGGTGGGTGTCCCCTGAAAGACGAGCGACGAGGCGGGTGTCGTTTTCACCTATATCAAGAACGATGGGTGATTGTAGGAGCGCGCTTGCCCGCGAATGCGATGGCTCAGGCGCTACATATTCATCGGATGTACCGGCCTCTTTGCGGGCAAGCGCGCTCCTACAGAACGCCTCTCGCGCCTCAATGACGCTCACCGGATGAAACCGCACTTTATCGCCGGCCTTGAGCTGCCCTAGCTGCCACAGATCCGCTTCGATAATGGTCACCGGACAGACGAACCCGCCCAGGCTCGGGCCATCGGGGCCGAGGATGACCGGCATGTCCCCGGTGAAATCCACCGCGCCGATGGCATACGGGTTGTCATGGATGTTCGAGGGGTGCAGGCCCGCCTCACCGCCATCGGCTCGCACCCACTGCGGTTTTGGCCCGATCAGTCGGACGCCCGTTCGGCTGGAGTTGAAATGGACCTCCCAGTTCGTCTCGAAGAAGGTCTCGATGTAGCCCTCGGTGAAATACTCCGGGGCGCCGTGTGGCCCATAGATCACCCGGATATCACGGACTGCACCCAGCTCGGCGATGAGCGCTGGCGCCAACCGTGCGCCTGCAGTGCGCTCCTTCAACGGCGCGACATGCAGCACATCGCCTGCGCGCAGTGCCCGCCCGCCATGTCCGCCAAATTGGCCCAGCGTGAAAGTACTTTTGCTGCCCAGATAATCAGGCACATCAAGCCCGCCACGCACACACAGGTAGCTGCGCGCGCCTGCGCCCGCGATGGTGCCCAGGTTCAGTGTCGATCCGGCAGGCACGAACAGCGCCTGATTCATCGGTTGCGCCTGGCCGTCCAGAGTCAACGGAATGACCGCACCGGTGACGGCGATGACTGCATCGGTGTTGAACCGCAGCGTCGGACCGCTCATGGTGATTTCCAGTGCGGCGCAGCCCTCGGGATTGCCCAGCAGTTCGTTGCCCAGGCGCAGCGAGCGGCTGTCCATCGGGCCGGACGGCGGCACGCCCACGGCCCAGTAACCCAGACGCCCCGGATAATCCTGCACGGTGGTCTGGGTGCCGCCGCTCAGCACTTCGAGCGTATCGGCGCGGTAGACGAGGCCCTCCAGGCAGCGCGTCCATGGCTGGCCACTGGCGAACGGCTCGTCGGCGATGATCTGACGCAAGTAATCTCGATTGGTCTCGATGCCGTAAAGACGCGTCTCGCCCAAGGCTTGGGCCAGTCCCTCGCTTGCCGATGCCCGATCCGGCGCCCAACTGATGACCTTGGCGATCATCGGGTCGAAGAACGCCGGGATCTCACAGCCCGCTTCGACCCAGGTATCGATGCGCAGGTTTTGGCCATCCGCGGCGGGGAAGGTCACCGAGGTCAGCAAGCCCGGGCTGGGCTGAAAATCCCGGCCCGGGTCTTCGGCGTACAGCCGCGCCTGAATGGCATGTCCTCGAGGTTTCAGGCCGGCAACGAGCGCGTTCAGCGGTGGCAGCTCCCCGGCAGCGAGTTGAATCATCCAACTCACCAGGTCCACGCCCCACACTTGCTCGGTGACGCCGTGCTCGACCTGAAGACGGGTATTCACCTCCAGAAAATAGAAGCGCTGATCGTCACTGTCGAAGACGAACTCAACGGTCCCTGCGCTGCGGTAGTTGACCGCTTTGGCCAGTTTGATGGCTGCGCTGCACAGCTCATCGGCCATGCCGGCGGGCAGGTTCGGCGCGGGTGTTTCTTCGAGGACTTTCTGATTGCGCCGCTGCACCGAGCAGTCGCGCACGCCGAGGGCGATCACCTCGCCATGCCCATCGCCAAATACCTGCACTTCAAGATGGCGGGCGCGCTGAATGTATTTCTCGATGAACACGCCGGCGTCGCTGAAGTTGTTCTGGCCCAGACGCTTGACGGCCTCGAACGATTCGCCCAGTTCACCGGCGTTGCGACACACACGCATGCCGATGCCGCCGCCGCCCGCTGTGCTTTTCAGCATGACCGGGTAACCGATGACGGCGGCAGCGCTCAGCGCGGCGTCAACATGGTCCAGCAGTTCGGTGCCTTCTAGCATCGGCACGCCATGCTGTCTGGCCAGCGCGCGGGCGGTGTGCTTAAGGCCGAAGACCCGCAACTGCTCCGGCGTCGGGCCGACGAAGGCGATGCCGGCGTCTTCACAGGCTTGAGCGAAGGCTGCGTTTTCAGACAGAAAACCATAACCCGGGTGGATGGCTTTGGCGCCCGTGGCTTGGGCAACGGCGAGGATCTTGTCTACCGCGAGATAGGTCCCGGCGGCGCCGCCGTCGCCCAGGCTGTGGGCTTCATCGGCGTGAACGAGGTGCAGACTGGCGGCGTCCGCTTCGGCGTATACCGCGACACTGCCAACGTGCAAATCACGCAGCGTGCGAAGGATGCGGCAGGCGATGGCGCCGCGGTTGGCGATCAGCAGTTTGTCGAACATGGCATTGACCCCAGGGCGTGAATCATTGAGCCCTATCGGGTAGCGGGCCGTCCCGCTGTTGTACATGTTGCGCGAAGGCCGTCCCCCGCGCCGAAGTCTCGAGCACGCGGTCAGCGGTCAGTCCCAGACCAGCAGCTCGGCCGGGGTCGGGTTGTAGCCGTTGCACGGGTTATTCAGTTGCGGGCAATTGGAAATCAGCACAATCACGTCCATCTCGGCGCGCAGTTCGACGTATTTGCCGGCGCCTGAGATCCCGTCTTCAAAGGTCAGCCCGCCGTCCGCGGTAACGGGCACGTTCATGAAGAAGTTGATGTTGGGGCTGATGTCACGCTTGCCGAGTCGGCCGTCGTGAATGCAGGCGCGCAGGTAGTTGTCGCGGCAGCTGTGCATGTGGCGCTTCTCAAGCGCGTAACGCACCGTATTGCTCTCTTGGGCGCAGGCGCCGCCGAGGGTGTCGTGGCGGCCACAGGTGTCTTCGACGATGGTCAGCATCGGTTTGCCAAGGTTGGAATAGAGAACGCTGCCCTTGCTCAGGTACACGTTGTTCTGTCGACGCAACGTGCGCTGCACGTCGTAACGTTCACGCGGGTTGGCCAGGCTGTAAAACAGCGTGTCCACCGCCTGATTGCCCTCCAGATCCAGCAGTCGCAGGGTTTGCCCGGCTTTGAGTTCGGTCACCGAAGGCTCGCCGGCCGCGATGTACGTAATGGAAGCAGGGGCAGAGGTCGTGGTGTGGGTCATACAGGCCTCCTCAGGCAAACAGGCGATCGGTGTTGATGAACCCGCGAACGTTTTCTTCCCGGGAGGTGCGGCAGTGCTCGGCAACGCTGGGGTCGGCCTTCATCCAGCTCAGCTTGACCGGCTGCGGCGCGTATTCAGGGTTGGGGTCCATGGGGTGTTGCAGGGCGGTCATCACGATCAGCGTGTCCATCGGCGCGTAGAGCTCGATGGTGTCGCCGGATTTGGAGTTGCCCGGGACGAAGGCCAGTGCGCCGTGATCGTCGACGTTGACGCGGCTGAACAGGTTCAGCGTCATGAGCAGATCGGAAAGGCCCAGGCCCCATTTGCCCATCTCCACCAGCAGGTTGTCCGCACCGTTGCGAAAGAAGCCGTTGCGCAGTTCCTGATAGCGGCCCTGGCCGTATTTCTCGGTGACCTCTTCGGCGCACAGCACGCCGCCGATGCTGTCGCTCCAGCCGCAGGTGTCGGCCGTGATCGCAGCCAAGACGCGGCCCATGTCCGAATACAGGCAATGGCCCGCCGTGAGCTTGGCGGTGTGTTGGCATTTGAGGCTGTCGGGGAGGTTCAGCCGTTCGGTTTTTTCATGGGCGTTGAACATCGTCAGGCTGATGTTGGCGTTACCGTTCAGGTCGGTCAGGCGCAACAGTTCGCCGCGCTTGAGCACGAACGACAGGTGGCCGCCGCCGGGCAAAACCTCCTCAGCGAACACGGGAAACAGCAGAGATGAATCGGTCATGGGAGTTGTCCTTCAAGCCGTTTTCAGCGAATCGATGGCCACGCGTGCGGCGCGGCGATCGCTGTTCAGGGGGATGTCATACGTGATGCGCGCGCCATAGGCGCCGGGGGCGTGCGGGTCGACTCGAACCTTGTCGAACACCAGAAGGCGTGTGCCGAGGTTGAAGCCTTCGGACAGGTCGTGAGTGACCATGAACACCGTCAGCTTCGTCTCGCGCCACAGCTCCAGCAGCAACGCGTGCATGTCTTTGCGGATGCCCGGATCGAGTGCGCCGAAGGGTTCATCCAGCAGCAGAATCCGGGGTTTCATGATCAATGCCTGGGCAATGGCCAGGCGTTGCTGCATGCCGCCGGACAGCTGGGAGGGGTATTTATCCAGCGCATGGCCGAGACCGACTTTGTGCAGCAACGCCGCCGCCTGCTCCCGTGCGTCCTTCTTGGCGGCGCCGAACAGCCGCCCGAGCCACGCCGAGCGCGGCAGTTCAAGGCCCAGCGCCACGTTGTCCAGCACCGACAAGTGCGGGAACACCGAATAGCGCTGAAAGACCACGCCCCGAGTGGCATCCGGCTCCTTCGCCAGCGGTGTACCGTCGAGCAAAATCGTGCCTTTGCTTGCCACTTCCTGGCCCAGCAGCAGGCGCAGGAAAGTGGATTTGCCGCAGCCCGAAGCGCCCACCAGCGTGCAGAATTCGCCTTCGGCGATGCTCAGGTTCAGCCCTTCGAGCACGACCTGATCGCCGTATTGCTGCCAGACATTCTTGACCGAAATAAAGCTCATGCGCGTGCCCCCTCGTACCACGGGAAAGCCTTGCGGGTGAGCGCTTTCAGGCCCCAGTCCATCAACCAGGCGAGGAGGGTGATCCACACCACGTAGGGCAGGATCATGTCCATGGCCAAGTAGCGTCGCACCAGGAAAATCCGGTAACCCAGACCATCGGTGGACGCGATGGCCTCGGCTGCAATCAGAAACAGCCACGCCGAACCCAGCACCAGCCGCAGCGAGATCAACAGGCGCGGCAGCAGTTGCGGCAACACCACCCGCAGGATCAGCGTCCAGGTCGAGGCGCCCAGGGTCTGCGCCTTGATCAGCAGCTCGACCGGAATTTCCCGGGCGCGCTGCTCCAGGTCCCGGGCCAGGACCGGCGTGATGCCGATAACGATCAGCATGACCTTCGACAGCTCGCCCAGGCCGAAGACGATGAACAGGATGGGCAGAATCGCCAGCGGCGGAACCATCGACAGCACCGTCAGCAGCGGCGACAGCGGCGCGCTGAACAACGGCAATACCCCAGAGGCAATGCCCAGACACAGCCCGACCGCCGCGCTTATCGCAAGGCCGATGGCCAGTCGCTTCAGGCTGGCGCCGGTGTCCTGCCAGAGGATGTACTCGCCAGTGCGTTGATCCGGCACGAACGCCACGCGCTTGATCGCATCGGTCATTTGCACGGCGCTGGGCAGCAGCTTGTCGTTGGGGTTTTCCGTCAGCCGTGTTGCCGAGCCTGTGAAGTAGGCAAACAGCAGCAGGGCAAACGGCAGAAGCACCAGAATCAATCGACTGGCGCGATCCGGGCGGCGGTTTATCAGGCGCATAACAAAGACCTTTGGTTTTACAACTTGCCGTCGGCAGCCATCTGCACGTAGCTCGGGTCGAAATGCAGCTTCAGGTTGGCTTTGTCACCTTCGGTCACGCTGTTGGCGAAGGTCATGCCGACCGCGCTGGCGTCTTTGGCTCCTTCGCCAAGCAGGCCGTGGTCGAAGGAGAAGTCAGCGACCTTGCGCATGGTCATCGGCAGTTGCTTGCTGGTGGCGAACTCGAGCGCCTCTTGCGGCGTGGCGAACAGCTTGGTGGTGTTCAGTTGCGACTGAAAACCGGCCAGATCGGTGCCCGACGCCTGGGCCATGTGCTCCAGAGCCGCTTTGGATTCGGCGTTTTTGGCGTTCATCAAGGCCACCACTTCGAACCACGCTCCGGTCAGGGCCTTGCCGAGCGCCGGATTGTCTTTCAGGGTCTGGGTATTGATCACCATCATGTCCATGATTTCGCCGGGGATCTTGCTGGAATCGAAGACTTCCGTGACACCCGGTTTGGCCTTGATCTCGGACAGCATTGGGTTCCAGGTGGTGACGGCTTTGACTTCACTGGTATTGAAAGCGGCGGCGATATCGGCATCGGAGGTGTTGACGACTTTCAAATCTTTCTCGGTCAGGTCCACCGAATCCAGCGCGCGTGCCAGCAGGTAATGCGACACCGACAGCTCAACCAGATTGACGTCCATGCCTTTGAGATCCGCGACTTTTTTGCCGTCACCCTTGAGCACGATGCCGTCGTTGCCATTGGAGAAGTCGCTGACCACCAGCGCAGTGCTTTCGACGCCGCCGGCTGCGGGGATGGTGAGGGCGTCCATGTTGGTCATGGTGCAGCCATCGAATTGGCCTGCGGTGTATTGATTGATCGATTCGACGTAATCGTTGAGCTGGGTGACCTTGATGTTGATGCCGTACTTCTTGGCCCACTTGTCGACGATGCCTTGGGTCCCTGCGTATTCCCATGGCATCCAGCCGGCATAAATGGTCCAGCAGACGTCGAAGTCTTTTTTCGGGGCAGCGGTGGCCGACAGGCTCAATGCTGCGAAGACGCCTGCGGTAAGCAAGCTGAACAGACGGGATGTTTGCATGGGTATCTCCAGTAGCGAAAAGGGCGGTCAGGAGCACGGCGACACCACTGGTGTCCTGTCTCCCGGGCTTTTATCCCGCCGTGTAACCTCTACTGGAGGTCGCCAACTCTCGGACCAGCCACTCGCTTCAGCGAGCCGGAACCCTAGTCGGCTATTGCAAATTGTGGTGCCGCGTACCTGAGATAACTCTTGCACACGGTCTACCAAGCGAGAGTTGTGCCAAGTTGCTGTCGCCCGCTTGTTTAGCCTCTCTCCACGCCAACAGTAGGACTCTGCAGCGCCGGGCACGCCTTGGCTTGGTGCGTCGTGATCGATAACGGTGCGTTTCTGGAGATAAATCGTGACCAAATGTGTAGCGCGTTTTCGATTTTAATATCGGAAGAGTCCTACAAGTTTGCCCGTTGTTTAAGTTTGAGGTGCCGATAAGATTTGAGTCGACCCGGCGAGTGATATGAAAACAGTTTTAAAAGACTGGGTTTATTGGAACTTTAAAATCATCAGGATGCCCGCTTATGAACGTCAAATTAGTTTGTTCTGTTTTTCTGGTTGCTCTCTCAGGCAATGCAATGGCAACCAGCTTTGAGGCATGCCCTTTGCCTGCTGATGTTCGCCATCAGGGTGGCGTCTACACTGCGCCCACCAACACAAACGGTGGAGAGTGGCTGGGCGTTATATCCGCTGCCCGACCTGCCGCTCTCACAGCGTTTGACAACGCAGTTTTCTACGCCGGCGACGGTAGTACCAAAACGGTCGGAGTACTTAGTAAATGCGCTTATGTCAGTGCAAACGGAGATCGCGTCGATCTGCGCTATCGTCCCGGTCAACCGACTGACATCACTGTGAAGCTGGAAAACATTGCTGCGTGGAAACGCGAAGAGGGTCCATTCGGTCTGGTCCAGTTCACATGTAGCGACAAGAGCAAAGATGCTTGCGCATTTGTGGAATACAAATAAATAATTACTGTTTGATTGTAACTTTGTTCTACGGCTAACTATTCTCAGGACGGTGATGCGCTTCGTCTGATTAGTCGGCAGGAAGGGCACCAGTTGCCCTTTTTGCAGTCTGAGCTTACGTTCTCGGCAGTTTCGGGAACGCCGACCAGCGCCGCTGGTTCGAGCTCTACCGCGGTCCGGGAGGCCGCCATGTATCGAAGACTCTTGCTTACCGTTTTGATGACACTGTCCCTTGCAGGTTGTTACGGAGGCTACTACGAATCAGAAACGTACACGCAGCCGATCTACAGCACTGGCTATAGCAGCAGCTACGTTTACGACAGTTACCGTCCGGTGGCGCCCGCCTATTACGGCTCCGGGGTGTACTACTCGGCTCCTCGCTACTACTCCGCACCCCGTTATTATTCGGCGCCACGCTATTACGCGCCGCCGCCGCGTTACTACGGGCCTGGCTACGGCGGGGGACGTCCCGGCTACGGCGGTCGCCCTGGCTATGGCGGCGGCAACTGGAATGGGGGAGGTGGTGGCTACCACGGTGGGGGGGGTTATAACGGCGGTGGGTATCACGGAGGAGGCTCTGGCTATCGCCCTCCACCCCAGGGGCCAAGGCCCGGCGGCGGTAATGGTCCCGGCCCCGGCGGCGGATGGCACGGCAATCCCGGCGGCGGGGGCGGCGGACCGCGGCCAGGACGTCCGGGCGGCTCGGGCGGCAACTTCCGTCAGGATGGCGGGTTTGGTCGGGGCGGACATGGCGGCCCCGGCGGTGGCAATCGCTGAGTCATGCAAAACGGCGCCCCAAAGGGCGCCGTTTTTTATGGACATGTGCATACCTGCCATGAGTGGGACCGGCTTCAGCTGGGAAGGGGCCAGTGCGGACACCCTCCTTTTTGCGGTGTAACACCAGACGCTTTCCCGGCTAAAGCCGGTCCCACAGTGGTACGCACTCCATTTCGCAGGGTTATGCATGCCTGCCATGCGTGGGACCGGCTTCAGCCGGGAAGAGGCCAGTGCGGACGCCCTCATATTTGCGGTGTAACACCCGATGTATTCCCGGCTAAAGCCGGTCCCACAGGGGTACGCACTCCATTTCGCAGGGTTATGCATGCCTGCCATGCGTGGGACCGGCTTCAGCCGGGAAGAGGCCAGTGCGGACGCCCTCATATTTGCGGTGTAACCCCCGATGTATTCCCGGCTAAAGCCGGTCCCACAGAGGTACGCACTCCACTTCGCAGGGTTATGCATGCCTGCCGTCTGTGGGACCGGCTTCAGCCGGGAAAAGGCCAGCGCGGACACCCTCATATTTGCGGTGTAACACCCGACGTATTCCCGGCTAAAGCCGGTCCCACAGAGGTACGCACTCCACTTCGCAGGGTTATGCATGCCTGCCGTTTGTGGTACCGGCTTCAGCCGGGAAAAGGCCAGCGCGGACACCCTCCACGTTTGCGGTGTAACACCCGATGTATTTCCGGCTAAAGCCGGTCCCACAGGGGCACGCACTCCATTTCGCAGGGTTATGCATGCCTGCCATGAGTGGGACCGGCTTCAGCCGGGAAGAGGCCAGTGCGGACACCCTCACGTGTGTTTCGTGACTAACAGGCTCAATACTCCGACAAGTCCGCCAGCGGATGTCGTCCTTCCCATGCTTTCTCGAAATGCGCGTCCACCACGGCCAACGGAATGGCCGCGACGTCTTGCCAATGCCAGTGCGGCGTCTGATCCTTGTCTATCAGACGCGCACGTACCCCCTCGGCGAACTCGGGGTGCCGACAGCAGTTGAGGCTCATGGCGTATTCCATCTGCAGCACCTCGGCCAGCGACAGGTGTCGAGCGCGTTCGATCTGCTCCCACACGAGATGAGCGGTCAGCGGGCAGCCCTCCGTCAGCGTTTTCGCAGCCTTTGCCAGTAGCGGGTCTTCTGCATTCAAGTGATGTTTCAGCGCATTCCAGGCACTTGGCGCGTCGGCAACATCCAGCACCTCATCAATGATTTGCCGACGAGGCAGCCACTGTGCGGCAGGCAATTGATCCGCCGCTTCCAGTTGCAGGGCTCGAAACAGACTCGTCAGCTGCACCTTCGTCTGCTCCTGCCAATTGAGCTGCAGCAACCGATCAATCATTTCATCCTGTTGATCCTCCTTGAGGAAGCGGTCAGCCAAGCCCAGATCCAGCGCATCGCGTCCGTTGATGTGCGCGCCGGTCAACCCCAGAAACAGCCCCAGCTTGCCGGGCAGTCTCGACAGGAACCAGCTGGCGCCGACGTCGGGAAACAGGCCGATGCTGATCTCCGGCATCGCCAGACGGCTGCTCGGCGTAACGACGCGGATATTCGCGCCTTGCAACAGGCCCATGCCACCGCCCAGCACATAACCATGCCCCCAGCAAATGAGTGGCTTGGGGAACGTGTGCAAGGTGTAATCGAGCCGATACTCTGCCGCGAAAAACTGCGCCGCCAATGGCGGGACCGTACCTGCCTGGTTACGCCCGGCCTCCACCAGCGCGCGTACATCGCCCCCGGCGCAGAAGGCTTTCTGGCCATTGCCACGCAGCAGCACGCAGACAATCTGCGGATCACTGGCCCAGTCGTTCAAGCGCTCCTGCAGTGCCAGAATCATCGGCAACGACAAGGCGTTCAGGGATTTTTCCGCATCCAGCGTAACGATACCCAGACGGGCGCCGTCCGTTGCGGTGAGCTCTTCAAATTGCAGATTCATCGTGACCTCTTGTCAGTGGTACGGGGATCTATCGTGAATTGTGAGTCCTTCCCGCGTCAGGAAGTTGCACGGCGGTAGCCGTGCACGAGTGTAGGGAGATGCGATGGCAACGCGCTGGAAATCTTCGGCGACAATCCCTAAAGTTGTGAATTGTTTCTGCCGGATCACACCATGACACAAGACGACCGCATCAAACTGGAGGCCAGCTGGAAACAGGCCCTGCGCGACGAGTTCGAGAAGCCTTACATGGGCGAACTACGCGAATTTCTGCGTCAGGAACATGCGGCCGGCAAGGAGATTTATCCGCCGGGTCCGCTGATTTTCAATGCGCTGAACTCAACCCCGCTCAATGACGTGAAGGTGGTCATCCTGGGTCAGGACCCTTACCACGGCCCCAATCAGGCCCACGGCTTGTGCTTCTCGGTGCAGCCCGGTGTACCGACGCCGCCTTCACTGGTCAATATCTACAAAGAACTCAAGCGCGACCTGAACATCGACATCCCCAATCACGGCTATCTGCAATCCTGGGCCGATCAAGGGGTATTGCTGCTGAACACCACGCTAACTGTCGAACGAGCCAATGCCGCCTCCCATGCCGGGAAGGGCTGGCAGCATTTCACCGACAAGGTGATCGAAACCGTCAGCGCCCATCAGCCACACCTGGTGTTCCTGCTATGGGGCTCGCATGCGCAGAGCAAAAAGAAGCTCATCGATGCGTCCAAGCACCTGATCCTGACCTCGGTTCATCCGTCGCCGCTCTCGGCATACAAGGGCTTCCTGGGCTGCGGGCATTTCGGTCTGTCGAACAAGTTTCTGGAGCAGAACGGCCTGGCGCCCATTGATTGGCGACTGCCGGCGGTTGTCTAGCGAGATGAGAGCAGGGTGGGGGCTGACACCGGGATTTGCCAAGAGGGACGCTCCCACAATCCCTATGTCAGCAGGTACATCTGCGGTCTGGTCGTATTGGATGCGAGTGAGCGTGCGCACGACAGCGTCAACCCACCCGTCGATCCCAATACCGAAACAGCGGCTCCGCCAGAAACAGCACAAACAGCAGTCTCATCACCTGCATCGCCGTCACCAGCGGCACCGACAGCTGCAGCACCTCTGCGGTCAGGCTCATTTCGGCAATCCCGCCGGGCATCATTCCCAAGGTCAATGAGCGCAAATCCAGGTGTGTCAGGGTGCTCAACCCAAGCGCGCACAACGCCGCGATGCTCATCGTCAGGGCCGTTCCCACCAGCGTGCGGCCAATGAAGGACGGCGCTCGGCGAAAGAACGCGCGGTTGAAGTGGCAGCCCAGGCCACTGCCGATCAGCCACTGCCCCAGTTGGCTGCCACCCTGGGGCAAGCCGATGTGCAGATCGAAAGTGACGCTGATGACCGCGCTGATCAATAACGGCCCGAATAGCCATGGGTTGGGTTGCTTGAGCTTTTGCCAGCCCCAGGCCACCAGCGCGCCCAACGGAAACAGCAGCATCATCCATGTCCAATCCACCACCGCTGCGTGGGAAACCGGACCACCATCGCCCATCAGGTATTTGAAGATCGCTGGAATACTCAGCACCACCGCCAGCACCCGCAGGCTTTGGCCTGCGGCGACTTTGCTGAGAATGGCGCCGTTGCGTGCGCCGAGGTTGACCATCTCGCCTGAGCCGCCGGGCATGCTGGAAAAGAACGCGGTGGCCCGGTCTTCACCAGTGCGCAGCATGAGCCACACCCCGACCACGCTCGACACGCTGGTCACCAGTGCGCCGATGAAAATCAGGCCAAAGTGGGAAAGGACTTGTTCGATGACGACGGGGGTGAAATGCAGGCCGATCCCGATGCCGACCACCCATTGGCCGCATTTGCGGCCGCCGGGTATTTCAGCCAGCTGCCAGGGGGTGAGGCAGCGCACCAGAATGATCGCCAGCAGCGAGCCGACCATCCAGGGCAGCGGCCAGCCGACCTGGCTGGCGAGAAATCCCCCCAGCAGGCCGACCAGCGGTGTGCCCCACCACGTGCGGAATGGCCGATCAGACATCGGCCAAGGTGCGGCGCTGTTTGGAGCGCTTGCGCCAGATGCGAATCAGCGGAAACACCAGCATGAAGGCCGTCACGATCCACATCCCCAGAGTGATCGGGCTCGACCAGAGGATGTCCAGCCCGCCATTGGAAATCGACAACGCGCGACGCAGGTTTTGCTCCATCAGTCCGCCAAGGATGAAACCCAGCAGGATTGGCGACAGCGGGAAATCCAGCTTGCGCAGGATGTAGCCGAAGATGCCGATGCCGACCATCAAGAACAGGTCGAAGGTGGTGGCGTGAACCGCATAGACGCCGATACCGGTGATGATCGCGATCACCGGCACCAGTGCCCAGTTCGGCACGGCCAGGATGCGGGTGAAGATGCGGATCATTGGAATGTTGAGGATCACCAGCATGATGTTGGCGACGAACAACGAAGCGATCAGACCCCAGACGATGTCCGGCTGCTGTTGGAACAACAACGGACCCGGCGTGATGTTGTACAGCGACAAAGCGCCAATCATCACTGCCGTGGTGCCTGAACCCGGGACGCCCAGAGTCAGCATCGGCACAAGTGCGCCACAGGCGGTTGCGCCAATGGCGGTTTCCGGCGCTGCGAGACCGCGCATGTCGCCCTGGCCGAATTTGCCGCTTGCTCCTGCGATGCGTTTCTCGGCCATATACGTCACGGCGCTGGCGAGCGTCGCCCCTGCACCAGGCAGTACGCCCATGATGAAGCCCATCAGACCGCAACGAATGTTGACGGCAAAGACAGAGCTGGCCTCTTTGAAGTTGAACATCATGCGTCCGGTGGCTTTGACTGCCTCCTGACCGCGATGGGTTTTTTCCAGCAACAGCAGGATTTCACTGACCGAAAACAGCCCAAGCACCAGCACGACGAATTGAATACCGTCAGCCAAGTGGATGTTGTCGCCTGTAAAACGGTACACGCCGCTGTTGGCGTCAATGCCGATGGTCGACAGAAACAGCCCGATCAGCGCGGCGACGAAGGTTTTCAGCGGCCGATCGCCCGCCATGCCGCCCAGGCAGACGATGGCGAACACCATCAGTACGAAGTACTCCGCCGGACCGAAGGCAATCGCCCATTTCGCCAGCAGCGGGGCGAACATGACCATGCCGCAGGTGGCGATCAGTGCGCCGATGAACGAGCTCCATGCCGACAGGGAAAGCGCCACGCCGGCCATGCCCTGGCGTGCCATGGGGTAGCCGTCCAGTGCAGTCATGACGGTGGAGGCTTCACCGGGAATGTTCAGCAAGATGGAGCTGATGCGACCGCCGTATTCACAGCCCAGATACACCGCCGCCAAGAGGATCAGTGCCGACTCCGGCGGCAGACCCAGGGCAAAGGCAATGGGGATCAACAACGCGACGCCATTGATCGGTCCCAGACCCGGCAACAGGCCGACGACGGTGCCAATCAGGGTGCCGGAAAGGGCAGTGACCAGGTTGTAGGGGGTCAGCGCGACGCCGAAGCCCTGGCCGAGATAGCCAAGCGTGTCCATATTATTTCTCCAGAACGTCGAGCAGGCCGAGGGGCAGGGGCACATCCATCACTTTGTCGAACAGCACGTACAGCGCGATGCTCATGAACGTGATGATCACCACACTCGCCAGCCAGCGGCCGCCGTACAAACGTGCCATGGGGATGCCGATCAGGATGCTGCTGAGCACAAAACCCAATGGCTCGAACAAGCCCGCGAACACCAGCAGCAGCACCGTGCAGATGCCGATTTTGATTAGCGTCGGGCGGTCCAGCGCCGGCTCTTCTTCGGAGTGCACGATGGGTGTCGGACGGATCGTCATGTACAGCAGCGAAATGCCCATCAGCCCAAGCATCAGCAGCGGAAACGCGCGTGGGCCGACGGGCTCGTAGGAAAACGGGGCCTGATAAGGCCAGGCCATCATTGCCAGGCCAATACACACCAGCAACAGGACCAATGAGAAAATGCGTTGTAAAACCATGGAAAACTCCCGGATCACGCCGCCGCGCAGGCGGCGTAACCCTCAGTCAATCGAGAACCTGTCGATGCGGTTCAATCACTGAATCAGCCCGAATTCCTTGGCCAGGGTTTTGTATTCGGCAACGCGGGTCTTCACGTATTTGTCGAGCTCTTCACCGGTCATGGCAAACGGGAACAGCTCACGCTGATCGCGCAGCTTGGCGAAGTCTTCCGAGGCCAGCAGCTTGTCGAATGCCGCTTTCCACCAGTTGTAGTCTTCGTCCGAGACTTTTGGCCCCAGGTAGAAGCCGCGCACCACGGGCCAGACGATGTCGTAACCCTGTTCCTTGGCCGTCGGGATGTTTTTCATTTCCGGTTCGTCCAGACGCTGCTCGGAGAACACCGCGAGCAGGCGCATGTCGCCGCTGAGGATGTGTGGCATGGAGTCGGAAATATCCGTGGAGCCCACCTGGATATGGCCGCCGAGCAGGGCGGTAGCGATTTCACCGCCGCCTTCGAGAGCGACGTAACGCAGTTCACGCGGGTTGATGCCGGCCGCCTTGGCGATCAATGCGGTTTGCATCCAGTCCTGGCTGCCGACGGTGCCGCCAGAGCCGATGACGACTTTGCCCGGGTCGGCTTTCAGCGCCTTGACCAGATCGTCGAGGTTTTTGTACGGCGAATCGGCCTTGACCGCGATGGCGCCGTAGCTGGTGCCAACGGCAGCGAGCCAGCGCACGGCGTTTTCGTCAAAACGCCCGAACTTGCCTTGGGCAAGGTTAAGCAGCGATCCGCTGGACCACGCGACCAAAGTACCGGCATCGGCCGGCCGTTGAGCGACCACTGCGTTATACGCCACCGCACCGACGCCGCCCGGCATGTAAGTCACGCGCATGGGTTTGGAAAGGATTTTTTCGTTGATCAGCGCGCTTTGCACCAGTTTGCAGGTGAGGTCGAAGCCGCCACCGGGCGAAGCCGGCGCGATGCATTCAGGACGATTGGGCTCGGCGGCCCACAGTTGGGTGGCCATCAGCATGCAGCTGGCGGCAACGCTAAGGTGGCGCAACGATAGGGTCATGGTCGGTCTCCAGGGGAGTTGTTGTTTTAGTGGGTCAGGCAATGGATCAGGCGGCAATGACACTCCATCGCACACGGCTGGAATGACGCGAAGCGGACGTGACAAAGCACCGCGCGGGTGGGCGGCGGGGCGATTCAAAAACAGAACGGGATTCAGAAGGCGCAATGGCCTGGGATTGCAGTGATGGCATCACTGGTGACTCCGATATTGTTTTTATTGTTGAAAACGCATCGAGGCGTTTTTCGTCACGATCCTGGCATCAGCGTCATGAAGCGGGGCGCAATGGTCACAAGTCGTTGCCCGATCCTAATCAGCAAAGCTTTCACCAACCTTTCAACTACCTTTCATGTAGCTTTCAGCTGATCCGTGACACGCCGGGTGGCGGCTCGATTACAGCAATCCGGGCCTTCACAGAAGACGGCGCGCCTGTAAACTCCGCTGTCATCATGCTCAATCCGGGAGAAATCGATGCGTGTCCTGCTCGTCGAAGATCATCTGCAACTGGCTGAAAGTGTCGCGCTGGCGCTCAAGAGCAGCGGCCTGACCGTTGACGTTCTGCACGACGGTGTTGCAGCCGATCTCGCGTTGAGCAGCGAAGACTACGCGGTGGTGGTCCTTGATGTCGGCCTGCCGCGGATGGACGGGTTCGAGGTGTTGGCGCGCCTGCGTGCTCGGGGCAAGAACATACCGGTGCTGATGCTGACCGCGCGCAGCGACGTCAAGGACAGGGTCCACGGTCTGAATCTTGGCGCCGACGATTACCTGGCCAAGCCGTTTGAACTGTCGGAGCTTG
The DNA here is from genome assembly GCF_030208975.1 of Pseudomonas sp. ME-P-057. NCBI lineage: Bacteria > Pseudomonadati > Pseudomonadota > Gammaproteobacteria > Pseudomonadales > Pseudomonadaceae > Pseudomonas > Pseudomonas sp. ME-P-057. The sequence continues at coordinate 28,685 of NZ_JARVSX010000038.1, forward strand.
AGGCGCGAGTCAAAGCCCTTTTGCGGCGCAGCGTACTCGGCGGCGAGCGTCAGCAGCGCTGCGGCGAGCTGGTCTATGACCTCGATACCCGCCGCTTCACCCTCGGCGAAGAACTCCTCACGCTGACCTCCCGCGAGCAGTCGGTGCTGGAGGCGTTGATCGCCCGCCCGGGCCGCGTCATGAGCAAGGAGCAGTTGGCAGCGCAAGTGTTCGGCCTGGACGAGGAGGCCAGCGCCGACGCCATCGAGATCTATGTACATCGCTTGCGCAAGAAGCTCGACGGGCACCCGATCGCCATCGTCACGTTCCGCGGGTTGGGCTATCTGCTGGAAAGCCGGGATGCTTAATCCGTTTCCTGCAGCGGAAAACAGCCTGCGCTGGCGACTCCTGTGGAATCTGGGGTTACTGCTGGTGGTGTTGATGATCGCCAGCGGCATGAGCGCCTACTGGAACGGTCGCGAAGCCGCTGACACGGCCTACGATCGCACGTTGCTCGCCTCGGCGCGGACCATTGCCGCCGGGCTGTCGGAGCACGATGGCACCCTCAGTGCGGACGTGCCTTATGTGGCCCTGGACACGTTCGCCTACGACAGCGCAGGGCGTATTTACTACCAGGTCAACGACATCAATCAGAAGCTCATCTCCGGCTACGAAAACATCCCGCCACCGCCGCCGGGTACACCGCGCACCGACGCTTATCCGGCGCTCGCCAAGTTCTACAGCGCGCGCTATCAGGGGCAGGACATACGCGTGGTGAGCCTGCTCAAGGCGGTGAGTGAGCCCAACATGAACGGCATGGCAGAAATCCGCGTGGCCGAAACCGAAGAGGCGCGGGTGGACATGGCCCAGGCGCTGATGGCCGATACCCTGCTGCGCCTGGGCATGCTCGGCAGCGGCGCCTTGTTGCTGGTCTGGTTCACCGTCAGCGCAGCGCTGCGGCCGCTGGACCGCTTGCGCACCGCAGTGGAAGAACGTCAGCCCGACGACCTGCGTTCGCTGCCGCTGGTGGAGGTGCAGCATGAGCTGCGCCCACTGGTCAGCTCGTTGAACCACTTCACCGAAAGGCTGCGCATGCAGTTCGAACGCCAGGCGCAGTTCATTGCCGATGCTGCCCATGAATTACGCACGCCACTGGCCGCCTTGAAAGCACGGCTGGAGCTGGGCTTGCGTGACCAGCAACCCGCGGCGTGGCGCACCACGCTGGAAAGCGCAGCTTCCGGCACCGATAAACTGACCCATCTGGCCAACCAGCTGTTGTCACTGGCGCGCATCGAAAACGGTGCCCGCGCGATTGCCGAAGGCGGTGCGGAATTGCTTGACCTCAGCCAGTTGGCGCGCGAATTGGGCATGGCCATGGCGCCGCTGGCCCATGCTCAGGGCGTGGCGCTGGCGCTGGAAGCCGACGAACCGGTGTGGCTGCGCGGGGAGCCGACGCTGCTCAACGAACTGTTGAGTAATCTGGTGGATAACGCCCTGGCCCACACACCGGCGGGCGGCAACGTCATTTTGCGCGTCCATGCGCCGTGCACGCTGGAGGTCGAGGATGACGGGCCCGGCATTCCGCATCATGAGCGCGAGCGAGTATTCGAACGCTTCTACCGGCGCAACCAGCAAAGCAAGGGTTCGGGTCTGGGATTGGCCATCGTCGGAGAAATCTGCAGGGCGCATCTGGCGCGGATCACGCTGCATGACGGTGCGCAGCGGGGCTTGAAAGTGCGGGTGAGTTTCGTGGTGCCGGATTCCGGCCTGGTCGGGCAACCTGCGACGGTCAGTACAGCAGGGTCATCGCCTCGTTCATCTCGTTGATGAGCCTGCCGTCGGCCATGTTCAGGCCCAATTGCGCCACCGCCGGCAACGATTGAAACAGCATGTTCGGATAAGGCGTGCCGTTCATCTCATGGATATGGACGGTGGCGACCTGTACCAGATCCACGTAATCGGCCCTGTCCGAAACCCGGCTGAAATTCTGGAACTGGCGCGGCACGATTGCGAGCTCTTCCGGGAAATCCCACGAACGTAGCAGTCGCTCGCCGATCACCGGATGGATGCGTTCAATAACGTGGTTGAGGCTGATCGGGTCAGAAAGCAGCTCGAAGTTGTCCTCGGCGTAAGTCAGGATCGGCAGCACACCGATGAGATGGACAAGCCCGGCCAGCGTGGCTTTGTCGGCCTTCAGGCGCAGGCTGCGGTAGCTGAGAACATTGCTCACTCCGGCAACCTGCATGCTGAGTTTCCAGATGTCGCGCATTTTGGTTTCGATGACGTCGGATTTGGCGTGAAACATTTGCTCCACAACCAGCCCGATCGCCAGGTTGCAGCTGTAGTTCACGCCCAGCCGTCGAACCGCAGTGAGCACGTCGCTGACTTCAAAGTTGGGCCGTAGCAGCGGGCTGTTAACGACCTTGATCAGCCTTGCCGACAGTGCCGTGTCACTGCCGATGACCTTACTCAGCGCAGCGATGGAGATTTCCGAGTCCTCTGCCGCGAGGCGGATCTTCAGCGCAACTTCGGGGAGGGTTGGCAGAAACAGAGCATCCTTGTCGATCGCCTTGATCAGATCCCTCTGCACTTCGTCAGCCATGCTACTCATATTGGTTCTCTGGGAACTGCATTCCGGCCAGCAGCCGGCCACTCTGTGGCCCGGCGCTGGTAACTACGCTGACGTCTAAGGTAATGCGAACTCGCTCAACGCTGTGTTTCGAGCTTGGAGTCGAGCGTGTATGGCAAGTCGCTCATGTGCAGGGGCTCGCCGTCTGCCGCGCCAAGATGGAGATTGCCATCCTCTGCAGCATCAGCTTGCAAGACGGCGAGCAGCTCGATCCCGACATCAGACCGGGCCGCGACCACAACGTTGCCCACGGCACTCGAATGCACCGGTGAAAACAACGCGGTGCCCGGCTCCGGCAGCTCACCGGCAGCCATGGTCAGTCGATACAGCCGGCGTTTCAGTTTGCCCAGGTATTGCATGCGGGCAACGATTTCCTGGCCGGTGTAGCACCCTTTTTTGAAACTGACGCCACCCACGGCTTGAAGGTTGATCATCTGCGGGATGAATTCTTCGCGCGTCTGACCAAACACCTGGCCGATACCCGCGTGAATCTGCCCCAACAGCCAGTCATTGAGCGATGCTTCAGGCAAGTGCCCGGCCAGGCGCGTACGTACGTCATCGCCCTGTTCAACACGTACCCACAGCTCGGCGCGGGCAGGGGAAACGCGGATGGCGATGAGCTCATTGGCGCGAGCGACCGAATCAGTCGCTTGTGCGAGGTCCAGTCCCAGGCTGACCAGGGCGCTGTCAGCGTCCTGCAAGCCGAATCGCACCCAAGAGGCGCTTTCATCGGTCAGCTTCGACTTGGAGAACACCGCGTACTTCTTCAGGTCCAGCAATTGCGCGTCAATCAGCTCGCTGGCCATCGCCAGCAGCACGCCGTCGCCTTGAAGCAGGATGCGGAAGCTGGACTGCATCCGGCCTTTTTGCGTGCAGCGGGCTCCAAGAGTCGCCTTGGCTTCGCTCAGATAATCGATGTTGCAAGTCAGTTGACCTTGCAGGAATTTGCCGGCATCCGCGCCGCGAACGGCGAGCACACCTTCATGGGACAGGGGGCAGAAAAATGCTGGAACGGCCATGAGTCATCGCAGGGGTAGAAGTCTGGGGCACCATCATAGTGCCGCCTGCCGTTATTGGGTATACGCAAAAAGCTGCGACTAACTGCAAGTACGCCCCAGGACGATGCGCCTGTATACTCGCCGGCAAATTCGAGGAGCCCTCCATGGTCGAAGATGTAGAACTCAATCGCCTCTTTTGGCACAGCCGTCGCGGCATGCTGGAGCTGGACGTATTGCTGGTGCCATTCGTCAAAGAAGTCTATCCGACGCTCAACCAGCTTGATCGCGACCTCTATGTACGCCTGCTGACCTGTGAAGACCAGGACATGTTTGGCTGGTTCATGCAGCGCGCCGAATCGGAAGATCCCGAGCTGCAACGCATGGTTCGGATGATCCTGGACCGTGTCCAGCCGAAGTAATCACTTCGAATGCCGCTGGCAGCCCTCTCGGGGGCTGCTGGCGGCCTATCTGTCGGCGCAAGTCCTTGCGCTGACCTCCATCACCCTCTTGTCGATTCCCCTGTGGGCCAAGGCCATTGGCGTGCTGTTGAGTGCATTGCACGCTTCTCGCTGTCTGCGCCCGCTGATTCTTCTGAACCAAGGCACCTCTTTTACCGGCCTGCGTCGGGACAGCGGCGGTTGGTCGCTGTGGAGCGAGGAGGGCGGGTGGGAACCGGTGCAATTACGCCCCGACAGCCTCGCGCTTGCGCACATCGCGTTGCTGCGTTTCAGGCGAGTCACCAGCCCCTGGCCAAGCCGTTTATGGACGCGCAGCCTGTGTATTCCGGCGGACGCGATGACAGCGCAAGCTCATCGGCGCCTGCGTCTTCGGTTGAAGTTCAGCCGGCGAAGGTGGGCGGCACCAGAACAGTGTCCCGCGCCTCGGGCAGCAGGTCGGGGTAATCCAGCGTGAAGTGCAGACCACGGCTCTCCTTGCGTGCCATTGCCGAGTCGATCATCAGCTCTGCCACCTGCGCCAGGTTGCGCAATTCGATCAGGTCGCGGCTGACTTTGTAGTTGCTGTAGAACTCGTCAATTTCGTCCAATAACAGGCGCACCCGGTGCCGGGCGCGCTGGAGGCGTTTGTTGGTGCGCACGATACCCACGTAATCCCACATGAACCGGCGCAGCTCATCCCAGTTGTGCGCGATGATCACATCTTCGTCCGAATCGGTTACCTGGCTCGAATCCCACGCCGGAAGAGCGCCCGGATGAGCGACATCTTGCAGTTGCGTCACAATGTCGGCCGCTGCCGAGCGGGCATACACGAAGCACTCGAGCAGCGAGTTGCTGGCCATGCGGTTGGCGCCATGCAGCCCGGTAAAGCTGGTTTCGCCAATTGCATACAACCCCGGCACATCGGTGCTCCCGTGCTGATCGACCAGAACGCCCCCACAGGTGTAATGCGCGGCCGGGACGACGGGAATCGGCTGGCGCGTAATGTCGATACCGAAGGTCAGGCAGCGCTCATACACGGTGGGAAAGTGACTTTTGATGAAGGCTTCGGGCTGGTGGCTAATGTCCAGGAATACGCAATCAGCCCCCAGGCGTTTCATTTCGTAATCGATGGCCCGGGCCACAATGTCACGTGGCGCCAACTCGGCCCTTGGATCAAAGCGCTGCATGAAGCGCTCGCCGTTTGGCAGCTTTAGATAAGCACCCTCGCCACGCAGGGCCTCGGTAATCAGAAAGCTTTTGGCTTGCGGGTGGTACAGGCATGTAGGGTGGAACTGGTTGAACTCCAGATTGCCTACCCGGCAGCCCGAGCGCCAGGCCATGGCGATACCGTCCCCGCAGGCGCCATCAGGGTTGCTGGTGTACAAATAAACCTTCGCCGCCCCGCCGCAGGCCAGTACTGTAAAGCGTGCGCTGTGCGTGTCGACTTCGCCGGTCGATCGATCCAGCACGTAAGCGCCTAGACAGCGAGTGCCCTCAAGGCCCAGCTTCGGCTCGGTGATCAGGTCAACAGCGACGCGCTGTTCCAGCAGTTCGATATTGGGGCGTGTCTGGGCTTGCGCCAGCAAGGTGCGGAAAATTGCCGCGCCCGTGGCGTCTGCGGCATGAATGATCCGGCGGTGGCTGTGCCCGCCCTCGCGGGTGAGATGGAACTCGAACCCGCCGTCTGCAACGGGCGGGTCATCCCGGGTAAACGGAACGCCGAGGTCAATCAGCCACTGGATCGCCTCGCGGCTGTGTTCGACGGTGAACCGTACCGCGTCCTCATTGCACAGGCCGCCACCGGCATTGAGGGTATCCTCCACGTGGGACGCCACGGTGTCGGCAGTGTCCAGCACCGCCGCAACGCCACCTTGAGCCCAGAATGTCGAGCCGTTGGCCAGATCGCCTTTGCTCAGGACCGCTATGCGCAGATGGTCGGGCAGCGTCAACGCGAGACTCAATCCGGCCGCGCCGGAGCCTATTACCAATACATCATGCTGGAAATGCTGACTCATTTCTGATTCCAGAGTCTAAATGGCCACTAGTATAAGCAAGGGTGGAACGGCACAATGGCCCCGCTTTATGGCAAGCGTGATTCACAGTGGGAGCGAATTGTGCGCTACCCGCGGCATCCTGCACATCGTTTGAAGGAGGTAACCTTTCCTACTGCTCCATATGGATTGGGTCCTACAACGAAAGAATGAGTGTCTTACGCCCGATAGTGAGCGGGGGGAACTTTTCAGAGCGCCACACGTTCAATAGTGGGTTGCCCATAAAGGAACACGTCGGCGTTGCGCGGTGGCGGTTGTCAGCCAATACGAACGCATTCGACGACAAGATTATTTACGCAGCCGACCTGGTTCGAGCGGCGTTTTCCGCGCGGGTTGCAGATGTTCGCCGGAAACTTGCTTGAAGGGGGGAGAACTTTTGCTAAAAGCCCGAGTCTATGTTTGCAAGCCTGCGAAAGAGCCGATGCGATGCTCCTTTAAGCTTTATGAGGAGTGTTCATGCTAACCCAGGAAGAAGATCAGCAGCTGGTTGAACGCGTACAGCGCGGCGACAAGCGAGCGTTTGATCTGCTAGTGGTGAAATATCAGCACAAGATTCTTGGGTTGATCGTGAGATTTGTCCACGACACCCACGAAGCCCAAGACGTTGCGCAAGAGGCGTTCATCAAAGCCTACCGCGCCCTTGGAAACTTCCGCGGCGACAGTGCGTTTTATACCTGGCTGTACCGCATCGCCATTAACACGGCGAAGAATTATCTGGTATCGCGCGGCCGGCGTCCGCCGGACAGCGATGTCAGGTCCGAAGACGCGGAGTTCTATGATGGCGATCACGGCCTCAAGGACATCGAGTCCCCGGAACGTGCATTGTTGCGGGATGAGATCGAGGGCACTGTCCACCGGACCATCCAGCTACTGCCAGAAGATTTGCGTACAGCTTTAACATTGCGTGAGTTCGACGGTCTGAGTTACGAAGACATTGCCAGTGTCATGCAATGTCCGGTTGGTACCGTGCGCTCTCGCATTTTCCGCGCTCGGGAAGCCATCGATAAAGCCTTGCAACCTCTGTTGCAGGAAACCTGAGACAGCGGCGATAGCCACAAGAGAGGAACCGCCATGAGTCGTGAAGCCCTGCAGGAATCGCTGTCCGCGGTGATGGATAACGAAGCGGACGAATTGGAACTGCGTCGCGTGCTTAGCGCTATTGAAGATGCCGAAGTCCGTGCAACCTGGTCCCGTTATCAGATCGCACGTGCAGCGATGCACAAAGAGCTGCTTATCCCTCATCTGGATATGTCCGCCGCTGTTGCGGCTACCATTGCCGACGAAGTCAGCCCACTCAAGGCGGGTCGTGGTCCCTGGCGCACATTGGGACGCCTCGCCGTCGCAGCGTCGGTGACCGTTGCCGTTCTCGCGGGCGTACGTCTTTACAATCAGGACGAGATTGCAGGCGCACAGTTGGCGCAGCAATCGCCGCAGTCGACCAACATTGCAATGCCGCAGGCCAAAGGTCCGGCGGTGCTGGCAGGCTACACCGAGGGCGAACAGTCTCCGGGTCCCATGGCCAACGGTGTGTTGCAGAATCAGGCCGGTTGGCATGACCAGCGTTTGCCAGGTTATCTGCGTCAGCACGCTCAGCAGGCTGCAATGAAAGGCGCAGAAGGCGCATTGCCTTACGCTCGTGCTGCAAGTCTGGAAGACCGTTAAGGAGGACCATGCGCGCCATCCCTCTAGTGCCGCTTCTGCTTGGATGGCTGGCTCTCCCGGCACATGCCGACGATGCGCAAGACCGGTTGAACCGTCTTGCGCAAGCCGAGCATCAGCAAAGCTACACCGGCACCTTCGTTTACGAGCGTAACGGTAGTTTTTCCACTCACCGAATCTGGCAACGGGTTGCCGATGGCAAGGTTCGTGAGCATCTTCTCCAACTCGATGGCTCACCTCAGGAAGTCCTGCGCGTCAATGGGGTCACCCAGTGCGTGAGCGGTACCCTTGAGGCCGGCGTATCCAGTGTTCCCGATTCTCCTGCGCGTGCCTTTGACGCGGCCAGATTGTCATCATGGTATGACATCAAGGCAGCGGGCACTTCACGCGTCGCCGGACGCAACGCGAATGTGGTGACGCTGACTCCCAAAGACCAGCACCGCTACGGGATCGAGTTGCATCTGGACAGCGAAACCGGCTTGCCACTGAAATCTCTCCTGCTAAGCGAAAAGGGGCAGTTGCTTGAACGCTTTCAGTTCACCGACTTCAGTGCGTCGCAGCCCCCCACCGAGCAGATGCTGACGCCCAGTGCCGATTGCAATGCGGTGCAGACAGTCACCGCAAAAATGGATAACGCGAGGCAGAAGGTCGGCTGGCGATCCGATTGGCTACCGCCGGGCTTTGACTTGAGCAGTTCTGCAAGCCGCAAGGATCCAGATACAAAGAATCAGGTGACGAGTTTGATGTACGACGATGGGCTGGCGCGTTTCTCGGTGTTCGTTGAGCCGGTCAGCGGTGCGGCGGTTACTGACATCCGTACGCAGCTTGGTCCCACTGTTGCCGTGTCTCGAAAGGTCACGACCCAGAAGGGCGAGGCGATGGTGACCGTGGTCGGAGAGATTCCAATTGGCACAGCCGAGCGTATCGCGTTGTCAATGCGCGACGATGCAGCGGCAGCCACCAGCACAAACTGATGATGCCGGCCGCCGGTGCCCACTGTGAAAAAGGTTTCATTTGGGGCGTGCCCCGTCTGCGGCCTTTAGATCCGGGCTCTGCCGGCCCTTCTGAAATGTGTAGTGGGGTTTGTCAGTTGCAATCAGACGTGTTTTTTTCTATAGGTCACAGCTTCCCAGCTGTGGCCTTTGTTGTTTTAGGGCCCAGGCAACTGGAACAGATGCAGGCGGTGCGGAGATATGCTGCACACGACTGCTTCGCGAGCCCATGGGCTCGTACCGCTTAATCATGCTCGTTGTACACGGGAGCCATATGTCGATACCACGTTTGAAACCTTATCTGGCCTGGATGGCCGCTGTGCTGATGCTGGGGCAGGCCATCACCGCCCAGGCCGAAGCCTTGCCGGACTTCACCACGCTCGTGGAGCAGGCTTCCCCTGCCGTCGTCAACATCAGTACCCGGCAGAAGTTGCCGGATCGTGCCGTCGCACAGGGTCAAATGCCTGACCTTGAAGGCCTGCCACCGATGCTGCGCGAATTCCTTGAACGCAGCACGCCACCGGGCTCTCGTGCGCCTGGCGGTGGCAAAGGCGATCGTCAGCGTGAAGCGCAGTCGCTGGGCTCAGGCTTCATCATTTCAGCTGATGGCTTCATTCTCACCAACAATCACGTTATCGATGGTGCCGACGAGATTCTCGTGCGGCTTTCCGATCGCAGCGAGATGAAGGCCAAACTGATCGGTACTGACCCGCGCACTGATGTGGCCGTCCTGAAAATCGATGGCAAAGACTTGCCCACCGTCAAGCTGGGTAACTCCGACAAGCTGAAGGTGGGCGAATGGGTTCTGGCCATCGGCTCGCCATTCGGCTTCGATCACTCAGTGACCAAGGGCATTGTCAGTGCCAAGGGCCGCAGTCTGCCCAACGACACGTACGTCCCCTTCATTCAGACCGACGTAGCGATCAACCCGGGTAACTCGGGCGGGCCGCTGTTCAACATGACGGGTGAAGTGGTGGGCATCAACTCACAGATCTTCACGCGGTCAGGCGGCTTTATGGGCCTGTCGTTCGCGATCCCTATCGACGTAGCCATGGACGTTGCCAACCAGCTCAAGGCGAGCGGCAAGGTCAATCGCGGCTGGCTTGGGGTCGTGATTCAGGAAGTGAACAAAGACCTGGCCGAATCCTTCGGTCTGGACAAACCGGCGGGTGCTCTGGTTGCCCAGGTGCTTGACGACGGGCCGGCGGCCAAAGGCGGCTTGCAGGTGGGTGACGTGATCCTGAGCGCCAATGGCACTCCGATCATCATGTCTGCGGATCTGCCACACCTTATCGGTAATCTGAAAGACGGCAGCAAGGCCGAGCTTGAGGTGATCCGCGACGGCAAACGGCAGAAACTCACTGTGACTGTCGGCGCGTTGCCTGCAGAGGGTGAGGAGATGGGCGCGGCAGATGCCGGTGTCGAGCGCAGCAGCAATCGACTGGGCGTTTCGGTCGTGGACCTGACCGCCGAGCAGATGAAATCGCTGGACCTCAAAGGCGGCGTTGTCATCAAGGATGTTCAGGACGGTCCAGCTTCCTTGATCGGGTTGCAGGCAGGTGATGTCATCACCCACCTGAACAACCAGGCCATCACTTCGTCGAAGCAGTTCACTGAAGTGGCGAAAGGGCTGCCGAAGAATCGCTCGGTGTCCATGCGCGTTCTGCGTCAGGGCCGCGCGACATTCATCACGTTCAAGCTGGCCGAATAACAGGTCACGATGAACAAGAAGGAGCGGTTGATCCGCTCCTTTTTTTATGCCCGAAACTGCACGCCGCCTGGCCTCTGCGTGTGAACGTGACGCCTGAACGTTCCTTCAGGTACAATTCCCGGCTATTTTTGGCGGGCAGTCTGCCTGCAACCTATTTCGAGTGTTGATCCGTGAGTGATTTGAGTCATATCCGCAATTTCTCCATCATCGCCCACATTGACCATGGCAAGTCGACGCTGGCTGACCGGTTCATCCAGATGTGCGGCGGCCTGTCCGAGCGCGAGATGGAAGCCCAGGTGCTGGACTCCATGGACCTGGAGCGCGAGCGCGGAATCACGATCAAAGCCCACAGCGTCACTCTGTACTACAAGGCGAAGGACGGGATCACCTACCAGCTCAACTTCATCGACACCCCTGGTCACGTTGACTTCACGTATGAAGTCAGCCGCTCGCTGGCGGCATGTGAGGGTGCGTTGCTGGTGGTTGATGCGGGTCAGGGCGTCGAGGCCCAGTCCGTCGCCAACTGCTATACCGCCATTGAGCAGGGCCTGGAGGTGATGCCGGTCCTGAACAAGATCGACCTGCCACAGGCCGATCCCGATCGCGTCAAGGAAGAAATCGAAAAGATCATCGGCATTGACGCTACCGACGCGGTGGCCTGTAGCGCCAAGACAGGGCTGGGCGTGGACGAAGTGCTCGAACGTCTCGTTCACACCATTCCCGCGCCGACCGGCAACATCGAAGACCCGCTGCAAGCCCTGATCATCGACTCCTGGTTTGACAACTACCTGGGCGTTGTCTCGCTGGTGCGAGTACGTCATGGTCGGGTCAAGAAGGGCGACAAGATCCTGGTCAAGTCGACCGGCAAGATGCACCTGGTCGACAGCGTGGGTGTGTTCAACCCCAAGCACACGGCCACCGTTGATCTGAAAGCCGGTGAAGTAGGTTTCATCATTGCCGGCATCAAGGACATTCACGGCGCGCCTGTGGGTGACACCCTGACCCTCAGCACTACTCCGGACGTCCCGGTGTTGCCCGGCTTCAAGCGAATCCAGCCGCAGGTCTACGCCGGTCTGTTCCCGGTCAGCTCCGATGACTTCGAAGACTTCCGCGACGCGTTGCAGAAGCTGACCCTGAATGACTCGTCGCTGCAATACCTGCCGGAAAGCTCCGACGCACTGGGCTTCGGTTTCCGCTGCGGCTTCCTGGGCATGCTGCACATGGAGATCATTCAGGAGCGCCTGGAGCGCGAGTACGACCTGGACCTGATCACCACCGCACCGACCGTAATCTTCGAGCTGCTGTTGAAGACCGGTGAAACCATTTACGTCGACAACCCGTCGAAACTGCCAGACCTCTCGACCATCGAAGACATGCGCGAGCCGATCGTGCGGGCGAATATCCTTGTGCCTCAAGAGCACCTGGGCAACGTCATTACGTTGTGTATCGAGAAGCGCGGCGTTCAGCACGACATGTTGTTCCTCGGTACGCAGGTGCAAGTCACCTACGATCTGCCGATGAACGAAGTGGTACTGGATTTCTTCGACCGTCTGAAGTCCACCAGCCGTGGTTACGCGTCGCTGGACTATCATTTTGATCGCTACCAGTCGGCCAATCTGGTTCGTCTGGATGTGATGATCAACGGCGACAAGGTCGACGCCCTGGCGCTGATCGTGCACCGTGACAACGCAGCCTATAAGGGCCGCGCGCTGACCGAGAAGATGAAAGAACTGATTCCTCGTCAGATGTTCGACGTGGCAATTCAGGCCGCTATTGGCGGTCAGATTATCGCGCGCACCACTGTCAAGGCGCTCAGAAAGAACGTACTGGCCAAATGTTATGGCGGCGACGTCAGCCGTAAGCGCAAGCTGCTTGAAAAGCAGAAGGCCGGTAAGAAACGCATGAAGCAGGTCGGCAATGTGGAAATTCCACAAGAAGCTTTCCTTGCAGTGCTCAGGTTGGAATAGTCAGGCCCTATGTCACTAAATTTCCCGCTGTTGCTGGTCGTCGCCGTGTTTGTCTGCGGTTTGCTGGCCCTGTTCGATCTGATCATATTGGCCCCGCGTCGCCGCAACGCGATAGCGAACTATCAGGGCAGCGTGAGCCAGCCTGATGTCGCGGTCGTCGAGCGGTTGAACAAGGAGCCGTTTCTCGTCGAGTACGGCAAGTCGTTCTTCCCGGTGTTGTTCATCGTTCTGGTGCTGCGTTCGTTTCTGGTTGAGCCGTTCCAGATCCCTTCGGGTTCGATGAAGCCAACGCTGGACGTGGGCGACTTCATTCTGGTCAACAAGTTTTCGTATGGCATCCGCCTCCCGGTGATCGACCTCAAGGTCATCCCTGTGGGTGATCCGCAGCGCGGCGACGTGATGGTGTTCCGCTACCCGAGCGATCCCAACGTCAACTACATCAAGCGTGTAGTCGGTCTGCCGGGGGACGTGATTCGCTACACCAACGACAAACAGCTCTACGTTAATGGGCAGTTGGTGGCCAAGCAGTTGATCGGTTCGGAGCCGGGAACGCTGGGCAGTGCTGAACTGTACAACGAGAAGCTTGGCGAGGTGGAACATCAGATCCGTCAGGAGATGACCCGTTATCGCGCCCCGCCGGATCATGAATGGACGGTTCCGGCCGCTCACTATTTCATGATGGGCGACAACCGCGACAACTCCAACGACAGCCGTTACTGGGACGACCCCAATATTCCCAAGGACGAGCTGGGGATGGTCCCTGACAAGAACATCGTGGGGAAGGCCTTCGCGGTATGGATGAGCTGGCCTGAACCCAAGCTCAGCCACTTTCCGAACTTCTCGCGAGTCGGTCTGATCAAGTAATCGATGCGGCGCTACCACTGGCAGCGCCGTATGTCATTCAGGGCCATGTTGCGTGGCGGATCTTGCAGGTGACGGGGAAGGGCTACTCTTGAAGGCAATCATGACGTCTGCCGATCATCAAAAAGGCCTGTCCTTCATTGGCTGGCTGGTACTGCTGGCCATTCTGGGCTTTGCTGCGAGTGCGGCCGCCAAGATCGTGCCGCATTACATGGACTACATGACGATGAAGAAAATCATCGAGAGCGCCGGCACTGACCGCACCGCAGACGTCAGCAGCAGCGGGGAGCTTTACGCATACGTGGCCAAAGGCATGCAGGTTAATAACATTCGGGATTTGGATTTGAACAAGGCGTTAACTGTGACGACGGAGAACAACAGGTTCCTCGCCCATCTGAAATACGAAAAACGTGAGCCGCTGATCCAGAACCTGGATCTGGTGGTCAAGTTCGACCACGAATTCAGCGTGGGTAAACCGTGAGCGTTTCGTTGAGTCGCCTGGAGCGTCAGCTCGGCTACACCTTCAAAGACCAGGAGTTGATGATCCTGGCATTGACCCACCGCAGTTTTGCCGGCCGCAACAATGAGCGCCTGGAATTCCTCGGTGACGCCATCCTCAATTTCGTCGCTGGCGAGGCGCTGTTCGAGCGTTTTCCGCAGGCCCGCGAAGGTCAGTTGTCCCGCTTGCGTGCGCGCCTGGTGAAGGGTGAAACCCTGGCGCTGCTGGCCCGCGGCTTCGATCTGGGCGAATACCTGCGCCTGGGCTCGGGTGAGCTGAAGAGCGGCGGTTTTCGCCGCGAATCGATCCTCGCCGATGCGCTTGAAGCGCTGATCGGTGCGATCTATCTGGATGCCGGCATGGACATGGCCAGGGATCGCGTGCTCGCCTGGCTGGCCAGCGAGTTCGAAACCCTGACCTTGGTCGACACCAACAAAGACCCGAAGACACGGCTGCAGGAATTTCTGCAGTCACGCGCCTGCGATCTGCCGCGCTATGAAGTGGTGGATATCCAGGGCGAGCCGCATTGCCGAATTTTCTTCGTCGAATGCGAGATCTCTTTATTGAATGAAAAAAGCCGGGGACAAGGCGTTAGCCGTCGCATTGCCGAACAGGTAGCAGCGGCCGCAGCCCTTATCGCCCTGGGTGTGGAGAACGGCAATGACTGATTCACCTGCAACACGCTGTGGCTATGTCGCCATTGTTGGCCGGCCAAACGTGGGCAAGTCGACGCTGCTTAACCACATCCTTGGCCAGAAGCTGGCGATCACCTCGCGCAAGCCGCAGACGACCCGGCACAACATGCTGGGCATCAAGACCGAAGGCAACGTGCAGGCGGTTTACGTCGACACGCCCGGCATGCACAAGAACAGCGACAAAGCGCTTAACCGCTACATGAACAAAACGGCGTCGGCAGCATTGAAAGACGTCGACGTGGTGATCTTCGTGGTCGATCGGACCAAGTGGACCGAAGAAGACCAGATGGTCCTTGAACGCGTTCAATACGTGACCGGGCCCTTGATCGTTGCGCTGAACAAGACGGACCGCATCGAAGACAAAGGCACGCTGATGCCGCATCTGTCCTGGCTCCAGGAGCAGCTACCCAACGCGCAGATCATCCCGATTTCGGCGCAGCAGGGGCACAACCTTGAGGCGCTGGAGAAGGTCATCGCCGATCACCTTCCCGAGAACGAGCACTTTTTCCCGGAGGACCAGATCACCGACCGCAGCAGCCGTTTCCTGGCGGCGGAGCTGGTGCGCGAGAAGATCATGCGTCAGCTCGGTGCCGAGCTGCCGTATCAGATTACGGTCGAGATCGAGCAGTTCAAGCAGCAGGGCAAGACCTTGCACATCCACGCGCTGATTCTGGTCGAGCGTGACGGGCAGAAGAAAATCATCATTGGCGACAAGGGCGAGCGGATCAAGCGCATCGGTTCAGACGCGCGCCGCGACATGGAGGTGCTCTTCGACTCCAAAGTCATGCTCAATCTGTGGGTCAAGGTCAAAGGCGGCTGGTCCGATGACGAGCGTGCGTTGCGCTCCCTGGGCTACGGCGACTTGTAACACTGCGGCATGGCCGTTCTGGGGGAGATGCCCTGCCGGCCAGATCCCGCGCTATTGTGCGGCACATGCACCCCTGTGGGAGTGAGCTTGCTTGCGAAGACGCCATTGCAACGCTGGAGATCCAGCAACTGCGCCCGGGTCTTCATGGGCAGGCTCGCTCCCACAGTCGCTTCTGATTGCTTGTTCAGCTGCGTTCCTCGATTGAGATAGCAATGTCACAGACCCCTCCCGTCGGCCAGCTCGCGTATGTCCTGCACAGCCGCGCTTACCGCGAAAACAGTGCGCTGGTGGATTTCATCACCCCACAGGGTCGATTGCGTGCGGTGCTGCGCAGCGCGCGGGGCAAGGCGGGGACAATGGCCCGGCCGTTCGTGCCGCTGGAAGTCGAGTTTCGCGGCCGCGGAGAGCTCAAGAACGTAGGGCGGATGGAAAGCGCGGGCATCGCTGCGTGGCTTGAAGGCGAGGCGCTGTTCAGCGGCCTTTATCTCAATGAACTCCTGATTCGCCTGTTGCCCGCCGAAGATCCGCATCCTGGCGTGTTCGAGCATTACGCAGCGACCCTCATCGCCCTGGCCGAAGGGCGTGCGCTGGAGCCGTTGCTGCGGTCATTCGAGTGGCGGCTTCTGGATGACCTGGGTTACGGCTTCGCCCTCGACGCCGACATCAATGGGGACCCTCTGGTCAGCGACGGCATGTACCGTCTGCAAGTGGACGCAGGTCTCGAGCGGGTGTATCTGTTCCAGCCGGGATTGTTTCAAGGCGTCGAGCTGCAGGCCATGTCGGAAGCGGACTGGAGTTCGCCGGGTGCGTTGTCGGCGGCCAAACGGCTGATGCGTCAGGCGCTGGCTGTGCATTTGGGCGGGCGCCCTCTGGTCAGCCGCGAATTGTTCCGCAAACTCTAGCGGCGACGCTAGCGTCCCGCCCCGCAAACCTAGAAAATCCTCGTCTGCCGGCGCAAACAGCGTTAATGGTCAGCCCAGTTCAGTTCCACTATCAGGAGAACCCCGTGACCCACAGCACCCGAATTCTGCTTGGCGTGAACATCGACCACGTTGCTACCCTCCGTCAGGCGCGAGGTACGCGTTATCCCGATCCGGTCAAGGCTGCACTGGACGCCGAAGAGGCAGGCGCCGACGGCATCACCGTGCACCTGCGCGAAGACCGCCGTCATATTCAGGAGCGCGACGTCCTTCTGCTCAACGACGTGCTGCAAACTCGCATGAATTTCGAGATGGGCGTCACCGAAGAGATGATGGCTTTCGCCGAGCGCATTCGTCCTGCGCATATCTGTCTGGTGCCGGAGACCCGCCAGGAGTTGACCACCGAGGGCGGGCTGGATGTAGCCGGCCAGGAAGCGCGCATCATGGCCGCCGTCGAGCGGCTTTCTGCCATTGGCAGCGAAGTGTCGTTGTTCATCGATGCGGACGAGCGCCAGATCGCGGCGTCGGCGCGTGTCGGCGCGCCAGCCATCGAACTGCACACCGGCCGTTATGCCGATGCAGTCACACCGCAGGCCGTCGCTGAAGAACTCAAGCGCATCGCCGACGGTGTTGCCTTCGGCGTGGCGCAGGGACTTATTGTCAATGCCGGCCACGGTCTTCACTACCATAACGTTGAAGCCGTGGCGGCGATCAAGGGCATCAACGAGTTGAACATCGGGCACGCACTGGTGGCACATGCGCTGTTTGTTGGCTTCAAAGGGGCGGTGTCTGAGATGAAAGCGCTGATTCTGGCGGCGGCAGCCAAGGGCTGAGGCGGGCCTGGAGAAGCGCGCCTGCCCGCAGCTGCATTTCGTCAGTGGATAAAACCTGACCTGATCCACCGCAATCGCGGTCAAGCGCGCTCCTACATTTAATCTCGTGGCAACTACCGCGGTTACGGCTTGCGCCCGACGATCACCGCGCGTCTCGGCGCAGGCAAGCCTTCCACGGTTTTGCTGTGGTCCGCCGGATCAAGGAAGTCACTCAGCGACTGGAAGCGCATCCACTCGGTGCCGCGTTGTTCTTCAACGGTCGTCGTGCTGACATCAACGCAACGCACGTCAACGAAGCCTGCGCGGCGCAGCCACAGTTCCAGCGCCGGTACAGAAGGCAGGAACCAGACGTTGCGCATCTGCGAGTAGCGGTCTTCAGGCACCAGCACCTGATTTGCATCGCCTTCCACCACCATGGTTTCCAGCACCAATTCCCCGCCTTTGACCAGGCAGTCTTTCAGCGCAAGCAGGTGATCGATCGGTGATTTTCGGTGGTAGAGCACGCCCATCGAAAACACCGTGTCGAACCCTTCAAGCCGCGCAGGCAAGTCTTCCAGTGTGAACGGCAAGTGCCACGCCGGCAGGCCCGGCAGGTAGCGCTGCATGGCCTGAAACTGGCAAAAGAACAGCCAGTTGGGGTCCACGCCTATGACGCTGTCGGCGCCGGCCCCCAGCATTCGCCATTGGTAATAGCCATTGCCGCAGCCGACGTCCAGAACGCGCTTGCCTTTCAGATCAAGGTGGGGCGAGACCCGCGACCATTTCCAGTCTGAGCGCCACTCGGTGTCGACATGAACGCCGAACACCTCGAACGGACCTTTGCGCCACGGCGACAGGCCCATGAGGGCGGCGCGGGTCTGCGTCCGAGTGACCTCATCACAGTCGTCGGCTTCAAGCACGAAATCGTCCTTGAGCTCGACGCGGCTGGGTTTCAGGTCCGGCAGGGCATTCAGCGCACCTTGCCAGCGCTCCAGGTCGCCGTGACCCTTTTCCATTTTCGCATCGAGTTGCGCCTGCAGCCCTTGGGCCCAGGCATACAGGGGAGTGCCCGCCAAACGGCGGACGAGAGGGGCGAGATCGATCATGGCAAGGCAATCAATGAGGCAAAGTTAAGGCACTGGAACCAGGGAATGACTTTAGTGAAGCCGGCGGCCAGCAGACGCTCGCGGTGTTGCTCAAGGCTGTCGGGCTTCATCACGTTTTCGATGGCGCTGCGCTTTTGCGCAATTTCCAGTTCGCTGTAGCCGTTCGCGCGTTTGAAGGCAACGTGCAGGTCAGCAAGCAGCGCGTGCTCCTGGTCGTCATCAAAGCGCAGCTTCTCCGACAGGATCAACGCGCCCCCTGGCAGCAATGACCGGTGAATTCGGGTCAGCAACGCGAGGCGTTGCTCGGGAGCGATGAATTGCAGGGTGAAGTTCAGCGCGACGACGGAGGCCGGCTGAAACTCAAGGCCCAGGATGTCCCCCTCAATGACCTCCACCGGCAACAATTCCTGATACATCGAATCTTGCGCGTTGAGGTATTCCCGGCAGCGCTCGACCATGGCCGATGAGTTGTCGATGGCAATCACCCGGCAGCCTTCGGTGCGCACATGCCGGCGCAGCGCCTGGGTGACCGCGCCCAGAGAGCTGCCCAGGTCATACAGCACGCTGTTGGGCTGCGCAAACTGCGCCGCGAGCACGCCAAGGTTTTCAACGATGGTCGGGTAGCCGGGCACCGAGCGCTTGATCATGTCCGGGAATACCCGCACCACGTCTTCGTTGAAGGCGAAGTCGGGCACCTGCGGCAGCGGCTGGGCGAATAGACGATCGGGTTCTGGGCTCACGGCAATTCCGGGGGACAGGCGAAAAGTGCGGCATTTTAGCCAATTGTCCCGCCTTGCCGAAACCTCATCTTGTCGTCAACGTCAATCCAGCCTATTTCACCGTGATGACGCAGTCGAAGGTACGCTCAGGACGCACCTCAGGTGCCCACGGCTGCTGGTACGTCATCATGAGATGCCCCTCGCCTGGATTGGCCGCACGGTAACGCCACACCGACTGACCGCCTTCGCCCACCAGCCCGACCTCTCTGGAGGCATTGAACACTTCAGGCCCAAGGCTGTTGAGTATGGATGGAGCGGGATTCTGCATCAGCCAGCGATACCCGGTCGTAGGATTGCTGGGCAGCATGAGTATCAACGTCTGGCCGGTTTGCAGGGTGAGCGGGCAGTCTGTCTGGTTGTCCAGGGACACGATGTGTTTCGGCGTCTGCGCGCAGGCAGCGAGGAAGCAAAGGCTGAGGGGGACGAGCAGGCGGGCAGGGGTCATAAAGGCTCCGGTCGTAGGCAACGTGAGGGGAGCATAACCGAAGATGTTGAAACCCGGCAGACACTTGGGGTGGGTGGATACCAGGCTAACCGGCGACCATGTCGAATTCCGGGCTCGCGTCTGGACCGAATTGCAGGCGCGCGCTTGCCCGCGAAGACGTCGTCACGTCCGACGAACAGGCGCCGAATGAGCCGGCCTCTTCGCGGGCAATCGCGCTCCTACAGCTTTTGCACCACCCTGGCGTTGCATTGGCCGGTATTGCAGCTGCGCGGGCGTGCAGCTGCGGGTGAAGCGCTTTAGAACAATATCTTCGCGACGTCGGCAAAGCGTTTGGCGAAATGCGCGGTGATGCCTTCCTTGAGGTAATCGGGCAACTCCTCGAAGTTGCCGCGGTTGGCTTCAGGCAGGATCAGCTCGTAAATCTTCTGCCGGCGGGCAGCGATGACTTTTTCCCGCACGCCGCCGATAGGCAGGACATGCCCGGTCAGCGTCAGTTCGCCGGTCATGGCCACGCCCTTTTTCGGCGCCTGGTTGCGCGCCAGCGACAGCAATGCGCTGGCCATGGTCACGCCTGCGCTTGGGCCGTCTTTCGGCGTCGCGCCTTCGGGAACGTGCAGGTGCACGAATGCTTCGTCGAAGAAGGTTTTGTCGCCGCCGAACTTGGACAGGTTGGAGCTGACGTAGCTGTAGGCGATTTCCGCGGATTCCTTCATCACGTCACCCAGCTGCCCGGTGAGTTTGAAGCCACGATTGAGCGTGTGTATGCGCGTCGCCTCGATCGGCAGTGTCGCGCCGCCCATGCTGGTCCAGGCCAGCCCGGTGATGACGCCAGTACCCGACAGCACTTGCTCGTTGCGGAAAACGGCCATGCCCAGCGAAGCTTCCAGCTCTTTCGGGCCGATCTTGACCACGGTGTCCGGGTTGTCCAGCAAGTTGACCACAGCCTTGCGCACAATTTTGCCCAGCTGTTTCTCCAGCTGTCGCACACCGGCTTCGCGGGCATACCCCTCAATGACCGCGCGCAGTGCGCTGTCGCTGATGGTCAGGCTGGTTTTCGAGACACCCGCCTTGGCCAACTGCTTGGGCCACAGATGGCGCTTGGCAATGGCCAGCTTTTCTTCGGTGATGTAACCCGACAGACGAATCACTTCCATACGGTCCAGCAACGGGCCGGGGATCGAGTCCAGCGTGTTCGCGGTGCAGATGAACAGCACCTTCGACAGGTCCAGGCGCAGATCAAGGTAGTGGTCGAGGAATTCGACGTTCTGTTCCGGGTCCAGCGTCTCAAGCAACGCGGAAGCCGGGTCGCCCTGGAAGCTCTGGCCCATCTTGTCGATCTCGTCGAGCATGATGACCGGGTTCATCACTTCCATGTCCTTCAACGCCTGCACCAGTTTGCCCGGCTGAGCGCCGATGTAGGTGCGGCGATGGCCCTTGATCTCGGCCTCGTCACGCATGCCGCCGACGCTGAAACGGTAGAACGGCCGTCCGAGGGATTCGGCGATCGACTTGCCCACGCTGGTTTTACCCACGCCTGGCGGGCCGACCAGCAGCACGATGGACCCGGAGATTTCGCCCTTGTAGGCGCCGACGGCGAGGAACTCGAGAATGCGGCTCTTGATGTCGTCGAGACCCGCGTGATGCTGATCGAGGACTTTGCGCGCGTGCTTCAAATCGAGCTTGTCTTCGCCGTACACGCCCCAGGGTACCGAGCTTGCCCAGTCCAGATAGTTGCGGGTGACCGCGTATTCCGGCGAGCCGGTTTCCAGCACAGAGAGCTTGTTGATCTCTTCGTCGATGCGCTTGCGGGCCTGTGGCGGCAAGGTCTTGCCTACCAGGCGCTCCTCGAACTGTTCGATGTCGGCGCTGCGATCGTCCTTGGTCAGGCCCAGCTCTTGCTGGATGACCTTGAGCTGTTCCTTGAGGAAGAACTCGCGCTGATGCTCACCGATCTTGCGGTTCACCTCGGCGGAAATCTCTTTCTGCAGGCGCGCAACTTCCACTTCCTTGCGCAGCATCGGCAGGACTTTTTCCATGCGCTTGAGCACGGGCACGCAATCAAGCACCTGCTGCAACTCGACGCCGGTGGCGGAGGTCAGGGCGGCGGCAAAGTCGGTCAGCGGCGACGGATCGTTTGGGCTGAAGCGGTTGAGGTAGTTCTTCAGCTCCTCGCTGTACAGCGGGTTGAGCGGCAGCAGCTCCTTGATCGCGTTGATCAGCGCCATGCCGTAGGCCTTGACCTCGTCGGTCGGCTCATTGGGCTGGTGCGGGTATTCGACCTCCACCAGAAACGGCGGACGGTGGTGCTTGAGCCAGGTCTTGATACGCACGCGGCTCAGCCCCTGGGCAACGAACTGCAGCTTGCCGTTTTCACGGCTGGCGTGGTGCACCTTGACCAGCGTGCCGTATTCCGGCAACGCCTTGGTATCGAAATGACGCGGATCGTCAGGCGGGGTGTCCATGAAAAACAGGGCCAGCGAGTGATGATCAGACTTGCTCACCAGCTCCAGGGTCTCGGCCCACGGCTCTTCATTGACGATCACCGGCAGCACTTGCGCGGGGAAGAAAGGGCGGTTGTGAATCGGGATGATGTAGACCTGATCGGGCAGGTTCTGGCCGGGCAGGGCGAGGCTCTTTCTGTCCGAACCGAACACTTCGTGCTCGTGATCGTCGTCCGGATGCGGCTGGTTGTCGTCGGATTGCTGGTCGCTCATGGGGCACCTGCATAAATGGAGATGAGCCTTAGATGGGGCGAATGGACTCAGGTTTCAATAGCAACGGTCGATAGCAATGACTGAAGGGTGGATATCAAACCCTGTGGAGCGCACTGCCGGGTCGGAGATCTGGTGGGGTAATGGCCGTGTGCTTCCACAGAATGCTCGTCTGAAATCGCAGACTGCCGATCCAGGCGCTACGCTGAAAATCATTGCCTAAGCTGGCTCTGCCGGCCACGCCGTTCTGGAACACCCGTTATGCGCCGACTTGCTGTTTCATTGTTGCTGATTGTGACCGCTCTGCAGGGCACCTTTGCCAGTGCGGCAACCTTGACGGCCGAGTTTGTCGATGCCCAGGGTAAACCACTTGCCGACGCAGTACTGACCCTGCGTGGCGGTGCCCAACCGGCTGCCGGCGAGCTGAAGGCCGACATGGACCAACGCAATCAGCAGTTTGCACCGCGTGTGCTGGCGGTACGCAGCGGTACCCAGATCCGCTTCCCCAACAGCGACCAAATTCGCCATCAAGTGTATTCATTCTCGACACCCAAGCGCTTCGAGCTGCGGCTTTATGGCGGCACGCCTTCGGACCCTGTGCTGTTCGACAAGCCAGGCGTGGTGGTGCTCGGCTGCAATGTCCATGACTGGATGCTCGGCTATGTGTACGTCACCGATGATGGCTGGTTCGGGGTCAGCGATGCCAAGGGCACGCTGACCCTCGACCAAGTGCCGGCCGGTCATTACGCGGTCACCCTTTGGCACCCGCAAGCGCCGGACATGCAGCCCGTTTCCGGCGGGGATATCGATATCCCGGCTGGAGGGCTTAAGCAGCGTTTCAGCATAGCCGTGCAGCCCAATGCTGACGTCGCACCTGCCGCGCCACCGTCCAGCGCGTTTGGCGATGCGTTTCATAAAGCAGCCCACGAATGAAGGTGCGCCTCAGCTTCCAGGCGCGGATTGCCAGCGTGTTGATCATGCTGCTGTTGATCGTGGTCTTCGCCGTGTTTCTGGCGGTCAAGGCTGCGACTCAGGATGCCGTGCGCAAACAGGCGCAGGCTCAGCTGGAAGTGGGCACCCGGGTATTTGAAGGCTTGCTGGAAATGCGCGGCAAGCGGCTGCGCGATGCCGTGCAATTGCTGTCGACCGATTTTGGCTTTCGCTACGCGGTGGCCTCGGCGGATTCAGCCACCATTCGCTCGGTGCTGCTTAACCACGGCGCCAGAATCAACGCCAGCGACATGTTTTTGCTGGGCATGGACGGCACGGTAATGGCCAGCACTGTGGCGCAGATTCCCGAGGGTTCTCCCTTCCCCTACATCCAGGCATTGCGCGATCTCAAGGGCAAGAATCAATCGATGCTGATTGTGCCGTTGCAAGGCCAGCCGCATTTGCTGGTGGAAAGCACCGTGATGGCACCGCTGCCGATTGCCCGTGTGGTGATGGGGTTCAGCATGGACGGCGATCTGGCACAGGAGCTGCGTTCTTTAAGCGGTTTGCAGGTGTCTTTTCTGTCGATCGTGCACCAGCAGCCCGGGCAAATGATCAGCACCCAGCCCGACCCGCTGTTCGACAGCCTGCGCAGCGTGATGATGAATCCGCCCGGCGACGAAGCGCAGATGACCGAGCATCAGAACCAGAGCTTCTTGAGCAAGACGCTGCGGCTGGGCAGTGTCAGCGACAGCGATGGCGAAGTTGTAGCCCTGTTGCAAAGCCCGCTTGACCAGGCCATGCAAGCCTTTGCGCCGCTGGACAAGACGCTGTTCTGGATCACCGTCGTGGCCTTGGCCGGTTCGCTGCTCGGCACGTTGTTGCTGGCGCGCAGCCTGTCGCGGCCAGTAAGTGCCCTCGCCAACGCCGCCCGACGTATCGGCGAAGGGGATTACACCACCCCGGTGGTGATGGAGCGCAGCGACGAACTGGGCTTGCTCGCCGGCGCGATCAACCTGATGCAAAGCGGCATCGCCGAGCGCGAGGTGCAGCTGGCGCACAACGCCTTGCACGACCCGCTGACTGGTCTGCCCAATCGCGCGCTGGTCATGGAACGCCTGGGCAGTGCGGTGAGTTCTCAGCGGCCGGTCGCTCTGCTCTATCTGGGAATTGACAACTTTCGTGGCATCAGCAGCAGTATCGGCCTGGAAGGCGTCGAGCAGTTGCTGCGCCTGATCAGCGAGCAACTCAAATTACCGCTGCGCCCCGGGGACACGGTGGCGCGGTTGTCCGATAACGAATTTTTGCTGCTGGTGCACAACGCTGAAACCGACAGTGCCGTCGCGGTGGCTGACCGATTGCAGCGATTGCTGGTCAAGCCCCAGCGCATTGGCGAGCAAGACATCGCGATGGATGCCTGCATTGGCATCGCCGCTTACCCGGCCGATGGCGACTCGGCCGCTGAACTGCTCAGGCGAGCGTCCATTGCGCGTCAGGATGCGTCGCAGCTGCCGGGTCGTCTGCAGGTCTACGTAGAAGGCCGGGACGTCGCCCATCAGCGACAGATCAGCCTGATCCGCGACTTGCGCCAAGCGCCGCGCAATGGCGAACTGGCTCTGCATTACCAACCCAAGCTGGATATCCGCAACGGCCGGGTGACTCAGGCCGAAGCGTTGTTGCGCTGGCAGCACCCGCAGTTCGGTTCTGTCTCGCCGGCGGAATTCATCGTGCTCGCAGAGCGTACCGGCAGCATTCAATTGCTTACCAATTGGGTCATCGAGGAAGCGCTGCGCCAGCTGGCTGAATGGGCCCGGCGTGGCTTGGTGTTGCAGCTGTCGGTCAACATCTCGGCCGACGATCTGGTTGACAGCAATCTGGCTGACCGCGTCTCGGCGCTGCTCAAGCTGCACCGTGTCCCGGCGGAACAACTGATTTTTGAAATTACCGAGAGCGCGATCATGCGCGAGCCCGAGCAATCGCTGAAGGTTTTGAACCGGTTGCGCGAATTCGGCATCAGCCTGTCGGTGGATGATTTCGGGACCGGTTATTCCTCGCTGGCGCACCTCAAGCGGCTGCCGGTACAGGAACTGAAAATCGACCAGTCATTTGTGCGCGATCTGGATGAAACCAGTGAAGACGCCGTCATTGTGCGTTCGACCATCGAGATGAGCCACAACCTGGGCCTGAAGGTGGTGGCCGAAGGCGTCGAGTACGAACACAGCCTGCGCTTGCTGGAGCACTGGCAGTGCGACACCGCACAGGGCTATCTGATCAGCCGACCGCTGAATGCGGTCGCCTTCGAAGCGTGGATCGCACGCTCACAGCTTCCACCTCGCATGACGATGCACTGATGCTCATGGAGTCACGATGGTTCACGGACTAAAGGCGCGTCGCCTCTCGGCGTATTTGAATCCTTTGTTGTTGGCCAGCCTGGTCGGGGGCGGCGCAACGCTGACGGCACCCGCAGCCGACGCCGATCAAGGCCGTCTGATAGCCACCGGCGGTGCCAGCAGCATTGAAGGCGGCGCGGGCGGCGGGATCATTCCGTGGGCCGTACTGGCCGGGTATGGCGAGCAGGGCGAATGGGGCGGCAGCGCGTTCGCCACCCACGTCGATTTGCCGGATTACACGCTGGACGTCGTCGGTGCTGCCGCGTCGTATGGCAATCGCATAGAGATTTCCTACGCTCACCAGCGCTTTGACTTGGGCTCTCTGGTGAGCAAGCTGAGCCTTCCCGAAGACAATCTCACCCAGGACATCTTTGGCGTGAAGGTGCGTCTGTTCGGCGACCTCATCTACGATCAGCTGCCGCAGGTGTCGGCTGGGCTGGAATACAAGCACCAGAATGACTTTCTCATCCCCAGTCTGGTAGGCGCCAAGCGCGATTCGGACGTCGAGGGTTACCTGACTGCAAGCCGTTTGTTTATGGGCGCAGCCTTCGGCTATAACGTGGTGGTCAACGCCGGTCTGCGTTACAGCCGCGCCAACGAAACCGGCTTGATGGGCTTCGGTGGCGACGGGCGTGACACCCGCAGCGTGCTGAAAGAAGGCGGCGCCGCCATCTTGTTCAATCCCCATTGGGCCGTGGGCATGGACTACCGCGAGAAGCCCGACAATCTATCGTTCGCCGGGGAAAGCGACTGGGCGGATTTCTTTGTCGGCTGGTTCCCCAACAAACACGTCTCGGTGGTGCTGGCGTACGCGAAGCTCGGCGAAATCGCCACGCTGGACAACCAGAACGGCACGTACCTTTCGCTGCAGGGGAGCTTCTGATGGGGCGGTCGTTGTGGCTCATCCTCGCGTTCAGTCTCTCGTTACTGGCCGGCTGTGCCCAACAGCCACCCAAGGATGACAGCATTTATCAGGACCTCGGTCAGCGTGCGGGCATCCAGAAAATCGTCGAAGGCATGCTGCTCCGTGTGGCAAAAGATGACCGTATCTACAAGTACTTCGCCAAGGTCGACATCGTCCGGGTGCGCGACAAGCTGGTGGAGAAGTTTTGCGCTGATGCGGGCGGGCCTTGCACGTACACCGGCGACAGCCTGGCTGAGGCGCACAAAGGCATGCACCTGAGCCGCAGTGATTTCAATGCGCTGGTCGAAAACCTGATCGATTCGATGAATGAGCAGCACATTCCCGTCACGACGCAAAATCGCTTTATCGCCCGGCTGGCCCCACAGCGCGGTGAGGTGATCGAGAAGTAGCCATTCGCTGCACGGGTCCTGAATGGATTTGGCAGTCATAAAAAAAGGCGGTCATCTTTCGATGACCGCCTTTCGCGTTACGGCGGAGGAGCAATCAGTCCGGCAGCTTGTAGGCGATGACGTAATCGCCCTGCTTGGTGCCCAGTGAGCCATGACCGCCGGCAACGACCAGCACGTATTGCTTGCCGTCCTTGCCGGTGTACGTCATCGGCGTGGTCTGAGCGCCTGCAGGGAGACGGCCTTCCCACAGCTGCTTGCCATTACGTACGTCGTAGGCGCGCAGGTACTGGTCCAGCGTTGCGCTGAGGAACGACACGCCGCTGGCGGTGATGAACGTACCGCCCAGGCTTGGCACGCCCATGGTCAGCGGGATCGGAACCGGCGAGCTGTCGCGCACGGTGCCGTTTTTGTGTTTCCAGATGGTCTGGTGGGTGGTCAGATCGACCGCCGCCACGTAACCCCAGGCCGGTGCCTGGCACGGCAGGCCCATCGGCGACAGCAGCGCTTCAAGAATCACACCGTACGGTGCGCCTTTGTTCGGTTGCACGCCTTCGGTTTCGCTCTTGCGGCCCGGGCCGCCTTCGACTTCGGCTGCCGGCACCAGTTTGGAACGGAATGCCATGTAGCTCGGGTTGACGAATGCGATCTGGCGCACTGGGTCGACCGAAATGCCGCCCCAGTCAAACACGCCGAAGTTGCCTGGATAGACCAGCGAGCCTTGCAGCGAAGGCGGTGTGAACGGGCCTTCGTAGCGCAGCGATTTGAAATCGATTCGGCACAGCATCTGGTCAAACGGCGTGACGCCCCACATGTCGCGCTCTTTCAGCGGTGGCGGCATGAAGTTCAGGTCGGATTTGGGTTGGGTCGCCGAAGTGTGATCGCCCGCCACCGCGCCCTGCGGAACAGGGATTTCGTTGATCGGCACGATGGGCTGACCGTTGCTGCGGTCCAGCACATAGATGCTGCCTTGCTTGGTCGACGCCAGCACGGCCGGCTTCACGCCGTCAGCGGTTTTCATGTCCATGAGCGTTGGCTGACCGCCGACGTCCATGTCCCACAGGTCATGATGAGTGAACTGGAAATTCCATTTCACGTGACCAGTGGCGATGTCCAGCGCGACCAGGCCGGCACTGAATTTCTCCGACGCCTCGGTGCGGTTGCCGCCCCACTGGTCAGGCATCTGGTTGCCCATTGGCAGGTAGAGCATGCCCAGCTTCTCATCGACACTGAACATCGACCACATGTTGGGCGAGTTGCGGGTGTAAGTCTTGCCCTCGGCAAGCGGCGTGGTGTCGTCCGGGTTGCCGCTGTCCCAGTTCCAGACCAGACGGCCGGTGTGCACGTCAAACGCGCGGATGACGCCCGAAGGTTCGTCAACGGAGACGTTGTCGGTAACGTGCCCGCCAATGACCACGAGATCTTTGGTCACCGCCGGTGGCGACGTGGAGTAGTAACCGCCCGGTGCGTACGTGCCGATGTTGGCGCTTAGGTCGATCGAGCCGTGGTCGCCGAAGTCTTCGCACATCTTGCCGGTGTCGGCGTTCAGCGCGATCAAACGGGTGTCGGCGGTCGGCAGGAAGATACGGCGCGGGCAGGCATTGGCTGTGCTGGCAGGCGCTGCAGAGACCGGGCTTTGCGCAGGTGCGCCAGCATCAGTGGCTGCGGCGTAGGCGGCGTCATCGTGATACGACACACCACGGCAGGTCATGTGCGCCCAACCCTTGAAGTCGGCTGCTTTACCGCTGCTGATCTTCGGATCGAAACGCCAGATTTCCTTGCCGGAGTCCGGATCCAGCGCAATCACCTGGCTGTGCGGCGTGCAGACATACAGCATGCCGTTGACTTTCAGCGGGGTGTTTTCGGCCGTGGTTTCGCCCGGATCGTTAGGGCCGGGAATGTCGCCGGTGCGGTAAGTCCACGCCGGGACCAGCTTGCTGACGTTGTCCGGGGTGATCTGCGACAGCGGCGAGTAGCGATCGCCGAACGCCGTGCGGCCGTAGGACTGCCAGTCACCGTCCGGCATGGCCGGGGCAGCGCTGGTGGTGCCAGCGGTTTCGCGGTCCAGCTCACCCTTGATTTCACCGGGGTGGGTGAACTGGCTGGCCAGCGCGGCGATGCCGGCGATGATGACCGCAGCACTCAGCGCGCGGGTGCCGGCATCGCCTGTCTGGCCACGCATGACCGGACGGCGGAACCAGGGCAGCAGCATCACGATGCCCAGTGCAAACCAGAGCGCCAGACGCGGCACCAGTTGCCACCAATCCAGGCCCACTTCCCACAGGGCCCAGACGGTGCTGGCGAACAGCACCAGTGCGTACAGACCGAACGCCGCGCGGCGCCCCATCATTAGCAGAACGCCGGTGATGGCAAAACCGACGCCCGCCAGCACGTAATAAAGCGACCCGCCGAGCGTGAGCAGTTTGACGCCCCCGACCAGCAGGATCAGGCCCATTATCAGAATCACCAGCCCGAGCAAACTCGGCAGCAGGCGACCCTTACCCAAAGCACCCTCAGTGCTCATAGTGTCTTACTCCGTAACGATGTGGTGGTTAACGCGTGTTGGCTCAGGGGCGCAGCGGTGTCGGCCTTGCCCTTGTGCCAGTGTCTTGATGGGGTGAAGCGTGATCGGCCGCCGAGCGAGGCAGGCCGATCAGAGCCTGGATGACTGAAGCCCGGGGGATCAGAAGGAAGACTGCACCTTCAGTCCGGCGACCAGTGCGTCATCGACCTGATTCACGCCACCGGGATGACGAATGAACTGCAGGTTCGGGCGCACGGTGAGCCACTTGGCAACGTGCACGCCGTAGTACACCTCGGCGTTGTATTCGGTGTCCTGAACCGGCAGGAACGCAGGATCGTTGTAGTCATACAGGCCCTCGGCCTGATTGCGCAGGTTGAGGTTCTTGCGATACGCCGGGTTGACGTGGATGCGGCTGATGCCCACGCCGATGTCATCCTCGGGGCGTGCATCGAACGGGCCCTTGTACGTCGCGCCAAGGGCAACGAAGTTGTCGATCATGTTGGTTTTCTTGTCATGCAGCGTGCCGTTGGCGAACAGGCTCAAACCGCGGCTGTCGTCGCTGGCCTGGCGGGTGACTTGCTGGCGCAGAGTCAGCCACATGCCGTGTTTGCTGGAGGAGGGCGCGTAGTCGTCACCGCTCAATGCGGCATAGCGGCCGTTGCTGTCTTTGTAGACATCGCTGCTGTCGGCGGTGCTGTAGTAATAGCCGGCACGGTACTCGCCCGGCAGGCCATTGACCTTCGGCGACCACACCACTTCGACGGGCAGTACCGCGCCTTGGGTGCCACTGCCGCTGAGCTTGAAGGCGTTGTCGTTTTCCAGGTTCGACGGGTTTTGTTCGAACGCTCCGATCTGTACAAACAGTTCCGGGTTGAGCTGGTATTTGACGCGCATCGCCCATTGGCTGATCGGCCAGTTGTACCAGATGCCGCCGCCCCAGTTGCCCACCTGAGAACCGCACAGCGCCAGGTTCTGAAAGTCGCACGGGAAGGTGTTGAAATCCTCGCCCTCGTTGAATCGGCCGACTTTCACGCTGAGGGCTTGATCGAGGAATTGCTGCTGATACCAGAGATCGGTCAGGCGAGTGACGCTGCCTCGGCCCCAGACTTCCTGAGAGGACGAAATGGTGCCGCTGCGCGGGTCACCGACCCGGTCGTTGCTGATGTTGTCGCCGTTGCGGTTGGTCAGGGTCAGCTGAAACTCGGCGTCCTGCCAGCCCAGAATCTTCTGCAGGTCCATGTGGGCACCCAGGGCGAACTGGTCGCTGTAACGGGTTGCCTTGTCATGGTTGTAACCGCCGTGCAGGTTGGACCCGACCTCGACGACCGAATCGATTTTGAAGTCGTAACCCTGTTCAGACAGCTCACCGCGCTTGCCGCCCCAATCCCCAAGCATCCATGGCGAAGCGCTGTCGAACGCAGACGCGGCACCCGCGCTGGTCGCGATTCCGAGCATCGCAAAACCGAGGGCGCTGGCACGGCGGAGGGCACGAGAGGATGGGGAGGTCGAATAGTCAGGATGGCTGGACATAAGGCGTAAGGTCTTTTTGAGTTATTCGTGAGCAATCGGCAAGCCGCTCGCAACGCTTGCAGGAGCCTGTTGCGGGGCTTCAACAACGACGAGTTAAACGGTTCAGCGTTTAGGGCGGCGATGATAGGACGCTAACGATTTTTTAAAAAGTCGAATTTGCGACATGGATCGTTGCCATTGGCGTAACAGTACGGCCAGCGTCAGGCAGCGCTATCTCTTTGGTGGGGTATGAGGTTGCCGATTTTGCAGTGTGTTTTGAATGTGCGGATTCTTGTCTGCAGGGCATTAATCGGCGTTTAAGAGCGGAAGACGGCGGTGTAGGACGTGGACGGCCTGGAGGGCAGAAGCGGACCTTGGGTCCGCGCGATGACGCGTTAAATATCAGTGCCGTTCGGTGGGCTGGGTTTGACCAGCCACCGAACGCCTGGTTTGCGCATGGCACATGCGCGCAGAGCATATCAGCGCAGCGATCAGAAGGTCGTGCGCAGGCCTACTTCAACGCTGCGGCCCTGAGCCGGTGCAATGTCACGCAGGATCGAGCTGGCGTAGCGCACGGTTTGATTGGTCAGGTTCTCGCCCGTGACGAATGCCAGCCACTGACTCCCGCCAACGTTGAAGGTATAACCCGCGCTGGCGCCGAGTGTGGTGTAGCCGTCGGTACCCGTTTCGTTATCGGGCACACGCCCCTGAGAGGCAGCGTGTTCGACATCGATACGCGCTTGCCACCTGTCCAGCTCCCACAGCAATCCGCTGTTCAATCGCAGCGGGGCAATGCGCGGCAGGGCTTCTCCGGTATCGAGGTTCGTAGCGCGGGTGTAATCGCCGGACAGCTCCAACGCCAGGCTGCCGTAACGGCTTTCCCCCAGTTTCCAGTGGTCTTGTGCTTCAAACCCGGCAAACCGGGCACGCACCCCCGAGTAGGTGTATTCGGGGATGCCGTCGGCATCGTCTTCGCCGTCGTCGTTCAATGTACGACCGCTGCCCAACAAGCCGATGTAGTTGGAGAACCGGCTATAGAACACGCCAAAACTGCCTTTGTGCGTGCCGTTGTCAAAGCGCAGCGCCAGGTCACTGGAGACGGCTTTCTCTTTCGACAAGCCAGCATCACCGACTTCGTACGTGCCGGTGGCGACGTGGGCGCCATTGGCGTAGAGCTCGTAAAACGTCGGCGCGCGTTCGGTATAGCCGAGCGTGGCTGCGAGCGACCAGATGGGCGTCAGCGTATAGACCGCCCCGGACGAGACACTGCCCGCCGTGAAGCTGTTCGAGCCTTTGGCGTTGGCGAAGCGATCGTTGCCTTTGTCGTCAGGATCCACCGTGGTGTGCTCGATCCGGCCGCCCAGGCTTAGCTTCAGGCGCTCTGTTGCCTGGAGTTCTTCCAGGATGAAGAGGGCGCCGCTGTCGGTGTCGGTCTGCGGCACGAAGGCTTCTTCGCCCAGCGCCGAAAACTCACTGCGCGTGACCTGGGCGCCGACGATCCCTTCAAGCGGGCCAATCGGTTGGTGCCGCGCTTCGACGCGTGCCTCGTAACCCTTGTTCTTGAACGTGGTGCCGACTTCGCCGTCTTCGATCTCCATGTGCTTGTAGTCGGTGTAGCCGGCGTCGAGCTTGACCGAGGTGAACGGCCCCGAGAGATTGCGCATTTCGGAGGCGAACGCGTAGTGATCCTGCTGCATGCGGATGCGCACGCCCTGCTCGGCGGGCGAACCATAATTGGAATCGTAGTTGCTGTAGGAAAGCCCTGCGTAACCATCGTCCCACGTGTACGAACCGCCGACGGCGCCGCCGTCCTGTCGCCCATCGCTGTTG
This sequence comes from Pseudomonas sp. ME-P-057, assembly GCF_030208975.1. Taxonomy (NCBI): domain Bacteria; kingdom Pseudomonadati; phylum Pseudomonadota; class Gammaproteobacteria; order Pseudomonadales; family Pseudomonadaceae; genus Pseudomonas; species Pseudomonas sp. ME-P-057. The sequence goes on from NZ_JARVSX010000038.1 coordinate 61,298, forward strand.
CCGAGGCGGTGCTTTTTGTCGCCATCTTCCGGGTTGCGTGCGCGCTCGTCAGCGGTGCGGGCGAAGCCCGGAATCTTCAGGTCATTGAACTCACGGGCATTGGTATCCAGGTGCAAGGCGAAAGTGCCGTTGCCCGCTTCCAGCTTCCCGGCGCTGCTGCGCGTGGTGTCGGCCCCGCCGTAGCGCAGTTCGCCCGCACCGTGGATGCCCTCGATGGCTTCGATGGGGATGCGATTATCGAAGGTGTTGACCACGCCGCCGATGGCGCTGCCGCCGTAGAGCAACGCGGCGGGCCCGCGAACGATCTCGATGCGCTCAACATTGACCGGGTCCAGTGGTACGGCGTGATCGTAGGAAAGCGATGAAGCGTCCAGCGCGCCAACACCGTTGCGCAACAGACGAATCCGGTCACCATCCAGCCCCCTGATAATCGGGCGGCTCGCACCCGGCCCGAAGTAAGAAGAGGAGACGCCGGGCTGCTTGTTCAACGTCTCGCCCAGGCTGCCTTTTTGCTGCAGGGTCAGCGCGTCGCCGGTCAGCACTGTGCTGGGCGAGGCCAATTGATCGCTGCCCAGCGGATTGGCGGTGATGGTTTGCTGTTCAAGTTCTATCGCGTAGGCCGGCGAGGTAAACAGCAATGCAGCCGCGAGGGGCTTCAAGCGCCACGGTCGGGCTTGGGTTTGACGGGACATGCAGCACTTCCTTGAGGATTTAAAATGCAGAGCATGTAATTGTTATAACGTAACAAAATAAAAGCAATCTTTTTGCTGCAACACGTTGACTGCCCCCTACAGCCCTTCACACCTTTCATCGCGTCCGTTATGGTGCGCAGCTCGCTTAACCGTCCCGTCAATCCGCGTCCACAGGCCTGTCATGACCACACCCGATAACAATCCCCTGCACGGCGTAACCCTGGAGCAGATTCTCATTGCGCTGGTCGAGCATTACGAGTGGACCGGCCTTGCCGAGCGGATTGACATTCGCTGCTTTAAAAGCGATCCGAGTATCAAATCCAGCCTGACGTTCTTGCGCAAGACGCCTTGGGCGCGTGAGAAGGTCGAAGCGTTGTACATCAAACTCGCGCGCACCAAGCGACCGTGATGCCATTCGCCGGTCATCCGGGATCTGATTGAAATGCCCAGTGCACCGTTGGATACGTTTAAAGGCCGGCGCGGCTTCGTAACCATCGCCGCTTGCCTCGGCTGGTTCGGGCTCGCGGTGCAGCTGTACCTGATTCTGTGGGGGCGATGGGTCGACGGCGCCAGCCTTCTCGGCGGGCTGGTGCGCTTTTGCAGCTTCTTCACGGTGGTGACGAACACGCTGGTGGCGGTGGCACTGAGTTGCGCGATCAGTGAGCGAGACTCGGCCGGGTATCGGTTTTTTCGATCCCCGGCCGTATGCGCCGGGATCACCACAAGCATCGTATTGGTGAGCCTGGCGTATAACCTGCTGCTGCGCCATTTGTGGACGCCGCAAGGGTGGCAGTGGATCGCTGACGAGTTACTGCACGACATCATGCCGGCGCTGTTTGTGGCCTATTGGTTGTTCTTCTTGCCCAAAGGCACGGTAAGCGTGCGCCATGTGTTGCTGTGGACGCTGTATCCCATCGTCTACTTCGGCTATTTGCTGCTGCGCGGGAACGCTTTTGGCGATTACCTTTATCCATTTCTGGACATCGGCACCCTGGGCTTCGTCAAAGCAATGACCAATGCGCTGGGCGTGCTGGCGGGGTTTATGGGCATCGGGCTCATCGTCTTCCTGATCGACAGGGCATTTGGGCGCAAAGCGCATTCGTAGGCCTGATAGCTGACCCGATCACGGCGGAGAGTATTGCTGTCTCCAGACCACAAGACGACTATAGGAGCCGGCGTGCGGGCGAATGCTACGGATCAGGCGCATATGCGGCATTTGTAGCGAATATGCCGGCCTCTTCGCGGGCAAGCGCGCTCCTACAGTTTGATGCGTTTGCCCATGTTCTCGGATTATGCCTAGATCAAACTGTAGGAGCCGGCTTGCTGGCGAACCCGGCGGGTCAGGCAAAGATGCGGCAGTTTTAGCGGAAATCCCGGCCTTTTCGCAGGCAAGCGCGCTCCTACAGGCCGTCATCGTTATCCCCGGCATTTCCTCTTACCGGCACATCATTCCTCGTCCGTACCGTCTGCGCGCCAGTAGCCGGCGGCTTTGATCGTCGCTTCGTCCAGCTTGAGTTCATCGAGCAGCACGCGCCGAAGCTTGCGCGAGAGGGAGGATTCAGTTGCGACCCAGGCATAGAGATCGCCTGCCGGCAGATTTAGCTGGCGCGTGACTTCAAGCAAGTCCTGCTCGCCGCGCACCACCCAGATCACTTCCACCTGCGCCTGGCTGTGCAGCGTCTGACGCTCGGCCGCGTTGTCTATTTCAACCACCACCAGCGCCTTGCGATTGGCCGGTAACGCTTCCAGCCGTCGACCGATGGCGGGCAGGGCGGTTTCGTCGCCGATCAGCAGATAACTGTCGAACATGTCGGGCACGATCATTGAGCCGCGAGGGCCGGCAATATTCAGCGTCTGCCCGGCTTCGGCCTGTGCCGCCCAGGTTGCTGCCGGACCGTCGCCATGCAGGACGAAATCGATGTCCAGTTCGCCGGTTTGCGGATCGTATCGTCGAGGCGTGTAGTCGCGCATCGCCGGACGCGGACCTTCGCCGTTTTGCAGCGGCGCTTCACTGTCCAGCGCGACTTGTTCTTCGGGCGTGGTGGCGAACAACAATTTGACGTGATCATCGGTCCCCAAGCTGATGAATCCGACCAGCTCCGGCCCATGCAGGGTGACCCGACGCATGCGCGGGGTGATGTCCGTCACCCTGAGCACTTGCAGCTTGCGGCGTTTGATCTCATGACTGACACGATGAATTCCGTGCGGTGCATTCATTCCGATTTCTCCGAAACAGCTTGTTGAGCATCGACGATGGCTTTCGCCGTGTCGTTGAGCAGATCACGTACGCGCAGAATCTCTTCCGGGTTCCAACGGCCATGGTGCATTTGCAGCGCGTGACGCAGGTTGTGCACCGCCTCATGGATTTCCGGCGGGCGGTCGTGCCCGCGTAGCGAGCGCTTGCTGACCTCGATGCGCATTTTCACGCCATCCAGCGCGACAGCTTGTTCGGTCAGGAATTGCTGACCGGCAGGGGTGATGCGATAGCGTTTCTTGCCGCCGTCGGCATCGCCCTGGATCAGCTCGCTTTCTTCCAGAAAGGTCAGGGTCGGATAAATCACGCCCGGGCTGGGGCTGTAGGCGCCGTCGAACAACGCTTCTATCTGACGAATCAAGTCGTAGCCGTGGCAGGGCTGATCGGCAATCAACGCCAGCAGCATCAGTTTCAAATCGCCTGGCGCAAATACCCGTGGCCCCCGGCCCCCGCGTTCACGACCGGTGCGCTTTTCAAAACCGTCGCGGGCATCACCCGACTCGCCAAAATGCGGGCCCGGATGAGGACGGTGGTGGGGATGATCATGTGGATGGTCTTTCATTTTTGGTGCCTCTGGTTACTCGTTAGATATACCTTAAGATATATCTTAATATTTCTGCAAGACGCGATAAGACGAACGGCACAGCCGGTTCCGCGTACACAGAGAAGGGATTACAAGCGTGAGGCGACCTGGGAGGTGCCTGGCGCTTTGCATTGCGTGAAGGTGCCCGGCTGCAGGTAGGGATTGAGGATCGGCGCCATGCCCTTGAGGACTTGCACCGGAAGTGCGGAGGTGAACTTGAAGCTCTCGGCAGCGCGTCCCGGCACGTAAGCGGTCAGCGTGCCGTAATGGTTATCGCCGATGAAAAACACGAAAGTGGCGGTCCGGTTGATGGCCTTGGATGCCAGGATCCTCCCGCCGGTGCCGACACTTTCGATGCGGTTGTCGCCGGTGCCGGTTTTGCCGCCCATGGCCAGCACGCCGCCGTCCAGTGTTCTAAAGCTGCCGGAAACGCGTCTGGCGGTGCCGGCATCGACCACTTGCGAAAGCGCCTCGCGCATCGCGGCGGCGACCTCCGACGGCATAACCCGTTTGCCCATGTCGGGGTTGTTGATCAGCCGCGTCTCGTATGGCGTGTTGGCGGCGAAGTGCAGGCTGTCGATCCGCAACACCGGCAGGCGGATGCCGTCGTTCTGGATGATGCCGATGAGTTCGGCCAGTGCAGCGGGCCGATCGCCAGAGCTGCCGATCGCGGTGGCCAGCGAGGGCACCAGATGATCAAACGGATAACCCACTTGCTGCCAGCGCTGGTGGATGTCCAGAAACGCTTCGATCTCCAGCATGGTCCGGATACGACTGTCGCGCGCACGCTTGTGCTGGCTCTTGAACAGCCAGCTGTAGACTTCCTGACGCTCGAAGCGGCTGGCGGCCACGGCATCCTTGAACTTGGCGTCCGGGTTTTGCAGCAGATAACCCACAAGCCACAGATCCAGCGGGTGGACGCGTGCCACGTAGCCCTGATCGGGCAGGTCGAACTTGCCGGGGCCATACGCGTAATACAGTTCGTCCAGACGCTTTTCGGTCAGCATCGTTTTGCTTTTCTCACCCGCCATGTGCGCCCGAATAAATGCATTGAAAGCGCTTTGCGTCGCCTCCGGCAGCAAATAACGATGCACGGCGGCAAGTCGGCTCGCGGCAGGATGCACGCCGTCGAGAAACGTATCGAGCCGTTCCTGAGTGGATTTATTCTTGTAGCGTTTCCAGAAGCGCAGCAGGAACGATTTGCCCTCACGATCGGCGAACTCGGCCAGATACTCCTGACGCCTGGGATCGCTGTCGTCCTTGAGCAGCACGGCGCTGTTGTTGGGCCCCTGATACGTGGTGTAGCGCACCAGATCGCGCATCAGGCGTATGAACGGTAGGTTGATCGACTCGCGCAACGCTTCGCGAAGTGTCGGATTGCGCGCGTTGTCTTCCCGGCGAAAGTTGTTGAAATGATGCAGGCCGCCCCCGGTAAAAAAGCTCTCGGCGGGACTGGCCGAATATTGGCGGTCCAGGGCGGCGGCAAGCATCTTCGAGAGATCCCGGTCGCTGTTCTGAACCAGGTACTCCAGCGCCCAGCGGCTGAGCTGGTCGGACGCCTCGACCGGCACTTTTCGCAGTGCGCTGACGGACTGATCGGCGTACCGGTCATGCAGTTCGGCAATGACCTGCAAATACGTCGTCATCACCCGCATCTTGGCGGTCGAGCCCAACTCCAGTTTACTGCCCTCGTTGATATCAAACGGCTGGTCGGTGCTGTCGGTTTGCACCCGAACCCGCGAGCCATCCGGATCGCGCTCGAACAAGGTAAAGCTGTAGCGCACCGCCTGGGTGCTGGCAGGCGTCAACAAATGTTCGCCGATCAAACCCAACTGGCCAGCGACCGCCGGATCGGCAAGCCCTCGCAGGTATTGGCCGACGCTGACCTGCAGGTCGTTTTGCAAGGTGCTGGTCGCCGAGAGGTCGAGCCGGTCGAGGTCGTACAGTGATCGATTGAGCAGGTTGGACAAGCGCGTGCGCGCAACCGTGATGCCTTTATTGCTCTCCACAGGTTGCACGGTAGGTTGCTGCATCCAGTCGCGATAGGTCACTTTCGCCGCCAGCGCGGCGTTGGCCAGCGGCGGGTTAATCACGTTGTTTTGTGCGAGTACGCGCAGATGGCTGTCAGTCAATTCCGCCAGCTCGCTGCGCCCCTTTGCCAGAAAATGCGAAGGCCTGCGCTGTGCTATCACCAGAGACAAGACTTCGCGCAGCGCCAGTCCTTGTGCCGCAAGGGTTTTTTCGTCTGCTGCACTCGTGGCCAACAGTTGGTTGGTGCGATCAAAATCAGCGCCGTACCAGACCCGCAAGCCTTCCGCCATGCCGTGCACTTCGCCATGACCGGGCACGGCCGACAGCGGCACGCTGTTGAGATAATCGCGCACCACCCGCTGCCGTGCTTCAAGGGTCTGCTGCCCGGGTTGATAAGCGCGAACGCTGGCTGAGATCATCTGACGGATCTTTTCACTGCCCGACAATGTCAGGCCGTCCGGCGAGTGCCGGTATTTTTCCAGCTGCGTCGCCAGCGTGCTGCCCCCCGCCGATTGCCCAGGCAGGCCTACCACTTTGGCAACCTGAGACAGCGCTGCTTTCAGAAACCTTGGCCAATCCACGGCCGGGTTCGCCAGCGGACGGCGGTCATCCAGCAGGTCGCGGTTCTCGATGAACAACAGGCTGTTGACCAGCACCGGCGGAATTGCGGCGAAGGTGGGGTACAGCTGCTGGGGGTAGGTGTACTGATAAAGCGGTTCGGCGCGGCAATCGTAAATCGTCAGGCCTGATTGGATTTTTTCCTCATACGGCACGAAAAAGCCGCGTTTAACGTAGGCCAATAAATCGGGAGAGAATCGCGCCTGGGCACTGATCAGATAATCGCGCTTGAGCAGGCGCGGCAGAAACTCGTCCAGCGCCGAGTAGCCGAGACGTTTGTCAAAAGGCCCGTCGCCGGGGTAAACAATCGCCGCACTTGGCCCAGTCTCGACGCGGTAACTCAAGCCTTCAGCAAGTTGGCTGAACCCGCGCGCCTGCAATCGCGAGCTGCGCACCTCCGTCGACACCACAAAGCCCAGAATCACCGCCGCCCCAAGCACCGCCACCAGCAAGAACCGCCACACGTAGCGGCGGGGGCGGGCATTGCCTGGCACTGATCCGTTCCCCTGACTGTCAGCCTTCACCGCAGCCTTTTTCGTATCGGAATGCCAAAAAGCGCCCATATCGTCAGCCCGGTCAAACCTGCACGTCGCACTTGGTAGAAGCGTAGACGCTGGTTAAGGGCGGGGAAGGGTTTGTGGTTGACGCTCCGTCGGTTCTTTGAGGAAAGGGATTTGAAGCATCCCGGCCGCCAAATACGTTCCTAGGTCGCGTCAGATTTAGCTTGGACCTCCCGCGCCCGGACGGTGATTGATCATCTCCCCAATAAGCCCCCTTACGGGAAAGACTCCATTGTAGGAAAGCTCTTGTTTTTGGGTTCGTCAGTTGACCTGTATCTATTGAGATAGTTACTTCCTCTTGTCACGCCTGAATGGGTGGCGCAAAAAACTTTCTAAAAGAGGACAAAGCTATGAGCAGAAAATTACTTTTGAATGGCCTGTTAAACTTAATTTTTGTATCTTGCGTCTGTACGTTCACTGCGCCTGCTGGCGCGCAGTCGGCCTCAACCATTGAATCTTATACCGCGGGGTTGGCAGAAAAAATTTCCGAGGTTCATGAAGACGGAGAGATAGTTCTCACGGTATTAGCGGATCAAACGCATGTTTTGAAGGCGGTGCTGAAAAGCAAAACCGCCGTTCACTACTACAGTTTTACCTCTGTAAGAGGGCAGGATGTAATCGTGACTGGCGTGCCAGAGACGTCGGGCGCTTCCTTTTGGATTCTAGAGTACTTCGATGGTGTTAGGTGGTTGGAAAAACCTGAATCTGAAGAAAAATTCTCCAGCTTGATGCCTGGAACTGAGGTGCTTGTCAAAGTTTCTCACCGGCAAGATGTCTCTTTTTCTGGACGGCCTTACCATTTGGCAATCGGGTCTTATCCCTGTATTGAAGGAATTCAAATTTAGCGACGAACTCGGCGTTAAAAGAATTCCTTCGGGCCATACCGAACCTTCATGGATTGAGACTCAGGGCTATGCCCAAGGAATTTTGACTGCAAGATTCACTGACTCTGTCGGGGCGCCGCTAAAAGGTGCTGTCGGACGGTTCGTGCTTAGCCTTAAGGCATCCAGAATCCGGCCGGTGGTTGAGCACGTGACGAGTGACGAGCACGGCGTCGCCACAAAAGTCGTCAACTTTGATCGCTGTGCTGGAGGGCACGAGGCCCAGGATTATGTCAGGTACGATCATGGCGTTAACACGTGGAGGAGTTATTACTATGTTGGGGTTTATATATTCTCAAACTTCTTACTGGGCGCTCAAGGGAACGTAGAAGCTAATAAAGATTTTCGGCTGTTTGGTCATATCTGCAAGCAGCGGTTAATCAAAAGCGTTCCTGGTCCAGCCTGATGATTGAGACTTGGCTGGTCACTGACCAGCCAAGCATATGTCCTTATTTCAGATGCGCTCTGAGATAAAAGGCGTCCTTTTTTCGCCTCTCTCAGAGATTTGATTTTTCCACGTTTGCTGCATGTTGTCGCTTTCCAGTATTCGTCCATAGTCAATCAGGCGGGCCAGGTCTTTAACTTCCAGCTTGTAGCCGGCGGTAAATCCCGTTTTGTCATATTTTGTCAACAGTACAGAAGCCTCGAAATGGTCTGTCAGGTGACCTTTCAAGCCGCGATGATTAAGTCGCTCAGCCAGCCATGTCTTTTCTTCGCCGGACAAACTTCCGTGGGTGTCAATTATTTGAATGCTTCCAGTAACGTCCAGACCGAAGCTGAAGTCTTTCCCAGCCAGTTCGGGCCTTAGTTTGGAAAGCTCATTTTTAAATGAGGTATAGGCAACCTTGGCGAGCTCAAGCGCAAGACTGGCCTCCACCTGTTTGACAGCTAGGTAGGCGGCCATACTTTCTATCCCCTTCATATTCGGCTCGGCAAGCCACGGTTGTTCCTCCTCCACGGCAACGGCGCGTGGCGGGCTGTCCTGGCTGCCCGGTGTTTCGTCTGCCTGCTTTAGCGGTATCGAGTTTCTGGCGGGTGCCAAAGTCACGTGCTGCATCAGAGTCTGTATGTCCATTTTTTCCTCCACTGATTTATCCACTCTCTCGCGTAACGGCAGTCTGCGAAAAAGCTTTGCCTGATAAAGCAGTAGGAAATTTCCGAAGATCAATCCCCGTGAGAAGCCGTTCTCAAACCTTCGCCACCTGCACCCCTTTCGGGCTCCCCAGGCGCTTGTTCAATTCCAGCCAGTTCGATAACAGCAGCATCAGTCCCACGCCCAGCAGCGCGGTGATCACACGCATTTGCCAGCCGTCATCGGCCAGGGCGTTGGCCATGTCGGCGAGCGGGGCGAGGAGCACGCCCAGGCAGAAGATCTCCAGGGAGTACCGTCCCATCCGACACGTCTGCTGGACGGGCCAGTTGTCCAGCCAAGTCACCGACGCGGGCCGTAATTTCGCGACTACGTAGACGAGTGCGATGAAGTGCAGCAGCCGCAGCGGAGAGAGGTCGGTCTTGCTGATCGGGTAGATCAAGTCGGTGAGCACGGCAGGCAGGAGCGCGTCATGTACGTCAGGAAACTTCCACAGGAATGTGATGAATCCAGTCACCAGCAGGTAAGCGGCTGCGACGAGAAACAGAGGCTGTTGCCAGAGCAGACGAGCGGGCACCGTCGCGGCCGTCTCACGCTGGGTGTGTACGGCGAATGCGCCGCCGAGTACGAATATGAGCTGCCACGCCACCGGGTTGAAGTACCAGTAGCCTCCGCCTTCGTAGGCGCGAAGATTCCAGCCGAGCAGTGGCACCATCATGTACAGCGTGACGGAGAGGCCGATGGCCAGCGCCACGCTACGCAGCATGATCGGCAGAATCAGCGGCAGTGCCCCCATCAGCAAAATGTAAAGCGGCAGCGGGTCCGTCAGGTTGGGTTTGAAGCGCAGCAACAATTCGTCGGCCAGCGCCTGCTGCGGATTGCCCACGAAATACTCAAGGCCCATCTCGCGCACCATGTCCCGGGTCTCGACGTGGTTATTAGCGACAAAGACGATGCCCATCAGCAGGGTCAGCAAGAAGATGTGCGCAACGTACAGCGCCCAGGTGCGCCGCAAAATGCGCAGGCAGGCCACGACGTAACCGTCGCGTTGCGCCACACGACCGTAGGCTAGGACGGCGGCGTAGCCTGCGAGAAACACAAACACCTCGGCGGCGTCACTGAACCCAAAATTGCGCAGCGTCAATTGCGCGAAGGGGTTATCCGGCACGTGATCCCAAAAAATGAAGATCAGCGCCAGCCCGCGAAAGAAATCGATCCGGTGGTCGCGTCCGTTCGTCATGACGGTTGCCTTGCAGAGGTGTTTTAAGAAGAGAGGCCAATCATGGCCGTGGTTCCACGCCGGCAGCAGGGGCTGATCGGCGGCGCGCAGGGTGGCGGGTTTGCCAGGTAAATGCAAAGGATGGATGTTGCAGAATGTCTCGACAGGGTGGGGTGGTTGCGTCGGAAATCTACCCTGCCATGTGCCGCATTTTCTGCAGCACTGCGTTCAGCCCGTTGCTGCGAGAGGGCGACAGCTGGCGACTCAATCCCAGCTGGGTAAACCAGTCAGTCAGGTCTACTTCCTGCAACGCATGCGCAGGCAGGCCGTTGACGCGCGCCAGCAGCAGCGCCACCAGACCGCGGATCAAGCGTGCGTCGCTGGCGGCCCGGAAGTGCCAGTGGCCGTCACTCAGCTCGCCGGCCAGCCAGACTTTGCTCTCGCAGCCGTCCACCCGATGCGCGTCGGTTTTCTCTTCGTCGCGCATGGCCGGTAGACGCTCGCCCCATTGCATCAGCAAGCGCGCTCTTTGCTCCCAGCTCAGCGACGTGTTGAAGGTCTCCAGCGCGGTTTGTGCGTCGCTTGGCAACGTCATCGCAAAAGCTCCAGCGCTTGATCCAGTGCGGTGAGAAATCGCTCCAGGTCGTCGGAATCGTTGTACAGCGCCAGTGATACGCGAGTTGCCCCGGACAGTTCCAGCCCGCTGATCAGCGGGATGGCGCAGTGGTGCCCGGCGCGCACGGCGATGCCTTGCTCGGTCAGCAGGTGCGCAAGGTCGGCGTTGTGCACGCCCTCGACGACGAAGCTTGCCAGTGCCACTTGAGGATCACCCAGCAACCGCACGCCATCGCGGCGCATCAACCCGGCGCGAAGCCGCTCATGCAGGTGCGCTTCAAACGCCTCGACGGCTGAGGGGGTGAGGGCGTTGAGGTAATCCAGCGTCGCGCCCAGGCCAATGACCGCGCCGATGGCCGGCGTACCGGCTTCAAAGCCCAACGGTGCAGGGCGAAACGTCGCCGTCTGGTAGCCAGTGTGCAGGACCATCTCGCCGCCGAACTGCCAATGCTTCAGTTGCGCCAGCGCTTCGTTGCGGCCAAACAGCACGCCGACGCCGTCCGGGCCGTAGAGCTTGTGGCCTGAAAACACATAGAAGTCGCAACCGATCTGCTGAACGTCGTGCCGGCCATGGACGACACCTTGCGCACCGTCGATCACACTCAACGCGCCGTTGGCCCTGGCCAGCGCCACGAGGGGTTCGATCGGCTGCCAGGTGCCGAGCACGTTGGACAATTGGCTCACTGCCAGCAAGCGGGTCCGTGAGGTGATCAGCCCGGCAGCGACATCAATGTCGATCACTCCGCTGTCTGTGAGGGGCAGCACCACCAGCTTGAGGCCGCGACGCAACGCCAGCTGCTGCCACGGCAACAGGTTGGCGTGATGCTCGAGAGCGCTGACGACGATTTCATCACCCGCCTCGAAAAGATGCTCCAGCCCATACGCCAGAAGGTTGAACGCGGAGGTCGCGCCGTGGGTGAATACGATCTGACCCGCCGATCCGGCATTCAGCCATGTGGCCACCTTGCCCCTAGTACCCTCGAACGCCTGGGTTGCCATCGCCCCGGGCTGGTGCTGAGCGCGATGCACATTTGCGGCACCGTGGGCGTAGTAACCCACCATGGCATCAATGAGGGCTTGGGGTTTTTGTGCGGTAGCCGCGCTGTCGAGATAAGTCTGGCCTTGACGCTGCAGGGCAGCGATAGCCGGAAAATCAGCGCGCCAGGGGGAAATGAGGGGCATATCAGTCACGCTCGTTGGGGCGGGTTCGGTCCTGCTGAGCACCGAACCCGCACGCAGCATCGGTCAGTTGTGAGCGTGCAGCGCTTCGTTCAGCTCGATGGCCGACTTGTGGGATTTGCATTCCACCGCGCCGGTTTGCGAGTTGCGACGGAACAGCAGGTCCGGTTGCCCGGCCAGGTCACGCGCCTTGAGCACTTTGACCAGCTCGTTCTTTTCATCGAGCAGCGCAACTTTGGTGCCAGCCGTGATGTACAGCCCGGCCTCCACGGTGTTGCGATCGCCCAACGGAATACCGATACCGGCGTTCGCGCCGATCAGGCAGCCTTCACCGACCTTGATGACGATATTGCCGCCACCCGACAAGGTGCCCATGGTCGAGCAGCCGCCGCCCAGGTCAGAACCCTTGCCGACGAAAACGCCCGCAGAAACACGGCCTTCGATCATGCCAGGGCCTTCAGTGCCGCCGTTGAAATTGACGAAACCTTCGTGCATGACGGTGGTGCCTTCGCCGATGTAGGCACCCAGACGCACGCGCGCGGTATCGGCAATGCGCACGCCGGCCGGCACCACGTAGTCGGTCATCTTCGGGAATTTGTCGACCGAGAATACTTCCAACAGATGGCCTTTAAGGCGGGCTTCCAACTGGCGCTCGGCCAGTTCAGCGAGATCGATGGCGCCCTGGCTGGTCCAGGCGACGTTCGGCAACAGCGGGAACACGCCCGCCAGGCTCAGACCGTGGGGCTTGACCAGTCGATGCGACAGCAGATGCAGCTTGAGGTAGGCCTCAGGCGTGGACGTCAGCGCGGCGTCTTCCGCCAGCAGCGTGGCAACCAGCGGCTTGTGGCTTTCGGCCAGCCGGGTCAGCAAGGCGGCCTGGGTATCGTCGATACCTTTGAGGGCATTGGCCAGACGCGAGGACAGATCGGTATTGAAAGTGATGGCCTGGTTGCCACCGGTGTAACCCAGAATCGGCGCAACGGCGGCGACGATTTCAGCCGACGGGTTTAGCAGCGGCAGGGCGTAGAAAACTTCCAGCCAGGTGCCTTGGCGGTTTTGTGTGCCAACGCCAAAGGCCAGGCTGAACAGAGAAGTGGACATGCAGATACCTCGTTATTTAGGGCTATCTCAATCAGGCGATAGCCGCAGCGTACAGTTCGGGTTTGAAGCCAATCAGGGTTTTGTCGCCAAGGTCCAGCACCGGCCGTTTGATCATCGAAGGCTGAGCGAGCATCAGCTCGATGGCCTTGTCCTGGTCGAGGTCGGCTTTCTGCGCCTCGTCCAGTTTGCGGAAGGTCGTGCCGGCGCGGTTGAGGACCGTCTGCCAGCCGTGCTCGTTGCACCAGCGGGTCAGGTGCTCGCGGTCAATGCCTTGGGTTTTGTAATCGTGGAAATCGTAGTTCACCGGTTTTTCGTCAAGCCAGGTGCGGGCCTTTTTCATCGTGTCGCACGCCTTGATCCCAAACAGGTGCAACGTGTGGGTTTCCTTGGCCATGGGCCTGCTCCTTTCGGGACGGTTGAAAAAAACGGTGGAGGATTATGCCACGTACGCGCCTGCTAAGCGTGGCCGGCCGACGCTTTGTCTGCCGAGGGGCGCCGCCAGGTGCAAAGTGCGGCGAGGACGGCTGGGCATCTCCGCACGCGTGCGCCGAGTAGGGGTGGGTCGGTAAAAAGGGGCACTTTGAGCACTGCGTCGGGTCTGTTGCCGTTGTCAGTCATGTGTCAAAAGCCTGGAGAAACCCGCAATGCAAACAGCCTATACCGTCTTGATCCTGCTGACGCTGGTAGGGCTGTCGCGATTGCTGGCGCGGTTGATACCACTGCCGTTACCGCTGGTGCAGATCGCCGCGGGCGCTTTGCTCGCCTGGCCGACGCTGGGGTTGCACGTGGCGCTGGACCCCGAATTGTTTCTCTTTCTGTTCCTGCCGCCCTTGTTGTTTTCCGATGGCTGGCGCATGCCCAAACGCGACCTGTGGCGCTACCGTGGCGCGATCCTCACCCTGGCCATCGGGCTGGTGATCTTCACCGTGGTCGGTGCCGGTTACTTCATTCACTGGCTGTTGCCGTCCATTCCCTTGCCGGTGGCGTTCGCGCTGGCTGCGGTGCTGTCGCCGACTGACGCCGTGGCGGTTTCGGCCATCGCTCAGGATCGCCTGCCCGCGCCGATCATGCGCATGCTGCAGGGCGAGGCGCTGATGAATGACGCGACCGGCCTGGTCACCTTCAAGTTCGCGCTGGCGGCCGCCATTACCGGCGTGTTTTCCCTGACCGATGCGAGCCTGAATTTCGTGCTGGTCGCATGCGGCGGTCTGGCTGTGGGCGTCGCGCTCAGTTGGGTGGTGGGGCGCATGCGCAGCTGGATGATCACCCGGGGCTGGGACGATCCGGCGACCCACGTGGTGTTCATGTTGCTGCTGCCATTCGCGGCCTATGTGCTGGCTGAACGTCTTGAACTGTCCGGCATTCTGTCAGCGGTGGCCGCCGGGATGATGCAGAGTTGGGTCGATTTGCTGCCACGCCAGACCAGCACGCGATTGCTCAATCGCAGTGTGTGGACGCTCCTCGAATTTGCCTTCAACGGTCTGATCTTTTTACTGTTGGGCCTACAGCTGCCTGACATCATCACCGCCGTCACGCAACATCAAGCCACGCTGTGGCCCACCCTGTTGTGGCGCTGCCTTGATGTGCTGGCGATCTTCATCGTGCTGGCTGTGCTGCGTTACATCTGGGTGCAGAGTGTCTGGCGTCTGATGATCCAGATTCGCCGCTGGCGGGGCAGAGGTGATGGCACGCTCGACCTGTCCACCCGCGCCTCGTTGCTGTTGACCGTGGGCGGGGTTCGGGGAGCGGTAACGCTGGCAGGGACGTTATCGGTACCGATGCTCATCAGTGCCGGGATGGCATTTCCCGAACGCGATTTACTGATTTTCATCGCGGCCGGGGTCATCCTGCTGTCGCTGGTATCGGCCAGCATTGGTCTGCCGCTGCTGCTGCGTGGAATGGCCAGCGAGCCGGACTTGCGCCTCAATCGCGAAGTGCGCGATGCCTGGAAGCGCACGGCGCAGGCGGCGATTCAGACGCTGGAAAACGAAGCGATCCCGGCCGCGACGGATTCGACCGATGCGGCGCAGGCGGTACTCGCCATGGAAGTGAAGGCGCGGATCATGTCCGAATACCGTCACCGTCTGGAGATTTTCAACGACACCGCCGAAGCGCAGGCGCTGGCGTTTCAAATGGACCTGCTGGAAAAGCGCATGCGCTTGAATGCGCTACGAGCGCAGCGTCTGGAACTCTACAGCCTGCATCGCCATCACCAGATTGGCGACGACGTCCTGCGCAGGGTTTTAGCCGAACTTGATCTCAACGAGGCCAATCTAGGCGTGGCCCATTAAGGCAAGCGCGCACCGGGCCTGACAGAAAAAGGCCCGGTGCCTGATGCTTAGCGGCTCTTGATGAAGTCCCGAATCCGCTGCGCCGCCTCGATGCATTCTGCCAGCGGCGCAACCAGTGCCATGCGTACGCGCCCCGCGCCGGGGTTGAAGCCGTCCACCTCGCGGGACAAATATGAACCGGGCACGACCGTCACGTGTTCAGTGACGTAGAGATCCCGGCAGAAGGCCGCATCGTCAGGGCCGACGCTGGGCCATAGGTAGAACCCGCCGTCCGGACGTTGCACGTCCATGACCGGGCTCAGAATCTCCAGCACGGCGTCGAACTTCTCACGGTACAGCGTACGATTCGCGCGCACGTGTTCTTCATCGCTCCAGGCGGCAATGCTCGCCAGTTGCGTCTGCACCGGCATTGCGCAGCCATGGTAGGTGCGATAGAGCAAAAACGCCTTGAGGATATCGGCGTCGCCCGCCACGAAACCGGAACGCAGCCCCGGCAGATTCGAGCGCTTGGACAGGCTGTGGAACACCACGCAGCGCTTGAAATCCTCCCGACCCAGCTCGGCGCATGCGGTGAGCAAACCTGCCGGCGGCGTTGCTTCGTCAAAATACAGTTCGCTGTAACACTCGTCGGCGGCGATCACGAAGTCGTGCTTGTCGGCCAGAGCAATGAGCTTCTTCAAGGTTTCCAGCGGGATCAGCGCACCGGTCGGGTTGCCCGGCGAGCACAGGAACAGGATCTGACAACGGTCCCAGACATCGGCGCTGACGGCATCGAAATCCGGGTTGAAACCGTACTCGGCGAGGCACGGCAGATAGTGTGGGGTGGCACCCGCCAGAAACGCCGCGCCTTCATAGATCTGATAAAACGGGTTGGGGCTGACCACCAGGCCATTGTCGCTACGGTTAACGACGGTCTGGGTGAACGCAAACAGCGCCTCGCGGGTGCCGTTGACCGGCAGCACGTGACGGGTTGCATCCAGCCAGCCGGCAGGCACGTTGAAGCGACGTTCGCACCACTGGGCGATGGTTTCACGCAGCGCGGGGATACCCGCTGTCGTTGGGTAGACCGCCATTTGATCCAGATTATCGGCCAGCGCCTTGGCCACAAACTCCGGCGATTTATGCTTGGGTTCGCCAATCGACAGGGCGATGGGACGCTTGTCCGGATTGGGCGTGACGGCACCGAGCAGTGCGCGGAGTTTCTCGAAAGGGTAGGGCTGAAGCTGCTGCAGAGCGTTATTCATGTGCAATTCGTTCTCAAGGCTGGGCGCCCGCACTTCGTTGCTGAAGTGGCAAAGCTCCGTTGAATCAAGTCGTCAGGCCGGGCCGTGCGGGCCCGTTCAAATGCTGATGCGCAGTTCGCTTCCGGGCTCCGGGTTGACGCTGAGCTGCTCAATGATCTCGTCCTGCAGCCGTTTGCACAGCTGCGGATCGGACAGCGGCTGGTGATTCTCGTCGGTCAGGAAGAACACGTCCTCCACGCGCTCGCCCAGCGTTGCGATCTTGGCGTTCTGCAAGGACAGATCGAACTCCAGGAAAATCTTGCCCAGCCTCGCCAGCAGCCCCGGACGGTCCGGAGCACTGAGTTCAAGCACCGTGACAGGACGCTGCGCGTCATTGGAAATCGTCACCACCGGCGCAAAGGCAAAGTGCTTGAGCTGGCGCGGAACGCGGCGTTTGATGATGGTCGGGTAGTCATCAGGGTTGCGCAGTGCCTCGGCGAGGCCCTCACGAATCGCCTTGATACGCTCCGGATTTTCGCCAATCGATCCGCCTTCACTGTCCAGCACGATGTAGGTGTCAAGTGTGAACTGGCTGGTAGAGGTGATGACCCGGGCGTCGTGGATGTTCAGGTTCAACTGGTCCATCGCCGCCACCGTCACGGCGAAGAAGTCATGCTGATCCGGCGCATAGATGAAGATCTGCGTGCCGCCCTCGAATTCGCGCTGGGTGGTTTCCTTGATCAGGACCAGCGGCCCGCCATCGGCTGGCTGCTGCAAGATCGCATCACTGTGCCAGGCCACGTCGCCGGCGGTATGACGCAGGAAATAGTCATCGCCCAACTGCGACCACAGTTGTTCTACATCATCCGGATCGGTGCCGCTGCGCACCAGAATATCCAGCGCAGCGCTCTGTGTGCGACGAATCTGCTCTTCGCGATCGACAGGGTTCTCGAGCCCGCGCTTGAGTGCGCGCTTGGTCTCGGTGTACAGCTGCCGCAACAGGCTGGCCCGCCAGGAGTTCCACAACGTCGGATTGGTCGCGTTAATGTCGGCGATGGTCAGCACATACAGGTAGTCCAGGTGCACTTCATCGCCCACAAACTGGGCGAAATCGTGAATTACCTGTGGGTCGGACAAGTCTTTGCGCTGGGCGGTGGTCGACATGACGAGGTGGTTTTGCACCAGCCAGACGATCAACTGGGTGTCCCACTGCGGCAAACGATGGCGAACGCCAAACGCCTCGGCATCAACCGCGCCGAGTTCCGAATGATCGCCGCCGCGACCCTTGCCGATGTCGTGATACAAACCGGCCAGATAGATCAGCTCGGGCTTTGGCAGGCGGGCCATGAGCTTGCTGGCCAGCGGGAATTTTTCGGAGACTTGCGTGTACTGAAGCTTACGCAGGTGCTTGATCAGGTTCAGCGTGTGGGCATCAACGGTATAGATGTGGAACAGGTCGTGTTGCATCTGCCCGACGATGTGGCCGAACTCCGGCAGGTAAAGACCCAGGATGCCGTACCGGTTCATCCGCCGCAGATTGCGATGAATGCCGATCTCGCACTTGAACAACTCGATGAACAGACTGGTGTTGCGGATATCGTTGCGGAATTCGTCATTGATCAAGTAACGGTGTTCGCGCAGCAAGCGAATGGTGTCAGCTCGCACGCCTTTTATTTCCGGGCGCTGAGCCATCAGCACGAAAATCTCGAGCATCGCAAATGGCGTGCGAATGAAAACGTTCGGATGGGTTGCCTCGATGTAGCCGTCATGCAGCTGGAAACGCGAGTTGATCGTCTCGGTCACCGTGCCTTCATCGTCCGCCAGAATCACTTCTTCGAAGTGCTGAATGATCAGATCGCTAAGCTGCGCGATGCTCATGACCACCCGGTAATACTTCTGCATGAAGCGTTCAATGGCCAGCTTGGCATCACTGTCTTCGTAACCCAGCAAGCGCGCGATGCCGGTCTGGTAATCGAACAAAAGACGGTCTTCCGAACGCCCTGCCAGCATGTGCAGGGCATAGCGAACCTTCCAGAGAAACTCCTGGGATGACGCCAGCAACGCGTTTTCACTCTCCAGCAGAAAGCCTTCATCGGCCAGTGCGTGCAGGTTCAGCGTGCCGTACTGGCGACGCGCGACCCAGAGAATGGTCTGGATGTCGCGCAGGCCACCCGGCGAGCCTTTAACGTTGGGCTCAAGGTTGTATTCGGTGTCGAAATACTTGTGATGGCGGTTCTTCTGCTCGGCGCGTTTGGCCAGGAAGAACTCTTTGCTCGGCCACATCTCGCGGGTGCTGGTCACGGCAAGCATGCGCTGGCGGAGTCGTTCCGGGCCTGCAATCGTGCGGCTTTCCATCAGGTTGGTAATGACTGTCAGATCGGCCCGCGCCTCGGTGACGCATTCATCCACCGAGCGGACGCTTTGACCGACCTCCAGGCCGATATCCCACAGCAGCGTCAGAAAACGCTCGATGGAATCGCGGAAAACTTCATGATCGGCGCTGTCCAGCAGGATCAGCAGGTCGATGTCGGAGTAGGGGTGCAGTTCGCCTCGGCCGTACCCGCCCACTGCCAATAGAGCAATGTCGGCGTCTTCGCTCCAGTCGAACTGATCCCAGGCCTGTTGCAGGATGTTGTCGACGAACCAGGCCCGGTCCTCGATCAGCCTGCGGATCTCGCGGCCAGACTTGAAGCGACCGTCCAGCACCTCACGCGCCTGACGGATGGCTTTTTTGAAGGCGGGTATTGGGCTGGCCTTCAGTGCCAGCTCGGCCTGAAACTGGCCGCGATCAAACAAATCCGGGTCCACCTGCGGCATCGAACTGCTTTCCTTCTATCTATACCGATCGTGCGGCTGTACCGACATTGATCGACCGTGCCTTTAATCGGGCGCGATCAGGCCGAAGTGCGGGCGATGGTGTCATCGCTGCGCAGGGTGAAGATCTCATAGCCGGTCGCAGTCACCAGAATGGTGTGCTCCCATTGCGCCGAGAGCTTGCGGTCCTTGGTGATGGCTGTCCAGCCGTCGCCCAGCAATCGAGTGTCCGCTTTACCCTGGTTGATCATCGGCTCGATGGTGAAGGTCATGCCCTCTTTGAGCTCCATGCCGTCGCCCGCCTTGCCGTAATGCAGAATCTGCGGCTCTTCATGGAAAACCTTGCCGATACCGTGGCCACAGTATTCGCGCACCACAGAAAAGCCGCTTTTTTCGGCGTGCTTCTGGATCACTTCGCCGATGTCGCCAAGGCGTGCGCCGGGTTTGACCACCTCAATGCCTTTATAAAGGCATTCCTGCGTGACGCGCGACAGGCGCTCGGCCCATTCAGGCACTTTGCCGACATGAAACATTTTGCTGGTGTCGCCGTGGTAGCCATCTTTGATGACCGTCACGTCTATGTTCAGCACGTCGCCTTCTTTCAGCGGCTTCTCGTTGGGAATGCCGTGGCAGACGACGTGATTGATCGACGTGCAGATGGATTTCGGGAAACCCTTGTAATTGAGCGGTGCGGGAATGGCTTTTTGCTCGTTGACGATGTAGTCGTGGCAGAGGCGGTCCAGCTCGTCAGTCGTCACACCGGGCTTTACGTGGGCGCCGATCATTTCCAGCACCTCGGCAGCCAGGCGGCCGGCGATTCGCATCTTTTCGATGTCTTCAGGGGTTTTCAGTGTCACGGTCATTAAAGGAAGCTCTCTCGGCGCGGCAAGGCCACGGCTTGATACGGAAAAAACGTGATTCTACCAGACCGTCGTCAGGCGGGTTATCATCGCGTCCCCCATTGAGGCAGGCGGCGACATCCACTGCGTTCGTCGGAGGGCAAAAGCATCGGCAAAACGGCCTCTTATTTCGAGTTTCGTTATCCAGACTTTTGTGATATAAAATGCGCCGCTTTACGGGGTCTGCCCCGCGAGCACTAACCCACACACGTGTCGACACGATGACCTGGGTGCCTTCGGCTCAAGCCGCTGGTTGGTCATTGGGATACGTGGAGGCCTAACCCGACTTATCAAGGAACTATCATGTCCCAAGTCAACATGCGCGATATGCTGAAGGCCGGTGTGCACTTCGGTCACCAGACCCGTTACTGGAACCCGAAAATGGGTAAATACATTTTCGGCGCGCGTAACAAAATCCACATTATCAACCTTGAAAAAACCCTGCCTATGTTCAACGAAGCACTGACTTTCGTTGAGCGCCTGGCCCAGGGCAAAAACAAGATCCTGTTCGTCGGCACCAAGCGTTCCGCTGGCAAGATAGTTGCTGAAGAAGCAGCACGTTGCGGTTCGCCGTACGTCGATCACCGCTGGTTGGGCGGCATGCTGACCAACTTCAAGACCATCCGCGCTTCCATCAAGCGTCTGCGTGATCTTGAAATCCAGGCAGAAGACGGCACGTTCACCAAGCTGACCAAGAAAGAGGCGCTGATGCGCACTCGCGATCTGGAAAAGCTGGATCGCAGCCTGGGTGGTATCAAGGACATGGGCGGTCTGCCAGACGCTCTGTTCGTTATCGACGTTGATCACGAGCGCATCGCGATCACCGAAGCCAACAAGCTGGGTATCCCGGTCATCGGCGTTGTCGACACCAACAGCAGCCCTGAAGGCGTTGACTACATCATCCCGGGCAACGATGACGCAATCCGCGCCATCCAGCTGTACATGGGTTCGATGGCTGACGCTGTGATCCGTGGTCGCAACAACAATGCTGGCGGCACCGACGTTTACGCTGAAGAAGCTCCAGCGGCAACTGTTGAAGGCTGAGTAGCTAACGCCTGGCGTTGACTCAGTAAGCAAAAAGGGGGCTTGGCCCCCTTTTTGCCACCTCGAAAACCATCTGACGTTGCCATCGACCTTATTGTCATGCGCAGCAGTCACCATGGTTTTTCAAGAATTTGAGCGCCCGCAACGCGGGTGGAATGGTTGAAGACCCGTCCAAGAGGATTTTGAAATGGCAGAGATTACTGCAGCGTTGGTCAAAGAACTGCGCGAGCGTACCGGCGAAGGCATGATGGATTGCAAAAAGGCCTTGACCAAGGCTGGCGGCGACATCGAAAAAGCCATCGACGATATGCGTGCTTCGGGCGCAATCAAGGCAGCCAAAAAAGCAGGCAACGTTGCTGCTGAAGGCGCAATCGCCATCAAGGACGACGGCAAAGCCGCGGTCCTGATCGAAGTCAACTCCCAGACCGATTTCCTGGCTCTGCAGGACGACTTCAAGGCATTCGTCGCCAAGAGCGTCGAGAAAGCGTTTGCCGACAAGCTGACCACCGTTGAGCCTCTGGTTGAAGCGCAAGAAGCTGATCGTCTGGTTCTGGTCGGCAAGGTTGGCGAGAACGTCAACATCCGTCGTCTGGCCCGTATCGAAGGCGACGTACTGGGTTCGTACCTGCACGGCAACAAGATTGGCGTGGTTGTAGTGCTCAAGGGCGGCAACGCCGAGCTGGCGAAAGACATCGCCATGCACGTCGCGGCTACCAACCCTGAGTTCCTGCTGCCATCGGACGTTTCGCCAGAAGCGATCGAGCGCGAGAAGAACGTCTTCCTGCAACTGAACGAAGACAAGCTGAAAGGCAAGCCTGCTGAAATCGCCGAGAAGATGGTTGGCGGTCGTATCGCCAAGTTCCTGGCTGAAGCCAGCCTGGTCGAGCAGCCTTTCGTCAAGAACCCGGAAGTCAAGGTCGGTGAACTGGCGAAGAAAGCCGGCGCTGAAATCGTTTCTTTCACCTACTTCAAAGTAGGCGAAGGCATCGAGAAGCCAGTCGACAACTTCGCTGAAGAAGTCGCTGCTCAAGTAGCCGCAAGCAAGCAATAAGACAGTTCTCCAACTGTCGCCCCGAAGAGGCTGCCCGCTAACGCGCGCAGCCTCTTTGTCAAAGCGGCAGGCGGAATTGCAATTGCTGTACAGAATTTGTTTTTGCAGGGATTCGGGCCGACGAGCTGCAATTCCCTGAAGCAGTAACCTAGAGTTGACGCAGGTCGGAAGCGGCCCGCAATTCGAACGATTTTTTTTAAACGCCGCAGGAGAGATTCGCAATGGCTCAGCAGGGCAGTGGCTATCAAGCTCGCTATAAACGCATTCTACTCAAGCTCAGCGGCGAGGCCCTCATGGGGTCGGAAGAGTTCGGCATTGATCCCAAGGTGCTGGATCGCATGGCGCTGGAGGTTGGTCAGCTGGTTGGTATCGGCGTACAGGTCGGTCTGGTGATCGGCGGCGGCAACCTGTTTCGCGGCGCCGCGCTCAGCGCAGCCGGGATGGACCGGGTTACCGGTGACCACATGGGCATGCTTGCAACGGTGATGAACGCATTGGCGATGCGCGATGCCCTTGAGCGCGCCAATATCTCGGCCATCGTTATGTCTGCCATCTCCATGGTGGGCGTGACCGATCACTACGATCGTCGCAAGGCGATGCGTCACCTGAACGCAAAAGAAGTGGTGATCTTCGCCGCCGGTACCGGCAATCCGTTCTTCACCACCGATTCGGCGGCGTGCCTGCGCGCGATCGAGATCGACGCTGACGTCGTGCTGAAAGCAACCAAGGTCGATGGTGTGTACACTGCCGATCCATTCAAGGACCCGCATGCCGAGAAGTTCGATCGTCTGACTTACGACGAAGTGCTGGATCGCAAGCTGGGTGTAATGGATCTGACAGCCATCTGTCTGTGTCGTGACCACAAGATGCCACTGCGTGTCTTCAATATGAACAAGCCCGGCGCCCTGCTGAACATCGTGCATGGCGGCGCGGAAGGTACTTTGATCGAGGAAGGCGAACAATGATCAACGAAATCAAGAAAGACGCTCAAGCGCGCATGCAAAAATCCCTTGAGTCTCTGGCTCATGCATTCGGCCAGATCCGTACAGGCAAGGCGCACCCAAGCATTCTGGGCAGCGTCATGGTGCCGTACTACGGTTCCGACACGCCGTTGAGCGGCGTTGCCAACGTGACCGTCAAAGACTCCCGTACGCTGCAGGTCGTGGCGTTCGAGCGCAACATGCTCTCGGCTGTCGACAAGGCGATTCAGAGCGCGGGTCTGAACCTCAACCCGACCAACCTCGGCGAGATGTTGCTGATTTCCATGCCTGCGCTGACGGAAGAAACCCGTAAAGGTTTCACCAAGCAGGCTCGCAGCGCCGCAGAAGACGCCCGGGTCGCCGTGCGCAACATCCGTCGCGATGCGTTGGGTGAGTTGAAGAAGCTGGTCAAGGACAAGGAAATCAGCGAAGACGAGGAGCGTCGCGCTTCCGCCGATATCCAGAAGCTGACGGATAAGGCCGAGGCTGATATCGACGCCGCGACCAAGTCAAAAGAAGCGGACCTGATGGCCGTTTAAAGGCCGGGAAGCTTTCATGGATAAGACAAAGTTGGCTGCGCCGGCATCGGTGCCGCGTCATGTCGCGATCATCATGGATGGTAACAATCGCTGGGCCAAGAAGCGCCTGCTGCCCGGGGTAGCAGGGCACAAGGCTGGCGTTGACGCTGTTCGCGCGGTCATCGAAGTCTGCGCCGAGGCCAAGGTCGAGGTGCTGACGCTGTTTGCGTTTTCCAGTGAGAACTGGCAGCGACCCGCCGATGAAGTCGGTGCGCTGATGGAGCTGTTTTTCACAGCGCTGCGTCGCGAGACCAAGCGTCTGAACGAGAACGGCATCAGCCTGCGCATCATAGGCGATCGTTCGCGCTTTCATCCCGAGCTTCAGTCCGCCATCCGGGAAGCCGAGCAGCGTACGGCCGAAAACAACCGCTTTGTCCTGCAGATCGCCGCCAACTACGGCGGTCAGTGGGATATCGCCCAGGCTGCCCAGCGCCTGGCTCGCGAAGTTCAGGCCGGGCATCTGCGGCCGGACGACATCACGCCAGAGTTATTGCAGACATGCCTGGCCACCGGCGATCTCCCGCTGCCTGACCTGTGCATCCGTACGGGTGGCGAGCACCGCATCAGCAATTTCCTGCTCTGGCAGCTGGCCTACGCCGAGCTGTATTTCTCCGACCTGTTCTGGCCGGACTTCAAACACGAAGCCATGCGCACTGCGCTGGCCGATTTCGCTTCTCGCCAACGCCGCTTCGGGAAAACCAGCGAGCAGGTAGAAGCTGGAGCCCGCGCTTAATGCTAAAACAACGAATCATCACCGCGCTGATCCTCGCCCCGCTGGCCTTGTGCGGTTTCTTTTTGCTCGAAGGCGGCAGCTTTGCGTTGTTCATCGGCGCGGTCGTCATGCTTGGCGCCTGGGAATGGGCGCGGCTTTCAGGTTTTGAAGCGCAGTCGGCGCGCGTGCTGTACGCGGTAGTAGTCGGCGTCCTGTTGTTCTTGCTGTACCTGCTGCCCGATCTCGCCCCGTGGCTGCTGGTGGCTGCGCTGATCTGGTGGCTGGTAGCAACATGGCTTGTGCTGACCTACCCCGAATCCAGTGAACATTGGTCCAGTGCAGTCTGCAAGCTAGTGATCGGTCTGCTGATTCTCCTGCCGGCGTGGCAAGGTCTGGTGCTGATCAAGCAATTGCCAATGGGTAACTGGCTGATCCTGTCGGTGATGATTCTGGTGTGGGGTGCCGACATTGGCGCCTACTTTTCCGGCAAGGCGTTCGGCAAGCGCAAGCTGGCGCCGAAAGTCAGTCCGGGTAAAAGCTGGGAAGGTCTTTATGGCGGTTTGGCAGCGTGTCTGCTGATCACTGCGGTGGTCGGCTTTTCGCGTGGTTGGACCTTGGGCGAGATCGTCTTTGCGCTCGTGTGCGCAACAATCGTTGTGCTGATATCGGTGGTCGGCGACCTTACTGAAAGCATGTTCAAGCGTAAATCCGGGGTGAAGGACAGCAGCAACCTGCTGCCGGGCCACGGCGGCGTGCTTGACCGCATAGACAGTCTGACCGCTGCCATTCCAGTCTTCGCACTGCTGCTCTGGGCTGCCAAAGACTGGGGCGTGATGTGAGTACGCCCCAGCTCATAACCGTGCTGGGTGCTACCGGCTCGGTCGGATTAAGCACCCTTGATGTCATCGCCCGCCATCCGTCGCGCTACCAGGTGTTTGCGCTGACCGGTTTTACGCGGATGGCCGAGCTTTTGGCGCTGTGTGTTCGTCATACCCCACAATTCGCTGTGGTCCCCACGACTGCTGCCGCACGGCAATTGCAGGATGATCTGAGCGCAGCCGGCCTCGATACCCGCGTTCTGGTGGGGGAGGGCGGGCTTTGCGAGGTCTCTGCACACCCTCTGGTGGACACTGTGCTGGCCGCCATCGTTGGCGCCGCCGGGCTACGTCCGACCCTCGCCGCAGTCGAGGCGGGCAAGAAGGTCCTGCTGGCGAACAAGGAAGCGCTGGTCATGTCCGGTGCTCTGTTCATGCAGGCTGTGCGACGCAGCGGCACTGTGTTGCTGCCGCTGGACAGCGAGCACAATGCGATTTTCCAGTGCCTGCCGCGTGATTACGAAACCGGGCTTGCCAAGGTCGGCGTCAGGCGCATCTTGCTGACCGCATCCGGTGGGCCTTTCCGGCAGACTCCGCTCGCCCAGCTGGAGCATGTGTCGCCGGATCAGGCGTGCGCTCACCCCAACTGGTCCATGGGTCGCAAAATATCCGTCGATTCCGCCAGCATGATGAACAAGGGGCTGGAGCTGATCGAAGCCTGTTGGCTCTTCGACACCACGCCCGCGCATATCGAAGTGGTCATTCATCCCCAAAGCGTTATCCACTCAATGGTGGATTACGTTGATGGCTCGGTGTTGGCGCAGTTGGGAAACCCCGACATGCGGACCCCGATTGCCCATGCGCTGGCATGGCCCGAGCGCATTGATTCCGGCGTCGCGCCATTGGACTTGTTCGGCATCGCGCGTCTGGACTTCGAGGCACCGGACGAAGTGCGCTTCCCATGTCTGCGTCTGGCACGGCAAGCTGCCGAGGCTGGCGACAGCGCACCCGCTGTGCTCAATGCCGCAAATGAAATTGCAGTGGCTGCGTTTCTGGATGGGCGCATTCGCTACCCCGAAATCGCGAGTATGATCGACGATGTTTTGACCCGCGAACCGGTGGTGGCAGTGTCTGAGCTGGAAACCGTCTTCGAGATCGACACACGAGCCCGAGGGCTGGCCGCGCAGTGGCTGAGTCGCAATGGCCGCTGATCAATCGAATCAGGCAGCAAGGGCATTCTTCATTCGCACGCAATGTAGGCTTCAACGCACCGCTAGATCGGTACCCGGAGAGCAGCGATGAGCGCGCTATATATGATTGTCGGCACCCTGATTGCCTTGGGCGTGCTGGTAACGTTTCATGAATTTGGTCACTTCTGGGTGGCTCGCCGATGCGGCGTGAAGGTGCTACGTTTTTCGGTAGGCTTCGGCATGCCCCTGTTGCGCTGGACTGACCGCAAGGGTACGGAATACGTCGTCGCGGCGATCCCGCTCGGCGGCTACGTCAAAATGCTCGACGAGCGAGAGGGTGATGTCCCGCCCGAGCTGGTTGATCAGTCCTTCAACCGCAAGTCGGTTTATCAGCGTATCGCCATTGTGATCGCCGGGCCGGTCGCCAATTTCCTGTTGGCGATTGTGTTTTTCTGGGTACTCGCGATGCTGGGTAGCCAGCAGGTCAGGCCTGTGGTCGGCGATGTCGAGCCGGGCAGCATTGCGCAAAAGGCCGGGCTGAGTGCCGGCCAGGAAATCGTGTCGGTTGACGGCGAGGCGGTAACGGGATGGGCAGGCGTAAACCTGCAGCTCGTCCGTCGGCTCGGAGAAACCGGCACTATCGCGTTGAAGGTTCGCGAGCAGGGCTCCGAAGTGGAAAGCCCCCGTTCGCTGGTTCTTAATGACTGGCTCAAGGGTGCGGCAGAGCCTGACCCGATTCGGTCGCTGGGCATTCGCCCGTGGCGTCCAGCCTTGCCACCTGTACTGGCCGAGCTTGATCCGAAGGGGCCTGCCCAGATCGCCGGGCTAAAAACAGGCGATCGTCTGCTGGCGCTTAACGGTGAGTCTGTCGACGAATGGCAAAAGGTTGTGGATTGGGTTCGTGTCCATCCCGATACGCGAATTTCCGTGCGTGTAGAGCGGGACGGGGCGCAGCTTGATGTGCCGGTTGACCTTGTAACTCATGGCGAAGGTACTGCGGCCATCGGCTACCTGGGCGCAGGGGTCAAGGGCGTGGATTGGCCGCCGGAGATGTTGCGTGAGGTCAGCTATGGCCCTGTAGCCGCCGTCGCAGAAGGCGCGCGGCGAACCTGGACCATGAGCGTGCTGACCCTCGATTCGCTGAAGAAAATGTTGTTCGGCGAGCTGTCGGTAAAAAACTTGAGCGGACCGATAACCATTGCTAAAGTGGCGGGCGCTTCGGCCCAGTCAGGCGTAGGCGACTTCCTGAATTTCCTGGCTTATCTGAGCATAAGCCTGGGCGTTCTCAATTTGCTGCCCATACCAGTGCTGGATGGGGGGCACTTGCTGTTTTATCTGATCGAGTGGGCGCGTGGTCGGCCACTGTCGGAAAAGGTGCAGGGCTGGGGTGTCCAGATCGGTATCAGTCTGGTGGTTGGAGTGATGTTGCTCGCACTGGTCAACGATCTGGGACGACTGTAAAAGCTACGCCGAATTGTGAATCTGCCGCATTTTGCGGCAGTTTGTTTATTGCCAGTTGGAATAAGAAAGGACTTCATGAAACGTCTGCTGCTAACTGCGGTTCTTGCCGTACTGATGATCGCCGAAGTTCACGCCGAGTCCTTCACTATCTCCGATATCCGTGTCAACGGGCTGCAGCGGGTTTCCGCCGGCAGCGTGTTTGGTGCGCTGCCGTTGAACGTGGGTGAACAGGCCGATGATGCGCGTCTTGTCGACGCAACTCGTGCGCTGTTCAAAACCGGGTTCTTCCAGGACATCCAGCTGGGCCGAGACGGTAACGTCCTGGTCATTACGGTGGTGGAGCGTCCGTCGGTGTCGAGTATCGAGATCGAGGGCAACAAGGCGATCACCACTGAAGACCTGATGAAAGGTCTGAAGCAGTCCGGTCTGGCCGAAGGCGAAATCTTCCAGCGCGCGACGCTGGAAGGCGTTCGTAACGAGCTGCAGCGTCAGTATGTGGCTCAGGGCCGCTACTCCGCAGAAGTTGCCACTGAAGTCGTACCTCAGCCGCGCAACCGTGTGGGTCTGAAGATCAACATCAACGAAGGTGCGGTTGCCGCTATCCAGCACATCAACGTGGTGGGCAACTCGGTCTTCCCTGAGGACGATCTGGTCGATCTGTTCGAACTTAAGACCACCAACTGGCTTTCCTTCTTCAAGAACGACGACAAGTACGCCCGCGAGAAGCTCTCCGGCGACCTCGAGCGTCTGCGTTCGTATTACCTCGACCGCGGCTATATCAACATGGATATCGCCTCGACTCAGGTCTCGATCACGCCCGACAAGAAAAGCGTGTACATCACCGTCAATATCCATGAAGGCGAGAAGTACAGCGTCAAGTCGGTCAAGCTGAGCGGCGACCTCAAGGTGCCTGAAGATCAGGTCAAGTCGCTGCTGCTGGTCAAGCCGGGCCAGGTGTTCTCCCGCAAGGTGATGACCACCACCTCGGAGCTGATCACCCGTCGCCTGGGCAACGAGGGCTACACCTTCGCCAACGTGAACGGTGTTCCAACGCCTAACGATGAAGACCATACCGTCGATATCACCTTCGTGGTCGATCCGGGCAAGCGTGCCTACGTCAACCGCATCAACTTCCGTGGTAACACCAAGACCGCGGACGAAGTGCTGCGCCGTGAAATGCGTCAGATGGAAGGCGGTTGGGCTTCTACTTACCTGATCGACCAGTCCAAGACCCGTCTTGATCGTCTGGGCTTCTTCAAGGAAGTTAACGTCGAAACCCCTGCAGTGCCTGGCACCGACGACCAGGTTGACGTGAACTATGCCGTTGAAGAACAGGCGTCCGGTTCGATTACCGCCAGTGTCGGCTTCGCGCAGAGCGCCGGTCTGATCCTGGGTGGCTCGATCAGCCAGAACAACTTCCTGGGTACCGGTAACAAGGTCAGCATCGGCCTGACCAAAAGTGAATACCAGACCCGCTACAACTTCAGCTACGTCGATCCGTACTTCACGCCGGACGGTGTGAGCCTTGGCTACAGCGCGTTCTACCGCAAGACCGACTACGACGACCTCGACGTCGACGTGGCCAGCTACTCGGTCGACAGTCTGGGTGCCGGCATCAACATGGGCTACCCGATCAGCGAAACCTCTCGTCTGAACTTCGGCCTGTCGGTACAGAAGGACGAGCTGAGCACCGGTAAGTACACCGTTGACGAAATCTTCGACTTCATCGAGAAAGAAGGCGACAGCTTCACCAACTTCAAGGCCTCGGTGGGCTGGTCCGAGTCGACGCTGAACAAAGGCACGTTGCCAACCCGTGGCAGCTCGCAGAGCCTGACCCTGGAAACCACGATTCCGGGCAGCGACCTGTCGTTCTTTAAAATTGATTACCGCGGTCAGTTGTTCCACCCGATCACAAACAACTACACCCTGCGTCTGCACTCGGAACTGGGTTATGGCGATGGTTATGGTTCGACCTCCGGTCTGCCGTTCTATGAGAACTACTATGCGGGTGGCTTCAACTCGGTGCGTGGCTTCAAAGACAGCACGCTCGGTCCGCGCAGTACACCAAGTCGTGATCCTTCGAAAGGAGGTAAGCCAGGAACGATTGCTGACCCGGACCAGGATCCGCTGCCGTTCGGGGGTAACGTCCTGATCACTGGCGGTGCTGAAATCCTGTTCCCGCTACCGTTTATCAAGGACCAGCGTTCGCTGCGTACCTCGATTTTCTGGGACGTGGGTAACACGTTTGATACCAATTGCGGTTCAAAGAGGCTAACCACCGATAATCAAAAGGTCGAATGCAACGGCCCTGATCTTTCCGGCCTGGCCAGCTCCGTCGGTGTCGGCGTGACGTGGGTCACTGCGTTGGGTCCGTTGAGTTTCGCCCTGGCGATGCCGGTCAAGAAACCGGACGACAGCACCGAAACCCAGGTCTTCCAATTCTCTCTCGGTCAGACCTTCTAAGGGTCTGATCACTGCTAACGACAACGGATTCTGTAGGAGTTACATCGTGCGTAAGTTGACCCAATTGGCATTGCTGGCAACGGTTCTGATCGCAGGCCCGGCATTTGCTGACATGAAAATCGCAGTACTGAACTACCAGATGGCCCTGCTCGAATCCGATGCAGCCAAACGGTACGCAGTGGATGCGGAGAAGAAATTCGGTCCTCAGTTGACCAAGCTGAAGGCTCTGGAAAGCAGCGCCAAAGGCATTCAGGATCGTCTGGTCGCCGGTGGCGACAAAATGGCCCAGCCTGAGCGTGAGCGTCTGGAACTGGACTTCAAGCAAAAGGCTCGGGACTTCCAGTTCCAGTCCAAGGAATTGAACGAAGCCAAAGCCGTTGCTGACCGCGACATGCTCAAGCAACTCAAGCCGAAGCTGGACCAGGCGGTGGAAGAAGTCATCAAGAAAGGTGGATTTGACCTGGTGTTCGAACGCGGTGCCGTGATTGACGTCAAGCCGCAATACGACGTCACGCGCCAGGTTATCGAGCGCATGAATCAGCTGAAGTAACTTCATGACCGCGACTATCACACTCGGCCAATTGGCCGAGTTCCTCGGCGCCACCCTGCGTGGCCCCGCGGACAAGCACATCACAGGACTGGCGACCTTGCAGGAAGCCGGTCCTGATCAGGTCAGCTTTTTGGCCAATCCCCAGTATCGAAAATTCCTCGCGACGACCCACGCCGCTGCCGTGCTGCTCAAGCCCGCAGATGCCGAAGGCTACACCGCCGATGCGCTACTGGTGCCTGATCCCTATCTGGCGTATGCGCGCATCTCCCATTTGTTTGATCCCAAGCCAAAAGCGCCTGTGGGTGTACACCCGACTGCCGTGGTTGCCGAAGACGCCTTCGTTGATCCGGCGGCCAGCGTGGGTGCCTACGCGGTGATCGAAAGCGGTGCGCGGATCGCGGCGGGCGTGACCATCGGCGCGCACTGCTACATCGGTGCGCGCAGTGTGATTGGAGAGGGCGGCTGGCTTGCACCTCGCGTTACGCTTTACCACGATGTACGTGTCGGCCAACGCGTGGTCATTCAATCCGGGGCAGTGCTGGGTGGCGAAGGTTTTGGGTTTGCCAATGAGAAGGGCGTCTGGCAGAAGATCGCGCAGATCGGCGGCGTGACCATTGGTGACGATGTCGAGATCGGCGTCAATACCGCAATTGACCGTGGCGCGATGGACGACACCCGTATCGGCAATGGCGTGAAGCTGGATAACCAGATCCAGATCGCTCACAACGTGCAGATTGGGGATCACACGGCAATGGCCGCGTGCGTCGGCATTTCCGGCAGTGCCAAGATCGGCAAGCATTGCATGCTCGCCGGTGGGGTCGGCCTGGTCGGACACATTGAAATCTGCGACGGGGTGTTTGTCACTGGCATGACCATGGTGACGCGTTCCATCACCGAGCCCGGCGCGTATTCCTCCGGCACGGCGATGCAGCCGGCGGCAGAGTGGCGCAAAAGCGCGGCACGCATGCGTCATCTCGATGACATGGCGCGGCGTCTTCAACAGCTGGAAAAGATTGTCGAGGCAGTGACCTCAGGCGGTAAAGCTTCATCTGATGGCTGATACTTTTTCCTTATCAAGCGTGCACAGCCGATAAACTGCCTCCTTGATTTGCTAGAGGAGTGAGGCGCGTCAGTCGCGCCCTCCCAATCTTTACTACAGGCTTCCTTTCGAAATGATGGACATCAACGAAATCCGCGAATATCTGCCACACCGTTACCCGTTCCTGCTCGTGGACCGTGTGGTGGAGCTGGATGTCGAGACCAAAAGCATTCGTGCCTACAAGAATGTCAGCATCAACGAGCCCTTCTTCAACGGTCACTTTCCTCAGCACCCCATCATGCCAGGCGTGCTGATTATTGAGGCCATGGCTCAGGCAGCGGGCATCCTGGGCTTCAAGATGCTGGATGTGAAGCCTGCCGATGGCACCCTGTATTACTTCGTCGGTTCCGACAAGCTGCGCTTTCGTCAGCCAGTATTGCCGGGCGACCAGTTGATCCTCGAAGCGAAGTTCCTCAGCTGCAAGCGTCAGATCTGGAAGTTCGAATGCCAGGCATCGGTGGATGGGAAGCCGGTGTGCTCGGCCGAAATCATCTGTGCGGAACGTAAACTATGAGTTTGATTGACTCTCGCGCAATCATCGATCCGACGGCCGTACTGGCCGACGATGTAGAGGTCGGCCCGTGGTCGATCGTCGGACCTGGTGTGGAAATCGGCGAGGGTACAGTGATCGGTCCGCATGTGATCCTGCGCGGCCCGACCAAAATCGGCAAACACAACCACATCTACCAGTTTTCCTCGGTGGGTGAGGACACGCCTGATCTGAAGTACAAGGGTGAAGCGACACGCCTGGTGATCGGTGACCACAACGTCATCCGGGAAGGCGTGACGATTCATCGCGGCACCGTTCAAGACCGCGCGGAAACCACGCTGGGTGATCACAACCTGATCATGGCGTATGCGCACATCGGTCACGACAGCGTCATTGGCAATCACTGCATTTTGGTCAACAACACGGCGTTGGCCGGCCATGTGCACGTGGATGACTGGGCAATTCTGTCCGGGTTTACCCTGGTCCATCAGTATTGCCACATTGGCGCGCACAGCTTCTCGGGCATGGGCACCGCCATTGGCAAGGACGTTCCGGCGTTCGTCACGGTGTTCGGCAATCCTGCGCAGGCCCGCAGCATGAACTTTGAAGGCATGCGCCGCAGGGGTTTCTCCGAAGAGTCGATCCACGCACTGCGCCGCGCGTACAAGACCGTCTACCGTCAGGGCCTCACGGTCGAGCAAGCAATCGTCGAATTGACGGAACCGGCCGCGCAATTCCCCGAGGTCGAGCTGTTCCTCAAATCCATTCAGTCCTCGACTCGCGGCATCACCCGCTGATCATGGCTCGGTTGCGTATAGCGCTGGTCGCCGGTGAAGCCTCCGGTGACATCCTCGGTTCGGGCTTGATGCGTGCGATCAAGGCGCGTCATCCCGATGTCGAATTCATGGGTGTCGGTGGTCCGCTCATGGAAGCAGAAGGCATGGCATCCTGCTTTCCGATGGAGCGCCTGTCGGTCATGGGGCTGGTGGAGGTGCTGGGCCGTCTGAAAGAGCTCCTCGCCCGACGCAAGCTGCTGGTCCAGACGCTCATCGACGAAAAGCCTGACGTGTTCATCGGTATCGATGCCCCTGATTTCACTCTTAATATCGAACTCAAGTTGCGTCAGGCGGGTATCAAGACCGTTCATTACGTCAGCCCCTCCGTATGGGCCTGGCGACAGAAGCGTGTCCTGAAGATCCGCGAAGGCTGCGACCTGATGCTGACGCTGCTGCCGTTTGAAGCCCACTTCTATGAGGAGAAGGGTGTTCCGGTTCGCTTTGTGGGGCACCCTCTGGCCGACACCATTCCATTGCAGGCGGACCGTGTGGCCGCGCGTACCCAACTCGGGTTGGATGATGGGCCAGTGGTCGCGCTCATGCCGGGCAGTCGCGGTGGTGAAGTCGGCCGCCTGGGCGCCCTGTTTTTTGACGCGGCCGAGCGCCTGCTGGCTGCGCGTCCCCAGATCCGTTTCGTGCTGCCCTGTGCCAGCCCTCAGCGCCGTGAACAGATCGAGCAAATGTTGCAAGGCCGCAATCTACCGCTCACGTTGCTCGATGGGCAGTCCCACGTGGCACTGGCCGCATGTGACGCCGTGTTGATTGCATCCGGTACCGCGACCCTCGAAGCGCTGCTGTACAAACGACCAATGGTGGTTGCCTACCGACTGGCGCCGCTGACTTACTGGATACTCAAGCGGATGGTGAAAAGTCCGTACGTGTCACTGCCTAATCTACTCGCCCAGCGCATGCTGGTCCCGGAGCTTTTGCAGGACGCCGCGACCGCCGAAGCCTTGGCGCAGACGCTGCTGCCGTTGCTGGACAACGGCAACGAGCAGACTGCCGGCTTTGACGAGATTCACCGAACCTTGCGTCGCGATGCTTCCAATCAGGCCGCCGATGCGGTGCTGAGCCTGATTGGCGCAACGCCTTCACGATGAGCAAGCTATCTATGCAAATGGGTCTGGATTTCAATCTGGTCGAGGACCTGGTCGCCGGTGTCGACGAGGTCGGCCGCGGCCCGCTGTGCGGTGCCGTCGTCACTGCCGCGGTGATCCTCGACCCCAAGCGCCCGATCCTTGGGCTGAACGATTCAAAAAAACTCACCGAAGCCAAACGCGAAAAACTCTTCGACGAAATTTGCGAGAAGGCCTTGTGCTGGCACATCGCGCGCGCCGAAGTCGAAGAGATCGACGAGTTGAACATTCTTCACGCCACGATGCTGGCGATGAAGCGCGCCGTCGAAGGGTTGATCATTACGCCGAAACTGGCGCTGATCGATGGCAACCGTTGCCCGCAGTTGTCAGTGCCCAGCGCGCCAGTGATACAGGGCGATGCCCACGTGCCGGCCATCGCCGCGGCCTCGATTCTGGCCAAGGTCAGCCGCGACCGGGAAATGGCGCGCATGGAATTGCTCTATCCGGGCTACGGCATTGGCGGCCACAAGGGCTATCCGACGGCGGTGCACCTTGAAGCGCTGGCGCGCCTGGGCCCCACGCCCATTCACCGGCGCTCCTTTGGACCGGTTCGCGAAGCCTGGGCCGCGCGGGACATGATCATCTCCACCGGCTTCATGTCGCTGCCGCTCGGTTGATCGCCGGCTGATGTTTTCATGAATGGCCGGTACAATCCGGCCTTCGTTTTTTCTGCACCATAGGATCACCCATGCCGGCTTCTTTCGTTCACCTACGCCTGCACACCGAATACTCCCTCGTTGATGGTCTGGTCCGTGTAAAACCGCTGGTCAAAGCGCTCGCGGCCATGAATATGCCGGCCGTCGCAGTGACCGACCAGAACAACATGTGCTCGCTGGTCAAGTTCTACAAAGCCGCCATGGGCGCCGGTATCAAGCCCATTTGCGGCGCAGACATCTGGCTGGCAGGTCGCGACCGCGATGCACCGCTGAGCCGCCTCAGCCTGCTGGTGATGAACCCAAAGGGCTACCTGAACCTCACCGAGGTGATTTCCCGGGGGTTCATGCACGGTCAGCGCAACGGTCTGGTGGTGATCGAGCGCGAGTGGGTGGCCGAAGCCAGCGAGGGTCTGATTGCCCTGTCTGCAGCGAAGGAGGGCGAGATTGGCATGGCCCTGCTCGGCGGCAACCCGTCTGAAGCCGACGAGTTGCTGAAGGAATGGATGACGGTGTTCCCGGACCGTTTCTACATCGAGGTTCAGCGTACCAACCGTATCAACGATGAAGAACACGTGCACGCAGCGGTCGCATTGGCCGAGCGCCACGGCGTGCCGCTGGTGGCCAGCAACGACGTGCGCTTCATCAAGCAGGAAGATTTCGAGGCCCACGAAACCCGCGTCTGCATCGGCGAAGGCCGCGCGCTGGACGATCCGCGCCGCTCGC
Organism: Pseudomonas sp. ME-P-057; assembly: GCF_030208975.1. Taxonomy (NCBI): domain Bacteria; kingdom Pseudomonadati; phylum Pseudomonadota; class Gammaproteobacteria; order Pseudomonadales; family Pseudomonadaceae; genus Pseudomonas; species Pseudomonas sp. ME-P-057. Next base: position 97,132 of record NZ_JARVSX010000038.1, read on the forward strand.
ACAACTACAGCGATCAGCAGTACCTGAAAAGCGCAGAGGAGATGGCCGAGCTGTTCAGCGATCTGCCGGACGCGCTGGCCAACACCGTCGAGATCGCCAAACGCTGCAACATCGAGGTCAAGCTGGGCACGCACTTCCTGCCCAATTTCCCGATTCCCGATGGCATGACCATCGACGAGTACTTCCGCAAAGTGTCCTTCGAAGGCCTAGAGGAGCGTCTTGCCGTGCTCTGGCCGAAGGACACCACACCAGACTACGAGGCCAAGCGGCAGGTCTACGTCGACCGATTGAATTTCGAACTGGATATCATCATCCAGATGGGCTTCCCCGGGTACTTCCTGATCGTTATGGACTTCATCCAGTGGGCCAAGAGCAACGGCGTCCCGGTGGGACCTGGTCGTGGTTCGGGTGCCGGTTCGCTGGTGGCCTACGTACAGAAGATCACCGATCTTGACCCGCTGGAATACGACCTGCTCTTCGAACGTTTCCTTAACCCCGAGCGGGTCTCCATGCCCGACTTCGACGTCGACTTCTGCATGGACGGTCGCGACCGGGTCATTGAATACGTGGCCGAGAAGTACGGCCGCAATGCGGTCAGTCAGATCATCACCTTCGGGTCCATGGCCGCCAAGGCGGTGGTCCGTGACGTGGCGCGGGTGCAGGGCAAGTCCTACGGCCTGGCGGATCGTCTGTCCAAGATGATTCCGTTCGAAGTCGGCATGACCCTGGAAAAGGCCTACGAACAGGAAGAGATCCTGCGCGACTTCCTCAAGACCGACGAGGAAGCGGCAGAAATCTGGGAAATGGCCCGCAAGCTCGAAGGCGTTGTGCGTAACGTCGGCAAGCACGCGGGCGGTGTGGTCATCGCGCCGACCAAGCTGACGGACTTCTCTGCGGTCTACTGCGATGAAGAAGGCGGCGGTCTGGTCACTCAGTTTGACAAGGACGACGTGGAGGCGGCCGGTCTGGTGAAGTTCGACTTCCTGGGCCTGCGTACGCTGACGATCATCGACTGGGCGCTGAAGACCATCAATCGCGACCGCGCCAAGGTCGGTGAAGAACCCCTCGATATCGCATTCATCCCCCTGGATGACATGCCGACTTACGAGCTGCTGCAGAAAGCCGAGACAACGGCTGTCTTCCAGCTGGAGTCGCGAGGCATGAAAGAGCTGATCAAAAAGCTCAAGCCCGACTGCCTCGAAGACTTGATCGCACTGGTGGCCCTGTTCCGTCCCGGTCCGTTGCAGTCCGGCATGGTCGACGACTTCATCAACCGCAAGCACGGGCGCGCGGAGCTGTCCTACCCCCACGTCGATTACCAGTACGAAGGTCTCAAGCCGGTGCTTGCGCCGACTTACGGCATCATCCTGTACCAGGAACAGGTGATGCAGATTGCTCAGGTCATGGCCGGCTACACCCTCGGCGGCGCCGACATGCTGCGGCGTGCGATGGGTAAGAAAAAGCCCGAAGAAATGGCCAAGCAACGCGGCGGTTTCATTGAAGGCTGCAAGACCAACAACATTGATCCCGACCTCGCCGGTAACATTTTCGACCTGGTAGAGAAGTTCGCTGGTTATGGCTTCAACAAGTCGCACTCGGCCGCCTACGGGCTGGTGTCATACCAGACCGCCTGGCTGAAGCGCCATTACCCGGCGCCCTTCATGGCGGCCGTGCTTTCTGCGGACATGCACAACACCGACAAGGTCGTGACCTTGATCGAAGAAGTGCGGATCATGAAGCTGCGCCTGGATGCGCCAGACGTGAACAACTCGGAGTTCAAGTTCACCGTGAACGACGACGGCCGCATCGTTTACGGCCTCGGCGCCATCAAGGGGGTCGGCGAAGGTCCGGTGGAAGCGATCACCGAAGCGCGTCAGGAAGGGCCGTTCAAGGACCTGTTCGATTTTTGCGCCCGTATCGACCTCAAGCGCGTGAACAAGCGCACGCTGGACGGCCTGATTCGCAGTGGTGCGCTTGATCGCCTCGGGCCGTTCTTCTACGACGAGCCCAAACAGTATCAGGCCAACATCGACCGCAATCGTGGTGTGCTGCTGGCAGCGCTGGAAGGGGCGATTCAAGCCGCCGAACAGACCGCGCGCAGTCACGACAGCGGTCACGCCGATCTGTTTGGTGGTCTGTTCGTCGAGGCGGACGCTGACGTGTACGCGAATCATCGCAGCGCCAAGGAAGTCACCCTCAAGGAGCGGCTGCGTGGCGAGAAGGAAACCCTGGGGCTTTACTTGACGGGGCATCCGATCGATGAATACGAAGGCGAAATTCGCCGGTTCGCACGGCAGCGCATCGTCGACCTCAAGCCTTCGCGCGAGACCCAGACCATCGCTGGCCTGATCATCGCGCTCCGGGTAATGAAAAATAAAAAGGGCGACAAGATGGGCTTCATCACGCTGGACGACCGTTCAGGGCGCATTGAAGCCTCGCTGTTCGCCGATTCATTCCAGGCGGCCCAGTCTTTGCTGCAAACCGACGCTATGGTTGTGGTGGAAGGCGAGGTCAGCACGGATGATTTCTCAGGTGGCCTGCGGTTGCGGGCCAAACGGGTGATGAGCCTTGAGGAGGCACGTACCGGGCTGGCGGAAAGTCTGCGCCTGAACCTGCGCGCCGAGGCGCTGAAGGGCGACCGGCTGCGCTGGCTGGGCGAACTGTGCAAGAAGCACCGGGGCGCGTGCCCGATCACCCTCGACTACACCGGGCAGGAAGCCAAGGCAGTGCTGCAGTTCGGCGAAGCGTGGCGAATTGACCCTGCGGACAGCCTGATTCAGGCGTTGCGTGACCAGTTCGGACGAGAGAACGTCTTCCTGCAGTATCGCTGACACCGATCAGCTCAACATTTGCGACTCGACACTTTAAACTCGACCGAAAGGCGCCCGCTCCATTAAGGTAGGGCGCTTATCGGATCAACCGGCCGGCCTCTTGGCCGTCGACCCAAGACGGATGCCTATGAACCCGAATTTTCTGGATTTCGAACAGCCGATTGCTGACCTGCAAGCCAAGATTGAAGAGCTGCGTCTGGTAGGCAATGACAACTCGCTGAACATCGGCGACGAAATCTCTCGACTGCAAGAGAAGAGCAATACGCTCACCGAAAGCATTTTCGGCAACCTGACCAGTTGGCAGATCGCGCGCATGGCGCGTCATCCGCGTCGTCCGTACACGCTGGACTACATTCAACACATCTTCACCGAGTTCGACGAGCTCCACGGCGATCGTCACTTCTCCGACGACGCCGCCATCGTGGGCGGCATTGCCCGTCTGGACGAGCAGCCGGTCATGGTCATCGGTCATCAAAAGGGCCGCGAAGTCCGTGAGAAGGTTCGCCGCAACTTCGGCATGCCGCGTCCTGAAGGCTATCGCAAAGCCTGCCGTCTGATGGAAATGGCCGAGCGCTTCAAGATGCCGATCCTGACGTTCATCGACACCCCCGGCGCCTATCCCGGCATCGACGCTGAAGAGCGTAACCAGAGCGAAGCCATTGCCTGGAACCTGCGTGTCATGGCGCGGCTGAAGACGCCGATCATCGCCACGGTCATCGGCGAAGGCGGCTCGGGCGGCGCACTGGCGATCGGTGTCTGTGACCAGCTGAACATGCTGCAGTATTCGACGTACGCGGTGATCTCGCCGGAAGGTTGTGCGTCCATTCTGTGGAAAACCGCCGAAAAGGCCCCCGATGCGGCTGAAGCCATGGGCATCACTGCCGAGCGCTTGAAAGGCCTGGGCATTGTCGACAAGGTGATCAGCGAGCCCCTGGGTGGCGCGCACCGCGATCCGGCCGCTGCCGCAGCATTGATCCGCGAAGAATTGAGCAGCCAACTGAGCATGCTCCAGAAGTTCGATAACGAGGCGCTGCTGGCCCGTCGTTACGACCGCCTGATGAGCTATGGCCTTTAACCGGACCGTTCTCCACGACGAGCGTCACCGAACCCGGTGACGTCTCCCGGTCCGGCGCGCTTTAAGCAGGGTTAACCAGCATGAGCAAACCGGACAGTATCAAACTCGCACTTTCCAGACGTCTGCTGTCGCGCCTTGAACCCTGGCGCGCTGCAGGCGGCTGGCGCGTCGCATTCTCGGGTGGGCTCGATTCCACTGTTCTGCTTCACCTGCTGGCCGAATTGGCCAGGGCTCACGCGTTTCCTCCTCTGACCGCTGTTCACGTCAATCATGGCCTGCAAGCGGTGGCTGCGTCGTGGCCGGTGCATTGCCGGCAGATGTGTCAGATTCTGGGCGTGCCGATGCAGGTCATCGACGTCCAGGTGCGTCCTGGCGCGAGTCTCGAACAAGCTGCTCGTGACGCTCGCTACGCCGCGTTCAACTCAACGCTTGGGGCGGGCGAAGTACTGCTCACGGCCCAGCACCGTGACGATCAGGCAGAGACGCTGCTGTTCCGCCTGCTGCGTGGCGCGGGAGTGCGCGGGCTGGCTGCCATGCCGGCGCAGCGTCCTTTGGGCGCTGGGCATCTGTTTCGGCCCCTGCTGGACGAAGCCCGCGCGACCCTTGAGGCGTATGCCCACGAACAGGGCCTGAGCTGGATCGAAGACCCGAGTAACAAGGACAGCCGCTTTTCGCGCAACTATCTGCGCAGTCATGTGCTTCCCCTGGTGACAGCCCGCTGGCCTCAAGCGATCGCGAGCATGGCCCGCAGCGCCGCGCATCTGGCCGAAGCCCAGCAGTTGCTGGACGAACTGGCGCTGCAGGACCTTGCTCCCGCCGAGACGCCGTGCCCCTGGCCCTGGCTCGGTATGCCGTCCCTTGAGCTAGCGCCCCTCGAAGCGTTGTCACCCGCCCGGCAACGCAACGCATTGCGCCACTGGCTGGCCCCGCTGACTCGACTGCCGGACACCGACCACTGGGCCGGCTGGGATTCTCTGCGCGATGCCGGCCCTGATGGTCGGCCCATCTGGCGGCTGGCGGACGGGCAGGTCCACCGGGCCGAAGGGCGTGTGTGGTGGCTGTCGGGAATCTGGCTGAAAAACGTCGCCGGTTCACAACACTGGTCCCTGGCCTCGCAACCGCTCACGCTGCCGGGCAATGGCCTGGTGCAGATCCTCGGTGCAGCCCCCCCAGGCGGGTTGCACGTGCATTACCGCCAGGGCGGCGAAACGTTCGACGTGCCCGACCGAGGTCGGCGCGACCTCAAACGGTTGCTCAATGAAAAGGGCGTACCGGTTTTTCTGCGCGGCCGATTGCCGCTGCTGTACCGCGGCGAGCAGTTATTGGCCGTGGCGAACCTCCCTGGACTGGACGCAAGCCCCCGTGGCGACTGGCGATTGCACTGGTTGCCCCCGACGAATGACCAAAGTTTGAGCTGAAAGGGCGTTTCCGGTAGACTACGCTCCCTTCTTGATACAGCTTATGTCGATCCTTCCGGAACGATGCAAGTTGCCGATTACCAGCCAGTCTTTACTGGGCGATTCTCAAAAATGTGGCGAGCCACGGACAGACCTTTTCAAGGTCGTTCGCTGATGTGGGCGTGACAAATTCGAAAACGCACAGTGATGCAGCAGGTTGTCGGGGGCTTCGGCCTTCCTTCGCTTTCCCCGGCGGCTCTGACCGCTTTAACGCAGACTTCTAGGGTTTTTCATGACGCGCTACATCTTCGTCACGGGCGGTGTTGTTTCTTCATTGGGGAAAGGCATTGCCTCGGCTTCATTGGCGGCCATCCTGGAGGCGAGGGGACTTAAGGTCACCATGCTCAAGCTGGACCCCTACATCAACGTCGACCCCGGCACCATGAGCCCGTTCCAGCACGGCGAGGTGTTCGTTACCCACGACGGCGCCGAAACGGACCTGGACCTGGGTCACTACGAGCGTTTCATTCGCACCACCATGACCCAGAACAACAACTTCACCACCGGCCGTGTTTACGAACACGTCCTGCGCAAAGAGCGCCGTGGTGATTATCTGGGCGCGACCATTCAGGTGATTCCGCACATCACCGACGAAATCAAGCGTCGCATCATCAAGGGTGCCGGCGATGCCGACGTCGCTATGGTCGAAATCGGCGGTACCGTGGGCGACATCGAGTCGCAACCGTTCCTCGAAGCGATCCGTCAACTGCGTTTCGAAGTGGGCGCCAAGCGCGCCATGCTCATGCACCTGACGCTGGTTCCGTACATCGCCACCGCTGGCGAAACCAAGACCAAACCGACTCAGCATTCGGTCAAGGAACTCCGTTCGATCGGCCTGCAGCCAGACGTGCTGGTCTGCCGCTCCGACCACCCGATTGACATCTCGTCGCGCCGCAAGATCGCCCAGTTCACCAACGTCGAAGAGCGCGCGGTCATCGCCCTCGAAGACGCCGACACCATCTACAAGATTCCGGGCATCCTGCACTCCCAGGGCCTTGACGATTTCGTCGTCGAGCGCTTCGGTCTGCAGTGCGGCAGCGCCGACCTGTCCGAATGGGAAAAGGTTGTTGACGCCAAGCTCAACCCGGAACACGAAGTCACCATCGCGATGGTCGGCAAGTACATGGAGCTGCTCGACGCCTACAAGTCGTTGATCGAAGCCATGAGCCACGCCGGCATCAGCAACCGTACCAAGGTCAACCTGCGTTACATCGACTCCGAAGACATCGAAAATCAGGGCACCGGCCTGCTCGAAGGTGTTGACGCGATTCTTGTCCCGGGCGGCTTCGGTCTGCGCGGCGTCGAGGGCAAGATCACAGCTGTGCAGTTCGCTCGCGAAAACAAGGTTCCGTATCTGGGCATCTGCCTGGGCATGCAGGTGGCAGTCATCGAGTTCGCACGTAACGTGCTGGGCTGGAAAGACGCCAACTCCACCGAGTTTGATCGCGCCAGCCAGCACCCTGTAGTGGGTCTGATTACCGAATGGGAAGACGCTACCGGAGCTGTCGAAACGCGCACCGAGACGTCCGATCTGGGCGGGACCATGCGCCTGGGCGCCCAGGAGTGCCTGCTTGAGCCAGGCTCTCTGGTCCACGATTGCTACGCCAACGACGTCATCGTCGAGCGCCATCGTCACCGTTATGAAGTCAACAACAAGCTGCTGCCGCAACTGGTCGAGGCGGGTCTGAAAATCTCCGGTCGCTCCGGTGATGGCGCACTGGTTGAAGTGGTCGAGTCCGCTGACCATCCATGGTTTGTGGCGTGCCAGTTCCACCCAGAGTTCACCTCCACGCCTCGCGATGGCCACCCGTTGTTCAGTGGTTTCGTCAAGGCAGCGCTTGCTCAACACCAGAAGAACGGCTGATAGGGAATTCATTACATGGCACAGAAAATCATCCGCGTCGGCTCGATCGACATCGCCAACGACAAACCGATGGTTCTGTTCGGCGGCATGAACGTTCTTGAATCCCGCGACATGGCCATGCAGGTCTGTGAAGAATACGTGCGCGTGACCGAGAAGCTCGGCATTCCCTATGTGTTCAAGGCCAGCTTCGACAAGGCCAACCGTTCGTCCGTGACCTCCTATCGCGGTCCGGGGCTTGAAGAAGGCATGCGGATCTTCCAGGACATCAAGCAAGCGTTCGGCGTGCCGATCATCACTGACGTGCACGAGCCTGATCAGGCGGCTGCGGTCGCTGAGGTCTGCGACATCATCCAGCTGCCGGCTTTCCTGTCCCGCCAGACCGATCTGGTGGTAGCCATGGCCAAGACCGGCGCCGTGATCAACATCAAGAAAGCCCAGTTCCTCGCGCCCCACGAGACGAAACACATCCTGGCCAAATGCGTCGAGGCGGGTAACGACCAGTTGATTTTGTGTGAGCGCGGTTCGAGCTTCGGTTACAACAACCTGGTGGTCGACATGCTCGGTTTCGGCATCATGAAATCGTTCGAATACCCGGTGTTCTTCGACGTGACACACGCTTTGCAAATGCCGGGCGGTCGCTCCGACTCCGCCGGTGGTCGTCGCGCTCAGGTGACTGATCTGGCCAAGGCCGGAATGAGCCAGGGCCTGGCCGGTCTGTTCCTGGAAGCTCATCCGGATCCGGACAACGCCAAATGCGACGGTCCCTGCGCCCTGCGTCTGGACAAGCTGGAACCGTTCCTGGCCCAGCTCAAGGCGCTCGACGAACTCGTCAAAAGCTTCCCGACGATCGAAACGGCTTAAAAACCCGCTTCACCGGCGCCGAGCCCTCCGGTAGAGTGCCGTTCGTTGTTTTCCCGACCAAAGGGTCGGGAAAATTGTCGTTTCCGGGCCTGCCCGTTGTCCTAGAGCCCTGAGACGCCGAATCGTTTTCCCAGCTGCGTCGTTTTCGTCAATCTTGGAGTGTTAACAACAATGGCAAAAATCGTCGACATCAAAGGTCGTGAAGTTCTCGACTCCCGTGGCAATCCCACCGTGGAAGCAGACGTGCTCCTCGACAACGGCATCATCGGCAGTGCATGCGCGCCGTCCGGTGCTTCCACCGGCTCGCGTGAAGCGCTTGAGCTGCGTGATGGCGACAAGAGCCGTTACATGGGCAAGGGCGTTCTGAAAGCTGTGGCCAACATCAATGGCCCGATCCGTGACCTGCTGCTGGGCAAGGACCCGGTTGATCAGAAGGCGCTGGATCACGCGATGATTCAGCTCGACGGCACCGAAAACAAGGCCAGCCTGGGCGCCAACGCGATCCTCGCCGTGTCTCTGGCGGCCGCCAAGGCAGCCGCTCAGGATCAGGACCTGCCGCTGTACGCTCACATTGCCAATCTGAACGGCACGCCGGGCGTCTACTCAATGCCGGTCCCGATGATGAACATCATCAACGGTGGCGAGCACGCTGATAACAACATCGACATCCAGGAATTCATGGTTCAGCCCGTCGGCGCCAAGACCTTCTCCGAAGGGCTGCGTTGGGGCACCGAGATTTTCCACCACCTCAAAGCAGTGCTGAAGGCGCGCGGCCTGAACACGGCGGTCGGTGACGAGGGCGGCTTTGCGCCAAACCTCAAATCCAATGCCGACGCACTCGATGCCATTGCCGAAGCGGTCGCCAATGCGGGCTACAAGCTGGGCACGGATGTGACCCTGGCGCTGGACTGCGCGGCGAGCGAGTTCTACAAGAACGGCAAGTACGTATTGAGCGAAGAAGGCGAGTACGATTCGGCCGGTTTCGCCGACTACCTCGCTGACCTGGTCAGCAAGCACCCGATCATCTCCATCGAAGACGGTCTGGACGAGTCGGACTGGGATGGCTGGAAGGTTCTGACCGACAAAATCGGCGACAAGATCCAACTGGTGGGCGACGACTTGTTCGTGACCAACACCAAGATCCTGAAAGAAGGCATCGAGAAGAAAATCGGTAACTCGATCCTGATCAAGTTCAACCAGATCGGCACACTGACTGAAACACTGGAAGCCATCCAGATGGCCAAGGCAGCCGGTTACACCGCCGTGATCTCGCACCGTTCGGGTGAAACCGAAGACTCCACCATTGCCGACCTGGCTGTGGGCACCGCGGCGGGCCAGATCAAAACCGGTTCGTTGAGCCGTTCCGACCGTATCGCCAAGTACAACCAGTTGCTGCGTATTGAAGAGCAGTTGGGCGCCAAGGCGGTGTACCGTGGTCGCGGCGAGTTTCGCGGTTGATTGCAAAGATGTTAAAAAGGCAGCAGGCGTTGTAGGAGGAGTCGCTAAAAGGTGACTCCTCTTGTCGTCCTGATCCATAAGCCCGGTGACCACCGGGCTTATGGGCATTTGAAATGGTCGGTTTTGCTGTCTTCTTCGCCGGGTAACAGATATTCACAATGCGCAGTCCTAACTGGTTGTTTCTCGTGCTGCTTTTGATGCTCGCTGGCCTGCAGTATCGCCTATGGGTAGGTAACGGCAGTCTTGCGCAGGTGGCCAGTCTGACCCAGCAAATCGCTGATCAACACGCTGAAAACGATGCCCTTCTGGAGCGCAACCGAGTGCTGGACGCGGAAGTGCTGGAGCTGAAAAAAGGCCTGGAAACGGTCGAAGAGCGTGCCCGTCATGAACTGGGCATGGTCAAAGACGGCGAAACCCTTTACCAGTTGGCTCAGTGACGTTGTCGCGATGACTCAATCCCTTCCTGCCTTCTGGGCAGTTATTCCCGCCGCGGGCATTGGCGCACGCATGGCGGCAGACCGTCCCAAGCAGTACCTGCAACTGGGCGGCCTCACGATTCTTGAACACAGCCTGCTTTGCTTTCTCGATCATCCCCGGCTCAAGGGCCTGGTGGTCAGCCTGGCTGTGGACGACCCCTATTGGCCCACATTGCCGTGCGCGCTGGATTCCCGTATCCAGCAAGTCGCTGGCGGCAAAGAGCGTGCGGATTCGGTGCTCAATGCGCTGCTGCACCTGCACGCCAATGGCGCCGATGACAATGACTGGGTCCTGGTCCACGATGCGGCACGCCCTAACCTGACGCGTGCGGACCTCGACAACCTGCTGGCTGAACTCGCGGATGATCCGGTGGGTGGGCTTCTGGCGGTGCCCGCCAAAGACACCCTCAAGCGCGCCGACGCCAATGGCCGCGTGACCGAAACCGTGGATCGCAGCCTGATCTGGCAGGCCTATACGCCACAGATGTTTCGCCTGGGCGCCTTGCACCGGGCACTGGCGGACAGTCTGGTGTCGAATGTCGCGATCACCGATGAAGCATCGGCCATCGAGTGGGCGGGGCAATCGCCGCGCCTCATCGAAGGACGCGCGGACAATATCAAGGTCACCCGCCCGGAAGACCTCGAATGGCTACGCCAGCGGCGCGTGGAATTCAACGGCTGATCCGTTTGCGATAAAGGCGGGTACATCCGCTGATTTTGCATGCGTAGGAGCGCTTGCCCGCGGACGCGATATGTCCGCGCCGTTGTTACAGCCTGACACTCTGCATTCGCGGGCAAGCGCGCTCCTACAAAGGATCGGCATGATTACTGTACTCATCCCGCGACGCCAGGCCCGCCTTCAGATAATCCACCAGCTTTCGCACCTTGGGCGACAGATGCCGTTGCTGCGGATAAAGCGCCCAGACAGCGGTGTTAGGTGGCTGATGAGCTTCCAGTAATGACACCAGCGAGCCGCGTTTTAGATGCTCCAGCACGTAGTAATCCGGGAGCTGGCAAAGGCCCGCTCCGCGCAGCGCAGCATCCAGTACCGCCTGCCCGCTGTTGCAGCGCCAATTGCCTTGTACCCGCTGAGAAAATTCCCTTCCGTTCTGCTGCAGCAGCCAGGTGTCAGAGCTACCGATCAGACAATTGTGCCTGCTCAGCTCCGAGACGCTGTGGGGGCGACCGTACCGCTCGATGTAGGAGGGCGAGGCGCACAAATACATTTTGCGCGGGGCGAGTCGCGCGGCAACCAGTCTGGATTCCTGCAAGCGACCCAGACGGATCGCCAGGTCCAGACCCTCATGGACCAGATCCAGCGTGTTGTTGGTCAGTTCGATGTCCACGCGCAGTTGCGGGTAGTCCGCCATGAAGCGTGTTACCAGCGGCGCGATGAACCGCTCGCCATACGCAACGGCGCAGGTCATGCGCAAGAGTCCCTTGGGCTCGCTGGTCAGGTCCGTCACCGCACGCAGCGCTTCCTCGCGCCCGTCCTGCAGCCGCTGACAGTGATGCAGAAACGTTTGTCCCGCTTCGGTAAGCGCCACTTTGCGTGTGCTGCGATACAGCAGCCGCGTCTGCAAGCGTTCTTCAAGCCGGGCGATCTGGCGACTGATGTGCGAAGACGACACGCCCAGCCGTTCAGCGGCGGCAGTGAACTGTCCACACTCGGCGACGGCAACAAACTCATCCAGACCTTCCCAGCGATTTGCCTGCATCGATTGTCCCTGCACTGCATTAATGTTTTGCTTTCAGGCGGATTATTCATCAGCTGGCACTGTAATACACTCTGGGCTCGTTTTTATTTAGCTGGAGATCCTGATGATCAAGTCACGTGCTGCCGTCGCGTTCGCGCCCAATGAACCACTGCAGATTGTCGAAGTGGACGTTGAGGCCCCGAAAGCCGGCGAAGTGTTGATTCGTACCGTCGCATCCGGCGTTTGCCATACCGATGCCTACACCCTGTCCGGTGCTGATTCCGAAGGCGTCTTCCCGTGCATCCTTGGGCACGAAGGCGGCGGCGTGGTTGAAGCCATCGGCGAAGGCGTGACCTCACTGGCTGTGGGCGACCACGTCATTCCGCTGTACACCGCTGAGTGCCGTGAGTGCAAATTCTGCAAATCCGGCAAAACCAACCTGTGCCAGAAGGTCCGGGCCACTCAGGGCAAAGGGCTGATGCCCGACGGCACCACGCGCTTCAGCTACAACGGTCAGCCGATCTACCACTACATGGGTTGCTCGACATTCTCCGAGTACACCGTCGTGCCCGAAATTGCGCTGGCAAAAATCCCCAAGGAAGCGCCTTTGGAGAAAGTCTGCCTGCTGGGTTGCGGCGTCACGACTGGCATTGGCGCCGTGCTGAACACGGCCAAGGTCGAGGAGGGCGCCACCGTTGCCGTCTTTGGTCTGGGCGGTATTGGCCTGGCGGCGATCATCGGCGCGAAGATGGCCAAGGCTTCGCGCATCATCGCGGTGGACATCAACCCGTCGAAATTCGACGTGGCCCGTGAGTTGGGTGCCACCGAGTTCGTCAATCCCAAAGACCACGACAAGCCGATTCAGGAAGTCATCGTCGAAATGACCGATGGCGGCGTTGATTACAGCTTCGAGTGCGTAGGTAACGTCGGTCTGATGCGCGCTGCGCTGGAGTCGTGCCACAAGGGCTGGGGCGAGTCAGTGATCATCGGCGTGGCTGGAGCGGGCCAGGAAATCTCAACCCGTCCCTTCCAGTTGGTGACCGGTCGCGTCTGGCGCGGTTCTGCATTCGGTGGCGTCAAGGGCCGCACCGAATTGCCAAGCTACGTCGAGAAAGCGCAGTCCGGTGAAATCCCTCTGGACACGTTCATCACCCATACCATGGGCCTGGACCGAATCAACGAAGCCTTCGACCTCATGCACGAAGGCAAAAGCATTCGTACGGTCATTCATTTCTGAGGAGCAGCGGCAAGCTACGAGCTTCTGGCCCGCCAGGGGAGGTGAATCAGCCCCTTGCCGCTTGAGGCTTGCAGCTTGCCGCTCGGAGATCCCCCATGAGCCTGGAAAATATCTCGTGCCAGAAAAGCTTCGGCGGCTGGCACAAGCGTTACAAACATCATTCCGATGTGCTCGGTTGTGACATGACGTTCGCGGTGTATCTGCCTCCCCAGGCAGAGCAGAGTGGCAAGTTGCCGGTGGTTTACTGGCTGTCAGGACTGACCTGCACCGACGAAAACTTCATGCAGAAGGCCGGCGCCTTGCGGGTGGCGGCTGAGCTCGGCTTGATCATTGTTGCACCTGACACCAGCCCGCGCGGCGCTGACGTGCCGGATGACCCGGATAACGCCTACGACTTCGGCCTGGGCGCGGGCTTCTACCTGAATGCCACCGAACAGCCATGGGCACGGCATTACCGCATGTACGATTACGTGGTCAGCGAGTTACCGGCGTTGATCGAGGCGCACTTTCCAGCTTCGCAGAAGCGCAGCATCAGTGGTCATTCCATGGGCGGACATGGCGCCCTGATCAGCGCATTGCGCAATCCTGGCCGTTATCAGTCCGTCTCGGCGTTCTCGCCCATCTGCAACCCGATGGACTGTCCGTGGGGGCAAAAAGCCTTTTCGCGTTACCTGGGCGAAGACCGTTCACGCTGGCGTGAATGGGATGCCACCGTGCTCATCGCCGAGGCCACCGAGCGCTTGCCGTTGCTGGTGGAACAGGGTGATCGCGACGACTTCCTCGACAATCAGCTCAAGCCGGACTCGTTGGTTCAGGCCGCGAAGGCCGCCGGTCATCCTATGGAATTGCGCATGCAGCCTGGGTATGACCACAGCTATTACTTCATTGCCAGTTTCATCGAAGATCACTTGCGCTATCACGCACGGGCTCTGGCGGACTGAAACACCGCGTTCAATCGCAGCGGCACACGCAATTGAGCGCGGCCCGACCCCAACCGCAGCCAAAGTAGGTAGAATCACGCCCTGACTTTTCCAGGGCGTTTTTTATGCGTATTGGCCACGGCTATGATGTGCACCGTTTCGCTGAAGGCGATTTCATTACCTTGGGCGGCGTGCGAATTGCGCACGCGGCGGGCCTGCTCGCTCATTCCGACGGCGACGTCTTGCTGCACGCGCTGAGCGACGCCCTGTTGGGCGCTGCTGCGCTGGGCGACATCGGCAAGCACTTCCCCGATACCGACCCGCAATTCAAGGGCGCTGACAGCCGAGCGCTGCTTCGCCACGTCTTGAAGCAAGTGCAGGGCAAAGGCTGGAAGGTGGGCAACGTAGACGCCACCATCGTCGCTCAGGCACCGAAGATGGCCCCTCACATCGAGCGCATGCGTGCGTTGATCGCCGAAGACCTGCAGGTCGACATCGACCAGGTCAATGTCAAAGCCACCACCACTGAAAAGCTCGGTTTTACCGGGCGTGAAGAAGGCATCGCCGTCCACGCCGTCGCGCTGTTGATCAGCGCATGACAGAGCTTGAACTGCTGGGCCCGAGAGCTTACGGCGATGCGCTGGGTACTGCCGTGCTGAAGGCGACGGCCGAAGACTTCCAGGTTGATGAAGTGCTGGACATCCCGCTGTCCGGGGATGGCGAGCACTTGTGGCTGTGGGTCGAGAAACGCGGCTTGAATACCGAGGAAGCGGCCCGGCGCCTGGCCAAAGCGGCTGGCGTGCCGCTGCGCACCGTCAGCTATGCCGGTTTAAAGGACCGTCAGGCATTGACCCGCCAGTGGTTCAGCATTCAACTTCCGGGCAAGGCTGACCCGGATATGTCGGCGGCAGAAAACGACTCGCTGAAAATCCTCGACAGCAAGCGTCACAAACGCAAGTTGCAGCGCGGCGCCCATGCAGCCAACGGATTTACGCTGCGTCTGACGCAATTGCAGGCTGATACGGTTCGGCTTGATGAACGCCTGGAATCGATCAGGCAGCACGGCATCCCCAATTACTTTGGCGCCCAGCGTTTCGGCCATGAAGGCGGCAACCTTGGCGAAGCCCGCCACTATGCCGAACGTCAGGCGTTGCCCGAGCAGCGCAATGTGCGCTCGCGACTGCTGTCCACCGCCCGCAGCTATGTGTTCAACCAGGTGCTCGCCGCCCGAGTCGCCGATGGCAGTTGGCAACGTGGGCAGGTGGGCGATTTGCTGGCGTTCACCGACAGCCGCAGTTTCTTCCCTGCAGGCGAGGCAGAGTGCAGCGATCCGCGGTTGGCGATCCTGGACCTGCACCCCACCGGGCCGCAGTGGGGCGAAGGTGAATCTCCGGCCAGCGGCGCTACCGCCGAGCTTGAAAACACTGTCGCCGCGCGCGAGGCGTCACTGTGTAACTGGTTGATAAAAGCGGGAATGGAGCACGAGCGTCGTATCCTGCGACTGCCCATCGGGCGGCTGACGTGGCATTATCCCGAGCCTGACATTCTGCAACTGGAATTCGTCCTGCCGGCCGGGTGCTTCGCCACTGCTTTGGTGCGTGAACTCGTTGATCTGGCGACAGCAGGGCAGACGGACAGCTCATGCGTATTCTGATTTCAAATGATGATGGGGTCACGGCACCCGGCCTTGCCGCGCTTCATGGCGCGCTGGCGGGATATGCCGACTGCGTGGTCATTGCGCCCGATCAAGACAAAAGCGGCGCGAGCAGTTCGCTGACGCTCGATCGGCCACTGCACCCGCACACCCTCGACAACGGCTTTATCAGTCTCAACGGTACCCCGACCGACTGCGTGCACCTGGGGCTGAACGGCCTGCTGCCCGATGAGCCTGACATGGTGGTATCGGGGATCAACCTGGGCGCCAACCTGGGCGACGATGTGCTGTATTCGGGCACCGTGGCTGCTGCGCTTGAAGGACGTTTTCTGCAGCGACCCTCATTTGCCTTTTCATTTTTATCCCGTCAGGTCGATAACCTGGCAACCGCCGCGCACTTTGCCCGGCTTTTGGTCGAAGCCCATGAACGCCTCGATCTTCCACCACGTACCGTATTGAATGTGAATATCCCGAACCTGCCGCTGGCCCATGTGCGTGGCATCCAGTTGACCCGCCTTGGCCATCGCACCCGAGCCGCGGCGCCCGTGCGCGTGGTCGACCCGCGCGGCAAGGCCGGTTACTGGATCGCTGCCGCCGGAGATGCCGAAGACGGTGGCCCGGGCACTGATTTCCATGCCGTCATGCAGGGTTATGTGTCGATCACTCCGTTGCAGCTGGATCGTACCTATCAGGACGGTTTCAACAGCCTGAACGCATGGCTGGAGGGAATGGCCTGATGTCGCGTGAGCAAGATGATCTGTTACGACGTGGCGTGGGGATGACATCCCAGCGTACCCGCGAGCGTCTGATTCAACGGTTGTGCGAAGAAGGCATCGCCAACACCCAGGTACTGGATGTCATTCGCAAAACGCCTCGTCATCTGTTTGTCGACGAAGCGCTGGCGCACCGTGCCTACGAAGACACCGCGCTGCCAATCGGCAATAACCAGACGATTTCGCAGCCTTATATGGTGGCGCGCATGAGCGAGCTGCTGCTGGCGGCGGGCCCGCTGGACAAGGTGCTCGAAATCGGTACGGGCTCGGGTTATCAGACCGCTGTGCTGGCGCAACTGGTCGAACGGGTTTTTTCCGTCGAGCGCATCAAGGTGTTGCAGGATCGGGCCAAGGAACGTCTTGTCGAACTGAACCTGCGCAACATGGTGTTCCGCTGGGGCGACGGCTGGGAAGGTTGGCCGGCGCTCGCACCTTATAACGGCATCATCGTGACCGCAGTGGCCACTGACATACCTCAAGCGTTACTGGACCAATTGGCCCCGGGTGGACGCCTAGTCATTCCAGTGGGTGCCGGCGAGGTCCAGCAGCTGATGCTGATCATTCGCGAGGAAAACGGCTTCTCCCGGCATGTGCTCGGCGCTGTTCGATTCGTGCCGCTGCTCAACGGGCCGCTCGCCTGAAGGCTATTTTGCGCGGTCAATGAATTCCCCAAGGCGCCGCCGGTCTACAGGCTGGCGTTTTGCGGCGACGCTTCGGTCAACGACGGTCGCCTTGTTGCACACCATTATCCATGGCTGTCTGGTCGCTACACGGCACAGGGCGGCGTCTTTTTTCAGTCACCGGTAAAGGGAGTGGCGGGTGAGTCTCACAGTCATTCGGCAGCGTAGTTCTTCAACAAGTTTTCAGCGTCTGGTGATTGGAGTTGCCCTGAGTATCCTTCTGGTCGGCTGCTCCAGCACGCCATCGGGAGGCGTGCGCGTCGTTGATCGCAACGGCAAGTCCACCGTGCCGACGCGCCAGCCTGTCACCACGGGCCAGTACGTCGTGAAGCGTGGCGATACTCTCTTTTCCATTGCATTCCGTTACGGATGGGACTGGAAAGCGCTGGCTGCGCGCAACAATATTCCCGAGCCGTTCACTATCCATGTGGGGCAGACGATTCGTTTCGACGGCCGTGCCAGCTCACCCTCCACAGCGGTTGCGACCGGTCCGGCCAGTGTTCCGCAGACCACGACGAGCAGTTCGGCATCGCCTTCCGGGTCGCTCAAGACCACGGTTATATCAAGGCCGGTGGGCGCTGTTTCCGCGACCACGCCACCCCCTGCGAGCAACTCGACGACCACGCCGGTCAATACCACCGTGGTCGCTGGCGCCCGTTCGCCGAGCGGCTGGACGTGGCCAACGAGCGGTGTTTTGATCAGCAAGTTCTCTTCAAACGGTAGTTTGAATAAAGGAATTGATATCGCTGGAGATTTGGGACAGCCTGTTTTGGCCGCGTCTGATGGGTCAGTGGTATACGCCGGGAGTGGATTAAGGGGCTACGGCGAGCTGATCATCATCAAACACAGCGACACCTACGTCAGCGCATACGGACATAACCGTAGGCTTTTGGTTCGGGAGGGGCAGCAGGTCAAGGCAGGGCAAAGTATTGCCGAGATGGGATCCACGGGAACAGACCGGGTGAAACTGCATTTCGAGATTCGCCGCCAGGGCAAACCTGTAGATCCACTGGAATTCTTGCCACGTCGCTGATCGGTTGTCAGCCTGTTCCTGCGTAGAGGGGACAGGCTCAAGTGCTGCCATGGAAGAAGGCGTCACTGGAGCTTGAGGTCGAACTCACCAAAGGACTATAACAATGGCTCTCAGCAAAGAAGCGCCGGAGTTTGACATAGACGACGAAGTTCTCCTGATGGAGCCCGGAATCGTTCTGGATTCTGTAACGGATGAGAAGCCAGCTGCGCCTTCTGTTCGTGCAAAGCCCAAAAACTCTGCAGCACTCAAACAGCATAAATACATTGACTACACGCGGGCGCTGGACGCTACGCAGCTGTACCTCAATGAAATCGGCTTCTCCCCCCTGCTTTCCCCGGAAGAAGAAGTCCACTTTGCGCGCCTGTCGCAAAGCGGCGATCCGGCCGGGCGCAAGCGCATGATTGAAAGCAACTTGCGTCTGGTTGTGAAAATCGCCAGGCGTTACGTCAACCGTGGTCTGTCACTGCTGGACTTGATCGAAGAGGGCAATCTTGGCCTGATTCGCGCAGTCGAAAAATTCGACCCCGAGCGCGGGTTTCGTTTCTCGACGTACGCCACCTGGTGGATCCGTCAAACCATCGAACGGGCGATCATGAATCAGACGCGAACCATCCGTCTGCCCATTCATGTCGTCAAAGAGCTCAACGTCTACCTGCGTGCGGCGCGGGAATTGACGCAAAAGCTTGACCACGAGCCCTCCCCTGAAGAAATCGCCAACCTGCTTGAAAAGCCGGTCGGGGAAGTCAAACGCATGCTCGGTCTCAACGAGCGCGTGTCTTCGGTGGATGTATCGCTGGGGCCTGACTCGGACAAGACGCTGCTCGACACCCTGACCGACGATCGTCCTACCGACCCGTGCGAACTGCTTCAGGACGATGATTTGTCCCAGAGCATTGATCAATGGCTCTCTGAGCTCACGGACAAACAGCGTGAAGTGGTGATTCGTCGCTTCGGGCTACGCGGCCACGAAAGCAGCACGCTCGAGGATGTAGGCCTGGAAATCGGGCTGACCCGCGAGCGCGTGCGCCAGATTCAAGTAGAGGGGCTAAAGCGTCTCCGTGAGATTCTGGAGAAGAACGGGCTATCCAGTGAGTCACTCTTTCAATAGGCGATCGATTCGCCGGTCACGCCGCACACTGAAAAGCCTCGACGCGTCGGGGCTTTTTTTTGGGCCGCTGAATGGGCTTAAGGGTAGGTTCCCATCGGAGTGGCTCTGGTACCCCGCGCGTCACGACGGCAGCGATGTCTGCGATGCTTACTGAGGTTGTAAGCAGTTACTTACACGTGGCGTGAGTCATCGCCTCAGCTTGGGTTCAGCATGTCCCCATCAGATGAAGGTAAGCGATCAAGTCATTGATTTAAAAGGCTATTATTTCGTTTGTAACAGGGGCGTGGAATTTTCCTGAAAAATTTCGGCTGTTGCTCCATCCGGGGAAATGACTAATATCAGCCCTGTGCCAACGGATGGGTACAAGCGGTCAAGGATGACTGCTCAAGGACATCGCAGGACGCGATTCATCAGGATGATGAGCAAGGATTAAAGGGATTATGGAAAAAATGTGGGCGGGTCATACCGCCCCTTTTTTCGTCTGCAGAAAAGTGACGACAGCTTTTCGAGCTCATGCAAAAAAGGCCCCGAAGGGCCTTTTTACGTTGCAACGCTCTAGCGTTCCAGGTCAGCGATCTTGCCAGTCTTGCCATCCCACTCCGCAGCATCGGGGAGCGCATCTTTACGCTCCGTGATGTTGGGCCAGACGTCTGCCAGTTCGGCGTTGAGCTGGATGAAGTTCTCCATCCCTGCCGGAATCTCGTCTTCCGAGAAAATCGCATTGGCGGGGCATTCAGGCTCGCACAGCGCGCAATCGATGCACTCGTCCGGGTGGATCACCAGGAAGTTCGGGCCTTCGTAAAAGCAGTCCACCGGACAGACTTCTACGCAGTCGGTGTACTTGCACTTGATGCAGTTGTCGGTGACGACGAAGGTCATTTCTAATTCTCTCCTCAGGCGGCGGCAGCAAGGCCGTTCAGTCCGGCTTGCCAGGTACGGGAAGTCCCCCGGCCGTAAAACTCAGCTTTTCGAGCAACGCGGCAGCCACGGTATGCTGCGGCGTTGTCCGACCTTGGTTCGCTGCGTTCAAACGCGGCCAGTGCGCTGTGAAGCCAGGCTAAAAGCTCACAGGGTCCCGAACCGCGCGGGATTCTAACAGCTTGTTACGGATCACGTTAGATGCGTGTCTTCATCGAATACAACAACTCAAGCGCCTGACGTGGAGTCAAGTCGTCGATCTTCAGGTTCGACAACTCGTCCAGCACAGGGTGCGGCAGACTCGCAAACATGTCGCTCTGCATGGGAAGCGGAGGCTTGCCTGGCTTGGCCTTGGGTTTTTCGTGGGGCAGGCTGGTGGTTTCGAGACGCAACAGATGCTCCTTGGCTCGCGTAATCACCCGGCCCGGAACGCCGGCCAGCTGCGCAACCGCAAGGCCGTAGCTCTGGCTGGCAGGGCCCGGCAGTACGCGATGCAGGAACACAATGCGCTCGTTGTGCTCGGTCGCATTCAAGTGCACGTTGGCCACCAGCGGCTCGCTTTCCGGCAGGACCGTCAGCTCGAAGTAATGCGTGGCGAACAGCGTATAGGCACGAAGCTGCGCAAGGCATTCTGCCGCTGCCCATGCCAGCGAGAGCCCGTCAAAGGTGCTGGTGCCGCGTCCGACTTCATCCATCAGCACCAGACTCTTGTCGGTGGCGTTGTGCAGGATATTCGCCGTTTCGCTCATTTCAACCATGAACGTGGAGCGTCCACCCGCCAGGTCGTCGCTCGAACCAATGCGCGTGAAGATACGGTCCACCAGCGACAACTCACAGCTCGCCGCCGGTACGAAGCTGCCGATGTGTGCGAGCAGTACGATCAAGGCGGTCTGGCGCATGTAAGTGGATTTACCGCCCATGTTAGGACCGGTGATCACCAGCATGCGGGTGTTGTCGTCCAGGTCCAGGTCATTGGCCACGAACGGCGAGGACAGCACCTGCTCCACGACAGGGTGACGACCTTGCTCGATACACATGCACGGTTCGTCAGTGAAGCGCGGACGATTGAGGTCCAGATTGAGCGCGCGTTCGGCCAGATTGCTCAGCACATCCAGCTCTGCCAGCGCCGCTGCGGTGTCCTGAAGCGGCGCGAGGTGGCTGATCAAGTCCTCCAGCAGCGCCTCGTAGAGCATTTTTTCCCGGGCCAGTGCGCGGCTCTTGGCTGACAGCGCCTTGTCTTCGAACTCCTTGAGCTCTGGCGTGATAAAACGCTCGGCACCCTTGAGCGTTTGCCGGCGGATGTAATCGGCTGGCGCCTGTTCCGCCTGTTTGCTCGGCAGCTCGATAAAGTAGCCGTGTACGCGGTTGTAGCCCACCTTCAGATTGGCCAGTCCGGTGCGCGCTTTTTCACGGGCTTCGAGGTCAATCAGGAACTGACCGGCGTTTTCACTCAACGACAGCAGCTCATCCAGTTCGCCGTCGTAGCCGGTTTTGAGTACACCGCCATCGCGGATGACTGCCGGCGGGTTATCAATGATCGCGCGTTGCAGCAGGTCCGCGAGCTCTGGATAGGTGCCCGCGGTTTTCGCCAGCTGCTGGATGTGAGGTGCTTCAAGCTCCGCCAGCGCCAATTGCAGCTCGGGAAGGGCGCCAAGGGCATCACGCAGCCTCGCCAAGTCACGGGGACGGGCATTGCGCAGGCCGATACGCGCGAGAATGCGCTCAATGTCGCCGATCTCCTTCAGCTGCGGTTGCAGGTTCTCGAAGCGGTAGCGCTCGAGGAAGCAGCCGATAGACTCCTGTCGCGCCTGAAGGGTCGTTAAATCGCGCAACGGCCGGTTCAGCCAACGGGTCAGCAACCGCGTTGCCATGGCGGTCTGACAGCGATCCATGACCGACTGCAGGGTGTTGTCACGTCCGCCCGCCAGGTTGGTGTCCAGTTCCAGATTGCGGCGGCTGGCGCCATCGAGAATGACCGTGTCATCCAGGCGCTCATGGCGCAGGCTGCGCAGGTGTGGCAACGCTGTGCGCTGGGTTTCTTTGGCATAACCCAACAGGCAGCCGGCCGCGCCGATGGCCAGGGTCAGGTTCTCGCAGCCGAAGCCTTTCAAGTCCTGAGTCGAAAATTGCTGACACAGGCTTTTGTGTGCCGAATCGCGCTCGAAGTCCCATGGTGCGCGACGCCGTGCACCGCGACGCTTTTCGGCTGGCAGGCCCTGAGGCCAGTCATCGGGAATCAGCAGCTCGACCGGATTGATCCGCTCAAGCTCGGCCAGCAGGTTTTCCCAGCCCTTGATTTCCAGCACGGTGAAGTTGCCACTGGTGATGTCCAGCACGGCAAGCCCGAACAGGCGCTCGTCACCCAGCACAGCCGCAATCAGGTTGTCACGACGTTCGTCCAGCAAAGCCTCGTCGCTGACGGTACCCGGCGTGATGATGCGCACCACTTGCCGGTCGACCGGCCCTTTGCTGGTCGCCGGGTCACCGATCTGTTCGCAGATGACGACCGACTCCCCCAGCTTCACCAGTTTGGCCAGATAGCCTTCTGCTGCGTGATACGGAATGCCGCACATGGGAATGCTTTGCCCGGCTGACTGACCGCGCGCCGTCAATGTGATGTCGAGCAGCTTGGCTGCCTTCTTGGCGTCTTCGTAGAAAATTTCGTAGAAGTCACCCATGCGATAGAACATCAGCTGATCAGGATGCTGATTTTTCAGCCGCCAGTACTGCTGCATCATGGGGGTGTGCGAGGTGAGGTCGGAAATTGCTTTATTCATCAGTGGGTTAGGAAAATTCTGTAGGAGATTGAGGCAGGTTTCGGGCGACGACGCGGATTCCACCTACGTGGTTCGCTGTCGGTTCCGATTGCTTTTGCGATGGCGGCAAGATTACCACGCACGTTTGCGGGCCGCAGGTCCGGGTGATTCGTCACGGCGCGTTTCTGAACCCCCACGAGGTCCGTTTAGCTGTCTAGGATGTCGAGGCACCGCCCGATTGGAGGCGGCAATATGAACAAGGATTGCTCTATGCAACGCAAACGAGGACGAGATTCAACCAACGGTCGCTTCATACCACTGGAGGAAGCCAGGCAGCGTCCACGGGAGACCATCGTGGAGACCGTGAAGAAACCCTGCTCCGAAAAACCGGAGCGCAAATAGTGTCTTGCGGGCGGAGCAGGGGTCAGGTCGCATTCTGCCTTGCGCATCGAACCTGCTCGTGTAGCGTGTCTTCTTTGCCCGCACCGACATGGAGAACTCCCCGTGGATGACATTACTCACTTGGCCGCTACGTTAGGCCAGCAGCTACTGGCTGCCGGCGCTCAGGTCAGTACGGCCGAGTCTTGCACCGGCGGCGGCATTGCCGAAGCCATCACCCGCATCCCCGGCAGCTCGGCCTGGTTCGAGGCGGGGTATGTGACCTATTCCAACCGACAGAAGACGCAACAACTGGCGGTCCCGCAAACGTTGTTCGCGCAAGTCGGGGCCGTCAGCCGCGAGGTGGTCGAGGCCATGGCCAGAGGCGCGCAGGCTAACAGCGGCGCGCAGTTTTCGGTCGCTGTCAGCGGCGTTGCCGGGCCGGACGGCGGTTCAGAGGAAAAACCCGTTGGCACCGTGTGGATCTGCTGGGCAGCGGCGGAACGATTGATCTGCGAGCGCTTTCTATTTGCAGGTGACCGCGACGCGGTCCGCCGACAAACGGTGAGTGCCGCGTTAGAGGGCCTGCTGCGCCTCTCCCGTGGAGAAATACCAAATCAGGGGTAGGCGCGCGTCTGACCCTGTGGAATAATACTGGCTACTTATACAGTTATATCGGCCGTCAAGGCCTAACCTATTACGAGAGGATTCAATGGACGACAACAAGAAGAAAGCCTTGGCTGCGGCCTTGGGTCAGATCGAGCGTCAGTTCGGCAAAGGTGCCGTAATGCGCATGGGTGACCATGACCGCCAGGCTATTCCTGCTATCTCCACCGGCTCTTTGGGTCTCGATATCGCGCTCGGTATCGGCGGCCTGCCAAAAGGCCGGATCGTTGAAATCTACGGCCCGGAGTCTTCGGGTAAAACAACGCTGACGCTGTCGGTCATCGCAGAGGCCCAGAAAATGGGCGCTACCTGCGCATTCGTCGACGCCGAGCACGCCCTTGACCCGGAATACGCCGGCAAGCTGGGTGTGAACGTTGATGACCTTCTGGTCTCTCAGCCGGACACCGGCGAACAGGCCCTTGAAATCACTGACATGCTGGTGCGCTCCAACGCGATCGACGTCATCGTCGTCGACTCCGTGGCAGCATTGGTGCCCAAGGCTGAAATCGAAGGCGAAATGGGCGACATGCACGTCGGCCTGCAAGCCCGATTGATGTCCCAGGCACTGCGCAAGATCACCGGTAACATCAAGACTGCCAACTGCCTCGTAATCTTCATCAACCAGATCCGTATGAAGATCGGCGTGATGTTCGGCAGCCCGGAAACCACCACCGGTGGTAATGCTCTGAAGTTCTATGCGTCGGTTCGTCTGGACATCCGCCGTACGGGCGCGGTCAAGGAAGGCGACGAAGTCGTCGGCAGCGAAACCCGCGTCAAAGTGGTCAAGAACAAAGTCGCTCCGCCATTCCGTCAGGCTGAGTTCCAGATTCTCTACGGCAAGGGCATCTACCGTAACGGCGAGATCATCGACCTCGGCGTGCTGCACGGTCTGCTGGAGAAGTCCGGTGCCTGGTACAGCTATCAGGGCAGCAAGATCGGTCAGGGTAAAGCGAACTCTGCGAAGTTCCTGGCGGACAACCCTGAAATCGGCACCACCCTCGAAAGGCAGATTCGCGAGAAGCTGCTGACTGCGGCCCCTGATGTAAAAGCCCAATCGTCCCGCGTAGCGACAGACGATGTGGCTGAAGTCGAAGCTGACGCGGATATCTGATCCCCGTTATGCCAGCTGTGCTTGATACACCCGTCGCTGTAAGGCGGACCGCAATGGACCTGCTCGCGCGCCGCGAGCATGGTCGAGTCGAGCTGACGCGCAAGTTGCGTCAGCGCGGCGCCCCTCCTGAATTGATTGAAGCTGCTCTTGACCGTCTGACGGAAGAAGGGCTGCTGTCTGAATCCCGATACCTTGAAAGTTTTGTTTCCTACCGTGCCCGTTCGGGCCACGGCCCTTTGCGTATTCGTGAAGAACTGGGTCAACGTGGATTGCAGCGCGCCGATATCGAACAGGCGCTGCGCGAGTGCGGCATCGACTGGCGCGAAAAGCTGGAAGAGCTGTGGCAGCGCAAGTTCAGCGGGCAGCTGCCGAAGGACACCCGAGAACGTGGGCAGCAAATGCGCTTTCTGAGTTATCGCGGTTACCCGCCTGAACTGATTGGCCGTTTGCTAAGCGGGAAAAGCAGCGACGATTAATGATCAGCACACACACACACACATAAAGGCGCACCTGGGTGCGCCTTTATGCATCTAGCCTCAAACGGATTGAACAGACCTGGCATCCAGGGCTGATTGGGAGTGCCCAAGCCCAGCCCAGTTCTCTTTCAGGTTTACGAAGTCCACCAGCTCGCGCAAGCGGCCATGGTTGCGGCCGTTGAATTGGAACGCCAGACGGGTGAGTTGGCTAAATTGCGCCTCATCATATTCATCCTGATGTCCGTATTGCTGAAAGCCATCACCCACGCTCAAATCTGAAAACTTCTCATGCAAGCCCCTGAGTGCAGGTTCATTCAGGGCGTGGTGCATGCGGATGACGAACGTATTCTTGAGCCAGCGGCTTGAATGGAAGTTGCTGTAGAACTGATCGATTTCGGCGACAGCTTCCTCAGCGCTATACACCAGCTTCATCAAATTCATGTCGGCAGGAAGGATGTACTTGTTGGCTTCAAGCTCGTTCTTGATGAAACCGAGCGCGCCCTCCCAAAACGTCCCGCCCGGCGCATCCAGCAGCACAATCGGAACGAGAGGGCTTTTGCCGGTCTGGATCAGCGTCAGCACCTCCAGTGCTTCATCCAGGGTGCCGAAGCCGCCCGGGCAGAGCACCAGCGCGTCAGCCTCTTTGACGAAAAAGAGCTTGCGTGTGAAGAAGAAGTGGAACGGCAGCAGGTTGCCTGTGCCATCGACGGTGGCATTAGCATGTTGCTCGAACGGCAGCGTGATGTTGAACCCCAGGCTGTGATCCAGGCCTGCGCCTTCGTGTGCCGCGGCCATAACCCCGCCACCGGCACCGGTGATAACCATCAGGTCCGCGGCGGCCAATTGCTTGCCCAGTTCGCGGGCCAAGGCGTACACGGGATGCTCAAGAGGCGTGCGTGCAGATCCAAATACTGTGACCTTGCGACGGCCTTTGAAGCGCTCAAGCACGCGAAAGGCGTTCTCCAGTTCGCGCAAGGCTTGCAGGGTGATTTTGGCATTCCACCGGCTTAGATCATCCTGAGCCATGCGCAACACGGTCAGGGTCATGTCGCGGTAGAGCGCAAGATTCGGGCTGTCCGGGGCGACCGAACCGAGGAGTTCTTCTACCTTGAGAGCAAGGTCGATTCCGTTGTTCTTGAAGTGCTGAGACAACGCGTCGCTAGGTACGTAAGGCATTACGCTTTCTCCTGATGCAGAATAATTGATCGACGCCATCGGGCGGGATCGCGACGCTTCGTGCGTCGTCGGACGTAACGCATCCGAAGGATGTGGCACCTGCCACTATGCGGCGCCTGATTCTGGCCTGATCCATGGGTGGCAAAAAGAAAACTCTGATGGCAAGGCCGACGACAGGCAACCCTTTCTTTTGCAAAGAGTGTGTTGGGGCGTGACGGGCCAGGCAGACGAAAGCTATGCGGCCGGGTCTGTTGCGAGGAGAGGCGGAGCGATGGAAGAGGGAGTGACAGCGCAGTAAAGCAGGAAGGGCTGAGACCTGCGTGCTGAGCAAACTCGAAGCACGCAGACCGGAGAACGAGTTACATCACTTTTTCTTGGCAGGTGGTTTGGCAGCGCAATCGGCCGCTTTGATTTCCTGAGTAGTGATGAGTTTGTTGGTCTTGTATTCAGTGAACTGGTACCGCAGGATCGCGCCCTTGGCCATCAGCTGGCGATAGCCGGCGTTGCGGCAGACGCTGCCGCCCAATTGACCGCGGACATCATCGAGGTTTTCACGCATTTGCGCGGCCTGACCGGACTGAACGCTCAAGTGGTTGATGAGCATCTTGCCTTCGACGGTGTAGCCTTCATCGAGAATGTCTTCGTTGATAGCGCGTGGCGTGCCGACACTGCTTTCCTTCGCGACTTTATCAAGCATCTGGCTCAGTTCGTAATCCTGCTTGGACGCCGCATTGGCGCACAGTGGAGCGAGGAGCAAAAGCGTGAGAGTGGGGGCGATGAGGCGCAGCATTGAATTCTCCTGGTGCGTGGACGGGTGGTGCAGAGGCTGGCCGTTGGACCGGCGACATTCCGAGGCGTTCACTGCTGGCGTGGCGGCTCTCAGGGCCCGTCAGTATAGGGATGAGCCTGGGCAGACACCAGAGAACACGGCGCGCCGGACTGCGTCTGATAGAATGCCGCGACTTTTCGACCTGCCGGATGCCCCTCGTGTCACTGCCTTCTTCCCCGTCAATGACCCAGACTATTTTTCACAAGAATTCGGTCGCCTGTCTGAGAGATGAGCGGGAGGAGGAGAGTACCAAGCCCTACCTGGCTCGCGGATCACGTGCGCCCAGGTGCCATTACTGTCGCGTGATTGAAAGCCATTGCCTGTGCAGATGGCGTCCAAAGGTCGAAACGCGGTCGGGGGTTTGCCTGATCATGACGAAAAAGGAAGTGTTCAAACCCAGCAACACGGGTTGGCTGATCGCAGACGTGGTTCAGGATAACCATGCGTTTGTGTGGTCACGCACTGAGGTCGATGAAAAGCTGATTGCATTGCTTAACGACCCGCAATGGCAACCCTATCTTGTGTTTCCGGGAGAATACGTAGCGGCCGAGCGGGTAACTGACACCGTGACCGTTGACCCAAACAAGCGGCCGCTGTTCGTGTTGATTGATGCTACGTGGACAGAAGCACGGAAGATCTTCCGTAAAAGCGCTTACTTTGACTCCATCCCCATTCTGAGCCTGATTCCCGAAAAGCTTTCGCGGTACAAGCTAAGACGCTCGACGCGTAGCGAACATCTTTGTACCGCTGAAGTGGCCGCATTGTGTTTCGATCTGGCCGGCGATACTGAAGCGGGGTCGGCCCTAAGCTGCTACTTCGATGTGTTCAGTCAGCACTATTTAGGTGCCAAGAATCAGTTGCCCCTCGACCTGCTAAGCGATGCTCACCAAGAGTTGAAAGGCTACCTTGAATAACCATCAGTAATGCCCTTGCCAGCAAGCCGCCTTAGAACGGTTCGAGATGGCAGCATGAGTCAGGCGAGGGCTTTCTTCGGCCACAACTGCGCCAGCAGCATCCCGGCGAGCATCAATCCACAACCGATGTAGCCGCGCAGTTGCAGGGCCTCCCCAAGAATCCAGGCGCCAGCGATGGCAGCAAACACGGCTTCCAGCGACAGGATGATGGCCGCATGGGAGGCAATGGCGTGCTTTTGCGCCACCACCTGCAGCGTGTAGCCGACACCGACCGCGACGATGCCGCCGTAAAGCAGGGCAGGGCCTGCGTCGATAATTGCGTTGAGAGCAATCGGCTCGAAGAGCACCGCCAGCAGCAGACTGACCACCGAGCAGGTGGCGAATTGCAGGAAGGCGAGACGGATCGGGTCGTGGCGGCTGGCGAACAGACTGACCAATATCACATGCCCGCCCCACACGAACGCGCCGATCAGCTGCAGCCAATCCCCCGAAGCGACATGAAAGTTATCGCCAATGCTGAGCAGGCACATGCCCACCACCGCCAGCAGACACCCGAGCCAGGTGCCGAGCCCGGTCTTATGGCCGAGCAGCAAGCCCAGCAGCGGAACGACGATCACATACAGGCCAGTGATGAAGCCGGAGTTGGTCACGCTGGTAAACAGCAACCCGACTTGCTGCAGATTGATCCCGAGTGCCAGTGCCAGCCCCATGATGATGCCCGCGCGCAGCATTCCGCGATTGAGCAGTGGCTCAGGCACGCGGGCAGTGCTGGCGTTACGCAGAATCAATGGCACCAGGCATAGCGAACCCAGCGCGAACCGCAGACCGGAAAACAGATACGGGCCGATATGGTCCATTCCCGCAGTCTGGGCGACAAAACCGGTGCCCCAGATCAATGCAGTAAGGAGCATGAGCAGGTCCGCTCTCAGGGCATGGTTTGGCATGATGGCACTCGTCAGGTCGGGGGCGCAGACTGTGCCGCAAAGCGTCAGGCTTGACCACCCCGACTTCGCTGGGCATCCTTGGCGCCGCCCAGCCGCAGTCCCTGTGTCGATATGCCGCGGGCCGCCCCGATCAGTGCAGATGTATATCGCGCTGGTGTGTCATTGAGGCAGGGCGGATGCCACCTTGGGTGTTCAAACGTCGGCGCTCAGCCACTTGCAGGATCATTAAATGCCCTACGAAATCCTGATTGCCGACGACCATCCGTTGTTTCGCAGTGCACTGCATCAGGCCCTGAGCCTGGGGCTCGGACCTGATGCAAGGTTGGTCGAGGCCGAGAGCATTGCTGACCTGGAAGCGCGACTGACCGAAAAGTCCGACTGGGATCTGGTCCTGCTGGACTTGAATATGCCCGGCGCCTACGGCTTTTCGGGCCTTGTGCTGCTGCGTGGTCAATACCCGCAAGTGCCGGTCGTGATGGTGTCCGCCCAGGAAGAAGCAGCCGTCGTGGTCAAGTCGCGCGAGTTTGGAGCCAGCGGCTTCATCCCCAAGTCCAGCTCCCTCGAAGTCATTCAGAAAGCCGTGCGTACGGTGCTCGACGGGGACGTCTGGTGGCCGCCGCAGGTCAATGAAAGCGTCAGCGTGTCGCCCGAAGCCAAGGCCGCCAGCGAAGGGCTTGCCAGTTTGACGCCGCAGCAGTTTCGCGTACTGACGATGGTCTGCGAGGGGCTGCTGAACAAGCAAATCGCCTATGAGTTGAGCGTCTCGGAAGCGACGATCAAGGCGCATGTCACGGCGATCTTTCGCAAGCTCAATGTGCGCACGCGAACCCAGGCAGCGTTGTTGTTGCAACAATTGGAATCCATACCGCAGAGCTGAATCACCTGATTCGCTCCAGGCCCCGGCTGGCGCGGTCGACCTTCACACTTTTTTGACCGTCGCCGCACTAGCCTCCACCGCTTTCATCCATCAGTAGTTTTCCTATGACGTCGCCATTTAAAGGTCAGACCGGCCTTAAACGTATTCTCAACGCATCGGGCTACTCCCTTGACGGCTTGACTGCCGCATTCAAGGGCGAAGCTGCGTTTCGCCAGTTGGTGTTGCTCAACGTCGTGTTGATCCCGCTGTCATTCGTGTTTCACGTCAGCCGTGGCGAGCGCGCGATCTTGATCGCCGTGTGCCTGTTGGCGCTGATTGTCGAACTGCTGAACTCGGCCATTGAAGCCGCCATCGACCGCATCTCTCTGGATCGGCATCCGTTGTCCAAGAACGCAAAGGATATGGGCAGCGCTGCCCAGTTCGTGGCGCTGACCATGATTGCGGTGGTCTGGGGCTTGATTCTGCTGGGCTGACAATCGCTTTTATTGCCGAGCTGCGCCTTAGGCGATGCTCGGCAGGACGATTTCATCGCTGCGGTTGACCCCGGCGGTGAACGACCGACAGAGGTCGAGGAATTCGCGGATAGCGGACGTCTGATACTTCTGTTTGTGCCAGATGAAGTAGAACTGGCGCACCAGATCGAGCTCCGGCGTTTCAACCGCGACCAGACTGCCCCGACGGAAAGCGTCACGCAGCGCCAGGCGTGAGATGCAGCCAATTCCCAGGCCTGACTCAACGGCGCGTTTGATGGCTTCCGTGTGTTCCAGCTCCAGCCGCACATTGAGGCTGTTCAAATGATGACGCATGGCCTGGTCGAACGTCAGGCGTGTCCCGGAACCTTGCTCACGCAAGATCCACGCCTCGCGTGTCAGCTCTTCCAGAGACGCACGGCCTTTTTTCGCCAGCGGATGTTGGGGCGCGCAAAACACCACCAGTTCATCTTCAACCCAGGTCTGCACTTCAATGTCAGGGTGGCTGCAGTCGCCTTCGATCAGCCCCAGATCAATCTCGTAATGCGCGACCTGCTGAACAATGTTTGCGGTGTTCTGGACGTGCAGCTTCACCTGGCTCTCCGGATGGCGCTGCATGAAGCTGCCGATCAGCAGGGTCGCCAGGTAATTGCCGATGGTCAGCGTGGCGCCCACCGCCAGTGAACCGAAACCGGACTTGCCGTTGAGCAAGTCTTCAATCTCCTTGGCCTGGTCCAGCAGCGCGACGGCTTGAGGCAGCAGCTGCCGGCCTGTGGCGTTCAGGCTCAGTCGCTTGCCTGCGCGGTCGAAGAGCTGGCAACTGGACTGGCGTTCCAGTTCAGTGATGGAAGTGCTCGCCGCTGATTGCGACAAGGACAGCAAGACCGCCGCGCGCGAGACGCTTTCCTGCTGGGCGACGGCCACGAAGACCTGGAGCTGACGTAGAGTAAATCGCATATCTATATAACCGATAACCTATATCTTGATAATTCAGTTAACAGATATTGTGTCTGCCACTAGAATGTCGCGCAATGGCGCATTGACCCGCGCACGTCATTTATCAGGAGCTCCCACGTACCATGAGCAACATGAATCACGAGCGTGTTCTCAGCGTTCATCACTGGAACGACACGCTTTTCAGTTTCAAGTGCACCCGTGATCCTGGCCTGCGCTTCGAGAACGGTCAGTTCGTGATGATCGGTCTTCAGCAGCCCAACGGGCGCCCGCTCATGCGTGCCTACTCCATTGCCAGCCCGAACTGGGAAGAGCATCTGGAGTTCTTCAGCATCAAGGTGCCAGACGGCCCCCTGACCTCGCAGCTGCAGCACCTGAAGGAAGGCGATGAGATCATCATCAGCAAGAAGCCTACGGGTACGCTGGTGCTGGACGACCTGAAGCCGGGCAAACACCTTTACCTGCTCAGCACGGGCACCGGGCTGGCGCCGTTCATGAGCGTGATCCAGGACCCCGAAACCTACGAGCGATTCGAGAAGGTCATCCTGTGCCACGGCGTGCGTTACGTTAACGAAGTGGCGTACCGCGAGTTCATCACCGAGCATTTGCCGCAGAACGAATTTTTCGGTGACATGCTGCGCGACAAGCTGATCTATTACCCAACGGTCACCCGCGAGCCATTCGAGAACGAAGGCCGTCTGACTGACCTGATGCGCAGCGGCAAGCTGTTCAGCGACATCGGTCTGCCGCCGATCAATCCGCAGGATGACCGCGCCATGTTGTGCGGCAGTCCGAGCATGCTCGATGAAACCAGCGAAGTGCTGAACAGCTTCGGCCTGACCGTTTCGCCGCGCATGCGTGAGCCGGGTGACTACTTGATCGAGCGCGCGTTCGTCGAGAAGTAACACCGTTCAGATACGACCCAATCGCCGATGAATCACCCGTGCTGCAATGCGCAGGTGGCGTCATCGGCGAATAGGTCAGTACAGGCACCCGCGTTTTGGGGTCTGAAAAAAACCGCCTGGAGGTCACGGACCAGGCGGTTTTTTTGTGGCGGACGATTGGTTGTCAGCTAACGGCAGGGACCACTTCCAGCACCCGTATAAGGCCTGACTGTGGATAGTGCCAGCGCACGTCCAGGTCCCAGAACTGCGCGCCGTAGACTCGTTCGGGCGTGGGCGTCTGGTACGCCGGTCGGGGGTCTTGTGCCAGGCACTGCTCGATCAGCTCGGTCAACGGCTCGTCAAGGCGCAGGGCATGCTCCTGCGCCTGAATCAGCGCAGCATCCTCCCACTGCACCGGAACCCGCGCCGGCGCTGCGGCGGCCATGCTGTTACGTGCATCGGCGATGATGTCGGCGTAGGGCACGTAGGGTTTGATGTCCAGTACCGGCGTGCCCTCAAGCAGGTCGATGCCCGACAACCACAAGCGCCCCGGCTCGACCTTGTCCAGCTTGACCACCGATTGCCCGATGCCATTGGGCCGGTGGGTAGCACGCGTGGCGAACACCCCCATCGACTGATTGCCGCCCAGGCGTGGCGGCCGCACTTTGAGTCGCGGCGTGGCTTCCAGCGCCTGATGAAACAGGAACAGCAGCCAGACATGGCTGACCTGTTCCAGCCCCTGGACAGCGTCGCCCTGATCAAATGGCGCGATCAGTTCCAGCACGCCCCGCGCAGCGGGTGCAAGTTGGGGCTGCCTGGGGATTGCGAACTTCTCTTTGAAGCATGAGCGCATGAAGCCGATCGGCGCGACGCTGTAGGCCTGAGTCATCGATAGCCCTGCAGCGCTTAACCGCGTACGCGCAGGGTCAGACCACGCAGGAAATTGCGCAGCAGCTGGTCGCCGCATGGACGGTAGTTATTGTGGCCCGCCTTGCGGAACAATGCGCTGAGTTCAGGCTTGGACACCGGGAACTCGGCCGCTTTGAGGATTGCGTGCATGTCGTCTTCCTTCAACTCGAAGGCCACGCGCAGCTTTTTGAGGACAATGTTGTTGGTGATCGGCAGTTCGACCGGCAGTGCGGGCCGGCTCTCGTCCTTGCCGCGCTTGAAAAACACCAGGCCGTCAAGGAAATGCGCCATGACTTCATCGCTGCAAGGCAGGAAGCCTTCTTCTTCATCTTTCTTCATGTAGGCCGTGACATCGGCCTTGTTCGCGTCAAACCCGCCGAGCTTGATGATATCGACCACTTTGGCGTCGTTGATATCGAGCATGTAGCGGATGCTGCGCAGTACATCGTTGTTCATCATGGTGCGTGGTTTTCCTGGAGATTCGCAGATGAGCGCGCGCGGGACCTGATGCGGCGCTCGGGAAAAGGGATTCAGAATTTTTCTTTTTCGGTCATGTAGCGCCATTGGCCTTCAGGCACTTTGCCGATGGAAACGCCACCGATACGGATGCGCCGTACCGAAACAACTTTCAGCCCGACCGCTTCGCACAGCTGGGCAATGACGCCGGGCTGCGGGTTCTTCATGGCGAAGCGCAGACGGTTTTCGTTCTGCCAGCTGGCTTTGACCTTGGGGAGTTCCTTGCCCTTGTAGGTCATGCCGTGGTTCAGGCGGTTGAGACCATGGGCAACCATGTCGCCAGCGATCTCGACGACGTACTCCTGCTCGATCTTGCTGCGGTCGTCGGTGAGCTTGCGCAGGATTTTCCAGTCCTGACTGAACACCATCAGCCCGCTGGCGTTGGCTTGCAGCGTGGAAATCGCTTCCAGGCGCAGGAAGTGGCCCTTGAGCGGGCGCCTGCCAATGCTGTGATCGGCCGACAACGTGGCGGGGGTGATCAGCGTCAGCGCGGTTTCCGGAGCCATGCCGGCAGGGGCGTTGAACAGCAGGGTCACGGCTTCGGGCGTATCGGCCTTCGCCTCTGCATTGAGCACCACTGTCTGGTTTTCGACCTTGAACTGGGGTTCGTCGACGACAACGCCGTCCACCGTGACCCAGCCGCCTTCAATGAACAGCTCGGCTTCGCGACGAGAGCAACCGACGAGCTCGATCAGGCGTTTGGAAAGGCGAATGGGGTCAGTCATGAGAAAAGCCGTAACAAAATGGAAAGGCGCCTATTGTACCCGTGCAGGCGCCGTTAATCGCGGCTGCATTGAAATTGGCGAGCGAATGGGGCCCCACTGGATGGATTTTTTCGGCAGCGACGCAGGTCTGTTCTCTATTCCTACACCGTTCGGAGCAAATTCATGACCAAATGGCTACCCGCGCTGTTGATGACCGTCAGCTTGCCACTGCTCGCCGCGCAGACCCCGTCTTACGGCCCGCAGCTGGAAGGTTTCCAATATCCGTTCCCGGCGCAGAATTTTCGTTTTGAATCCCAAGGCACGTCAGTGCAGATGGGCTATATGGACGTCAAGCCGACCGGCACTGCCAATGGTCGCAGCGTCGTATTGCTGCATGGCAAGAACTTCTGCGGTGCCACGTGGGAGGGGACCATCAAGGCGCTGAGCGCCGCAGGATACCGGGTCGTCGCGCCGGATCAGATCGGTTTCTGCCGCTCCAGCAAACCGGCGGACTACCAATACACCTTCGAGCAACTGGCGCAGAACACCAAAGCGCTGCTGACCCAGTTGGGGATCGATCACGTCACGGTGGTTGGGCATTCAATGGGTGGCATGTTGGCAACCCGCTTTGCGCTGATGTATCCCGAGCAAGTGGACCAGTTGCTGCTGGTCAACCCCATCGGCCTGGAGGACTGGAAAGCCAAAGGGGTGCCGGATCGCAGCTTCGACGACTGGTACGCACGTGAGCTCAAGACCAGTGCCGACAGCATTCGCAAATACCAGCAGTCGACCTATTACGCCAATGAATGGCGGCCCGAATTCGATCACTGGGTCGACATGCAGGCGGGCATGTTCAATGGCAAGGGCAAGGAGGAGGTCGCTCGGGCGTCTGCGCAGACCTACGGCATGATCTTCAATCAGCCGGTGTTTTACGACTTTGAAAAGCTGAAGATGCCCACCGTGTTGTTGATTGGGCAGAAGGACAATACCGCCATCGCCAAAGACGCAGCGCCGGAGGCACTGCGCAAATCGCTGGGCAACTACCCGGAGCTTGGCAAGGCCGCCGCCAAACGCATACCGCAGGCGACGCTGGTGGAGTTTGCAGGGTTGGGGCATGCGCCGCAGATTCAGGACCCGCAACAGTTCAACAAGGTGCTGGTGGAAAGCCTGAAGCGCTGAGGCAAACCTGGCAGGCACACGCAGTCAGTAGAAACCGGCTCGTTAGCGAATGGTTGGGTCAGACGATGCCCAGGGCGGCGACGTTCCGGGTTCGCCAGCAAGCCGGCTCCTGCAGTTGCCACATCGCTCGGGGCCGGTTCAGTATCACGAACCCGCTTTCAACCGCATTCTCAACATCGGGTAGGGGCGGCCCAGCCCGTCCACCTCCGCCCGGCCCACTTCCTCGAAGCCCTGTCGCTGATAGAACCCCAGTGCCTGCGGATTCTGTTCGTTGACGTCCAGTTCGGTGATCTGGAAATGCTCGATGGCATAGTCCAGCAGCTTCTTGCCCAAGCCCATGCCACGGAAGTCGGGATGGATGAACAGCATCTCGAGCTTGCCTGGCGTAGTGCCGGCGAATCCGGTGATACGCAGATGCGAATCACGGGTGCAGAAAAGATTAACGGCGCCCAGATATTGCGTTTCCAGAAGGTGCCGAAGCAGTGCGATGTAGTCATCCGGCAAAAAGTCGTGAGTTGCCCGTACCGAGGCCTCCCAGACTCGGGTGAGCTCGGCGAAATCCTGCTGCCTGGGTAAGTAGATGACCGACGGGTGGGTCATGGTTGCTGCTGCTCCCTGGGTATCGACTTCATGTGGGGACGATAACCAGAAAAAACAAACCCCGCCGTTTTACGGGCAGGGCTGTGATGGTGCAGCGGCTGTTCGACCGCGTCGCGACTTAGATGGGCTCAGCCCACAAGTCGTACTCATCGGCATCCACTACACGGCACATGACTTTGTCGCCCGGCTTGAAGTCACGGTCGCTTTCGACAAAGACGTTGCCGTCGATTTCCGGCGCGTCGAAGAACGAACGACCGACGAAGCCTTGCTCGTCCACTTCGTCGATCAGCACTTCGATCTCTTTGCCGATTTTCATCTGCAGACGTGCCGCACTGATGGCCTGCTGGTGCGCCATGAAGCGGTCCCAGCGATCCTGCTTGATGTCGTCCGGCACGATCGGCGCATCCAGCAGGTTTGCCGGCGCGCCTTCGACAGGGGAGTACTGGAAGCAGCCAACGCGGTCAAGCTGGGCTTCGGTCAGCCAGTCCAGCAGGTACTGGAAGTCTTCTTCGGTCTCGCCCGGGAAGCCGACGATGAAGGTCGAGCGGATGATCAGGTCCGGGCACTGCTCGCGCCAGTTCTTGATGCGCGCCAGGGTTTTGTCTTCGAAGGCCGGACGCTTCATCAGCTTGAGGATTTTCGGGCTGGCGTGCTGGAACGGGATGTCCAGGTAGGGCAGGATTTTGCCCGCCGCCATCAGTGGAATGATCTCGTCAACGTGCGGGTACGGATACACGTAATGCAGGCGCACCCAGACGCCCAGGGAGCTCAGCGCCTGGCACAGCTCGGTCATGCGTGTTCTGACAGGCTGGCCGTCCCAGAAACCGGTGCGGTATTTGACGTCTACGCCGTAGGCGCTGGTGTCCTGAGAGATCACCAGCAGCTCTTTGACGCCGGCCTTGACCAGACGCTGCGCCTCGTCGAGGACGTCGCCAATCGGGCGGCTGACCAGTTTGCCGCGCATGGACGGGATGATGCAGAAGCTGCAGCTGTGGTTGCAGCCTTCGGAGATCTTCAGGTACGCGTAGTGACGTGGGGTCAACTTGACCCCTTGCGGCGGCACCAGATCAATCAATGGGTTGTGATCCAGCTTCGGTGGGGCCGCATCATGCACCGCATTGACCACTTGCTCATACTGCTGCGGGCCGGTAACGGCCAGCACGCTCGGGTGGACGCTGCGAATCACGCTTTCGTCCACGCCCATGCAGCCGGTGACGATCACCTTGCCGTTTTCAGCCAGCGCCTCGCCAATGGTTTCCAGCGATTCAGCCTTGGCGCTGTCGATGAAACCACAGGTATTGACCACGACCACGTCGGCGTCCTGGTAGGTCGGGACGACCTGATAGCCTTCCATGCGCAGCTGAGTCAGGATGCGCTCGGAATCGACCAGAGCCTTCGGGCAACCCAGGCTGACAAAGCCGACCTTGGGGGCGGCAGACGTGGTGACGGTGGACATTGACTAACCTCGGCGTAGGATGCCCGGCGAACGGCCGTGGCATTGACTGGGCGCTGGGTGCGCCTCTGATCAAAAAGTGCGCAATTCTAGCGGCGAGTCGAAGGATTGACCAGCGTTAAACCGAGAATTACGACGAGTGCTGCGCTATGCTTCGCGGCGTTGCGCCTGGCAAGCCTCGTCGGCCGGGCGCATCGGAATTTACCGGTGCGCTGCGGGTCAATCCGACAGCACCGGATCGCAGTGCTCGAGTCAGGGTTCAGGAGTGGTAAATGGTTCATGCAACGAGTCAGGCAGAAGCCGGGCATTCTTCGGCCAAGCCGTTGAGTCTGCTGGTGGGCGCGGTGGGTGTGGCCTATGGCGACATCGGTACCAGCCCGTTGTACACCATTAAAGAAGTCTTCGTCGGAGGTTACGGCGTGCAAGCCGGCCACGACAGTGTGCTGGGCATTCTTTCGTTGATCTTCTGGGCGCTCATCTGGGTGGTCTCCTTCAAGTACATGGCCTTGGTGCTGCGCGCCGACAACGACGGGGAGGGCGGCATCATGGCGCTCACGGCGCTGGCACGACGTGCGTCGGCCAGGTATCCGAAGCTGCAGGCGAGCATGATCGTGTTCGGGCTGTTCGGCGCGGCGCTTTTCTATGGCGACAGCATGATCACGCCGGCCATTTCCGTGCTCTCTGCAGTAGAGGGCATGGAGCTGGCATTTGACGGCCTCGATCACTGGGTGGTGCCGATCGCGCTCGTTGTGCTGGTGGCGCTGTTTCTGATTCAGCGCCACGGCACGGCACGCATTGGCGTGCTGTTCGGACCGATCATGGTGTTGTGGTTCGTGACCCTGGGCGTGCTCGGGGTACACGGGATCCTGCAGCAGCCGGAAGTGCTGCACGCCGTCAATCCGATGTGGGCTGTGCGCTTTTTCATCGACCATCCCGGCATCGGCGTTTCGGTACTCGGCGCGGTCGTCCTCGCGCTGACCGGCGCCGAGGCGCTGTACGCGGACATGGGCCACTTCGGTCGCAAGCCAATTTCGCGCGCCTGGTTCGCGCTGGTGTTGCCTGCGTTGGTGCTGAACTACTTCGGCCAGGGCGCTTTGGTGATCGGGGACCCTGAAGCAGTGCGTAACCCGTTCTATCTGCTGGCGCCGAGCTGGGCGCTGTTGCCTCTGATCGCCTTGTCGACACTGGCGACCATTATTGCCTCGCAGGCGGTGATCTCCGGTGCGTTCTCGATGACGTTGCAGGCCATCCAGCTGGGTTACATCCCGCGCATGTACATCCAGCACACCTCAAGTGATGCCCAGGGCCAGATCTACATTGGTGCAGTGAATTGGGCGCTGATGGTCGGGGTCATTCTGCTGGTGCTGGGTTTTGAGTCCTCCGGCGCACTGGCTTCGGCCTACGGCGTGGCAGTGACCGGCACGATGCTGTGCACGACGATTCTGGTGGCCTCGGTCATGTTGCTGGCCTGGAAATGGCCGCCGTTGCTGGCCGTGCCTATCCTGCTGGGTTGCCTGTTCGTCGATGGCATGTTCTTCGCGGCCAATGTGCCCAAGGTCGTGCAGGGCGGGGCATTTCCGTTTCTGGCAGGCATCGCGCTGTTCATCCTGATGACCACCTGGAAACGCGGCAAACAGCTGCTGGTGGAACGCATCGACGAAGGTGGCCTGCCGCTTCCGATCTTCATCAGCAGTATCCGTGTGCAACCGCCTCATCGTGTTCAGGGTACGGCGGTGTTTCTCACCGCACGTCCGGATGCGGTACCCCATGCGCTGTTGCATAACCTGCTGCATAACCAGGTGTTGCACGAGCAAGTAGTATTGCTGACCGTCGTCTACGAGGACACTCCACGTGTGCCAGCGGCCCAACGATTCGAGGTTGAGGCGTTTGGCGAAGGGTTTTATCGGGTGATCCTGCACTTTGGTTTCATTGATGAGCCAGACGTTCCGGCAGCACTGGGCCTGTGCCATTTGGCGGAGCTGGACTTCAGCCCGATGCGTACAACATATTTCCTCAGCCGCGAAACCGTGGTGTCCTCGAAACTGGTGGGCATGGCGCGCTGGCGCGAGGGCCTGTTTGCGTTCATGTTGAAGAATGCCAACGGCAACCTGCGGTTCTTCAAGCTGCCGTTTAACCGGGTGATCGAGCTGGGGACGCAGGTAGAGATGTAAAGCAGCCTCGCCCTTGTGGGACCGCCTCTAGCCGGGCAGGCGTCGGGTGTTACGCCGCAAGATTGCTGGTGTGCAAACGGGCTTCTTCCCGGCTGAAGCCGGTCCCACTGAAACACCGCGCTTGCTTTGTGGGACCGGCTTTAGCCGGGAAGACGCAGGGCGTCATGCTGCGAGAGACTGGTGGTGTGCAAGCGGGCCTTTTCCCGGCTGAAGCCGGTCCTGCAGCGCTTGGCCTGACTTCAGCGAGTCGCTTAAATAAAAAATCCCCGCAATCGCAAGAGAGCGGGGATTTTTGTATGCTCGTTTGGTTATTCGGCAGCGGGCTCTTTGCCTTTCCACTTGTCGATAACCGCACTCAGGCGCTTGGCCAGGGCAGGGTAGTCCTCATCGAAGTGATGGCCGCCCGGCAGCTGCATCTTCTCGCCAGGTGCGGTGGCTTCCGTACAGCCGCTCTCGTCCTTTTCTTCGATCCCGTAGACACACAACACCTTGTCGCCAGGCAGCTTGGCCATTTCGGGGCCTGTGGCGGCCTCTTTGCCAGCCGCACCGAGCCAGCCTTCGACGGCAATCTCAAAGCTCCCCGTGCGGGCGAATGCAAGCAGGATGATGCCGTCTACCCGTGCCTTGTCTTCCTCGGGCAAGCGGTTATAGATCGCAGGCAATACGTCAGCCCCGAACGAGTAACCCGCCAGCACAAAATGCTTGGCTCCCCACTTCTGCCGGTAATGCGCCATCAGTTCGGTCAGATCGGCGGCCGTCTGCTCAGGCGATTTGTGTTCCCAGTAGTAGCGAAGGGTGTCGATGCCAACGACCGGGTAGCCTCCCATCTTCGCCATGTCACCGGCGACCTCCTTGTCGAGGTCACGCCAGCCACCATCGCCGGAAAGGAACAGCGTCACGGTGTCGGAAGGTTGTGACGAGGGCACCTCGACGACCGGGATGTTTAACCCACCGCTGTCATCGCCACCGATCAATCGACGGCGCACTTCGTTGTTCAGCACTTGTGGGTACTTGATGTCGTAATCGCTGATGCTGGTTTCGGTATTGGGCGCATCGCGTACCAGCGTAGCGCTTTCATCGTCCGGGCCGTCGTTCCAGGCGACTGTCCACTTGCCGTGGGCCGCAGCCTTCGGCACAGGTTCGGTGCAGCCCGGCTGATCGCGGACAAATCCCACTGAAATGGCTTGGGCATTGTCGTTGCTCTGGCCCGCCAGCCAGCGCCATGCCAGCGAAGCGCCCGGCCCGATGCCTGCGACCAGGTCAGGGGCGCCGTCGAGCTTCTGCAGCGCGGCGTTGAAGGTTTTAGCCTGCAGTTGGCAATCATCTTTAGGCAGAGTGACCTGTATCACCCGGGCCGAAGCGTCGTAGCTCAGCGCGAGCAACTGCTTCTCGGTCATGGACTCCTCGCCGGTCACCGCCAGCGCCACCTGCGTCTTTACCTTCGTCGAAGGCACCACGCGGATCAGCGCCGAGCCATCATCAAGGGTGATGTGTTCAAGAGTCGGTTGCGCGGCAGGGCGGTTCCACAGCCAGTAAGCCACAGCTCCCAGCACAACAATCAAAAGGGCTGCGAGCAAAAAGCGCAAGTAGCGTCGAATCATCAGCGTTTCACCAATCCAGTCAGGCCGCCCGCAATCAGGGCAGCGGTATCCGCCAGTGCCACGAGCGGATCAAGTCCTGCCGGCACGGCCATATATCGGGGTTCCCAGTCAGGCTGGAATTTGTCTTTAAAGCGACGCAGCCCCTGGAAGTTGTAAAGCTGTTCGCCACGACTGAAGACCATCGAGCCCAGACGCTGGGTCAGCGGTGCGCCACGTCGAGGTTGCAGCCCGGACAACGGCACCATGCCCAGGCTGAAACGGGCGTAGCCTTCTTTTTTGTAATGAAGGATGAGCCCGACCATCATGAATTCCATGGTCAGCTTGGGGGCTTCCGGGTGCGAACGCATGAGATCCAGACTCGCCAGGTCGTTGCGCGAGGTCTCCAGCAGGTTGGAAAACGCCACCGGTTTGCCTTGGAAATGGACAATGGCGATGCGGAAATGCTTCAGGTATTCAAGGCTGAATCGGCCCAGCGAGAAACCTTTCTCACGGACGTTCTTGCCGGTAAGCCAGGCGTCGGAGATGACCTTGAGCTCCTCCATGGGCGCCTGACCCACTTCGTAGATTTCCAGCGACAGACCATCGCGGCCACCTCTGTTCCAGGTGTAACGCAGGTCTTTCATCTCCTTGCCCTTGGCTTCGATGTCGAACTTGAGCAAGTCCACCCGGGCTTCTTCGCCCAGCTTGATCGCGGTCAATCCAATGTCCATATAGAACGGCAAGTTCTCTGCACGCACCTGATAAAACACCGGACGGGCGTGGTGAACGTCGCACAAATCGCGGAATTGCCAGATCAGTTCGGCGCGTTGTTGGGTTGGGCCGATTGGGTCATACAGCGCGACAAGGCTGCGGCCACGGTGGGCGTACATCAGAAAGGCATTGCCGTCCGGGTGCATGAGCACGGCTTTGTCACCGGTCAGAACCAGGCCGCCATCGGGCTGGCTGGAGGCCTTGATGATCTCGGCGGCTTTGGCCAGTTGCGCCTCATCCGGCAGATTGATCACCGGACGCGCCGTGCGCAGCAGCCACGTCAGCGAAACAATCAACAGCAACACCGCACTGCCCAGTGCCGAGCGCAGACCGCGCGGCGCATCGGCGTCCAGCGTGAACTGCCACCACAACTGGTGGCTGTACGGCACGTCCTGGTAAGCGAAAAGCAGCAACCAGACCGACGCACCCAGTACGCACACGCTGGCCACCAGATACAGCGGCGAGAATGGCAATTCCAGCAAGCGACTCGGCCGGTAGAACGAGCGGCGGAAGATTGCCAGCAGGCACGCGGTCATCAGCAGCAGGCTTGCTTCCTCCCAATCGAAACCTTTGAGGATCGACAGGATGGACCCGACGAACAGCAGGATGGTGGTCAGCATCCACGCTGCGGAAAGCCGGCGGCGCAAGCCCTGCGCGAGCAACAGGCAAAGGACGCCAATCAGACTTGCACCGAAGTGGGATGCGTCGATCAGCCGGTGCGGAATCAGGAAGCCCAGGCTCTCGAGGCGGGTGTCGATCTCGGGCGTCGACCCTGAAAACAGCAAGACCACGCCAGAGAGAAACACCAGCAGCGCCAGAATCGGGGCGCCGAGCCCCGAAGCGACGCGCATGGCCTGTTGCGCGAACAGCAGTCGCTTGGCCTCGCTATAGAGCAGCACCAGACAGGCGATCAACAGCGGCAATACCACATAGATCAGCCGGTACAGCAACAGTGCGGCGGCCAGCGGTGCAGCGCCAAGTTCGTCGGCAAACGCCGCGAGCAGGATGGCTTCAAAGACGCCGACGCCACCGGGCACATGGCTGAGCACTCCGGCCGCCAGCGCCAGGAGATAAACCAGCAGAAATGCGCCAAACGGAGGTGCGGAGGGCAGTAAAAGGTAGAGCACAGCGGCTGCGGCTGCGACGTCGAGCGCGGTGATGACCAACTGCATCAGCGTCAAGCGTACGCCTGGCAGGCGCAAGGTTCGACGTCCGGCACGGACCAGCAAGTTATGCGGGATGGTTTGCTCCGGCAAACGTCGCCGGTAGACCGCGTATCCCAGAATCGCACTGATAGCCAATATCGCCACTGCACTGATCGCCAGGACTGGAACCGACAGGTGCAATGCCAGCGACGCGGCAGGCAAATCGCTCAACGTTGCCAATGCAGCCAGAGGCGGTAGCGCACAGCCCAGTGAAAGGCTGGCGAACAGCGTCATGTGGGCGACTTCGCCCGCACCGAGCCCCAGACGCGAATAAAGGCGATAACGCACCGAGCCGCCGGAAAGCATCGACAGGCCGACGGCGTTACCGATGGCAAACGCGCAGAACCCGCCCATAACCAACGATTTGGCGGGCAACTGGACATTGGCGTAGCGACTGGCGGACCACTCGTAGCCCAGCAGAATCACAAAGCCGATGGCGGTGGCAACCACTGCGCCAGCCAAAGAGGGCAGGGGCACGCTAAGCAGAGAGTCCTGCAGGGCGTAGATATCCAGCTCCATC
Source organism: Pseudomonas sp. ME-P-057 (assembly GCF_030208975.1). Classification (NCBI taxonomy): domain Bacteria; kingdom Pseudomonadati; phylum Pseudomonadota; class Gammaproteobacteria; order Pseudomonadales; family Pseudomonadaceae; genus Pseudomonas; species Pseudomonas sp. ME-P-057. The sequence continues at coordinate 141,217 of NZ_JARVSX010000038.1, forward strand.
AACATGTGCCGACAGGCAATCAAGGCAATGGCGAACAGGATAATGGTGACGCCTAAGCCGATGGGCTGGCGATGCTTGCTGACCCATTCACGTGGACGCAGCCGTTTAGGGTGAGCCGGAGGATTCTCCGTCACAGCTTCATTTGTGTCGGACGGGTTGGCGCGCATCAATCACTCCTTGGATCGTGCGCGACAGGATGGAGGTATACAGCCAAGTTACCAATCCCTACGCGAAAAATAATTCAGGATGTTAGCGCTTCAACGTCTAACGGGCGAATACCACGGACACGCATCGGTGACCGTTCAGTCTAGGTTCAGTCGCTGGCCAGCGTATCGGCAGGGGAGATCAAAACTATTGCTCCCGGCAACATACAGTAACAAGACGTCTTGGCCGAACGCATCCCGGCTGTGGGATGTGACAAGGATTACTGCCTGCTGTTCGTCACCTTTCAGCGAGGCAAAAAAAAGGCCACTCTTTCGAGTAGCCTTTTTAGATGTTGGTTGCGGGAGCCGGATTTGAACCGACGACCTTCGGGTTATGAGCCCGACGAGCTACCAGACTGCTCCATCCCGCGTCTGTGTGGCGGCATTCTACAGCCGAACGAAGATGTGTCAACCTTTAACACCACATATCGACAAAATAACCACGTCGACGGGTCCATGACGTCTAAGCATCGGTCGCACAAGGCTTTTATATGGAATCGCGCATGATGGTCGGCGGCTCGGTTACGCTCATCTGTTTACGAAGGCCAACAAGGCCAACAAGGCCGGGTGAGATGAACTGGCCAAATGACGCCCACAAAAAAGGCCACTCTTTCGAGTAGCCTTTTTTGATGTTTGGTTGCGGGAGCCGGATTTGAACCGACGACCTTCGGGTTATGAGCCCGACGAGCTACCAGACTGCTCCATCCCGCGTCTGTGTGGCGGCATTCTACAGAGGATCGACAAGCTGTCAAGCAATAGGCAGAAAAAAAGGCTTTTTCTTCAAACGGTTAGCGGAAGGCGTTAGTTCTAGGCGGCGGAGGGGTCTGCCGTGTAAGTCGTTGCCCACTCTCCATCAGACGACTGGGAGGCACCTTTGGCGGGGAGATAAGCTTTGGCAGTGTAAGACCCGTCCTGTGGATGAGATACTGCACGACCGTTTTCCTACGACCGTGTGTGATGCCGCAGCGCAAAATCATCCATATCGACTGTGACTGCTTCTATGCCGCCATTGAAATGCGCGATGACCCGCGTCTGGCAGGCAAGCCGCTGGCTGTGGGAGGGTCCGCCGATCGTCGAGGCGTTATCGCCACCTGCAACTACGAAGCCCGGGCCTACGGCATCCGTTCCGCGATGTCTTCTCGGCACGCGCTCACGCTGTGCCCGGACCTGACCATCGTCAAGCCGAGGATGGATGCCTATAAAGAAGCGTCCAAGGAAATTCAAACGATCTTCCGGGATTACACCGATTTGATCGAACCGCTGTCGCTGGACGAGGCGTATCTGGACGTCACGGAGTGCGAGCACTTCGCGGGCAGTGCCACACGCATCGCGCAGGACATTCGACGGCGGGTCTCCAATCAGCTGCACATCACCGTTTCCGCTGGCGTTGCTCCAAACAAGTTTTTGGCCAAGATCGCCAGTGACTGGAAGAAGCCCAATGGATTGTTTGTCATCACCCCCGACCAGGTCGAAGACTTCGTCTCCCAGCTGCCTGTTTCCAAGCTGCACGGGGTGGGCAAGGTGACAGCCGACAAGCTGGGTCGCCTCGGGATTGTCACCTGTACGGATTTGCGTGATTGGAGCAAGTTATCGTTGGTGAGGGAGTTCGGCTCTTTTGGCGAGCGGCTGTGGAACCTGGCCCATGGGATCGATGATCGGCCTGTCCAAAATGACAACCGACGCCAGTCTGTCAGTGTGGAAAACACCTACGACACTGACCTGCCGGACCTCGCCAGTTGCCTGGCGATGTTGCCGACGCTGCTGGCCACCCTCAACGAACGCATCGCGCGCATCGACAGCCTCTACCGCCCGGGCAAGCCCTTCGTGAAGGTCAAATTCCACGACTTTACCCAAACCACGCTGGAGCAGGCCGGAGCAGGGCGAGACCTTGGCAGCTACGAACATCTGCTGACCCAGGCGTTCGCCCGCGGTGGCAAGCCGGTCCGACTGTTGGGAATCGGCGTGCGCCTGCACGACCTTCGCGCAGCTCACGAGCAACTGGAACTGTTTAGCTGAAGCTATTCGGCGCTAGGTGGCACCGCGACCAGTCGACCGGCGTCTTTGGCTAACGATCTGAGAAACTGGTGCTGCAACTGCGGATCGTTGCGCGTCATTTCAATCAACGACTGCTCCAGCTCACTGGCTTGCTCTTCAAGTCCCAGCTCCGACAGACGCTTGACGCGATGGACCCACTGGCTGACCTCATCGTCTTCCAGATCGTCGTAGATCAAATCGTGGGCCTCAAGGAGCTTCCCGCGCAGTGTTCGGCTGAGCGGCAAGTTGGCGTTTGCCTGGACGTTGCTCTGGTCATCCTGCACGCGGATCGCCAGCTGCGTCACATGGCTGAGATCCTGTTCGGCGAACGGGCTGTCGAGCAGATTGACCCGCAGCACGCCATTGCGGTCCGTGGTCATTTCATGCGTTTGCTTGCCTGCGGTGACGTCGACCGGCGCATCGCTCCACGGCAGGCTCGAATGCTCGACGCGGTGGTCGCGCTGGACTTCATCAATGCCCGCCAGGTTTTGCTGGGCACGACCGTGAGACGGTGCATTCATGAAGGGGTTGATGCCGGCAACACCGTAGCTGAGCCAGTCTTTGGTCACGCTATCCGGGAGACTGCCAAACGTCAGCACGTTAACCACGTTTGCGCCCACCCCGGCCACGATCGCCACTGCTCCGAGCGGAATTTCGTAGACCTCCCGCCAGGGCTGATAGGGCGTGTATCGGTCGTAATGCCGCGTCACTTCAAATTCGGTGATGTCGAAAGTTTTCAGCTCGTGGATGCGTATCCGTCGCTGGGGTAACTCAAGCGTTTTGGGTTCACCGATGTCGACCTGAAAGCTGTGCTCGAGCAATTTGCGCTCGACACGTTCTTCATGCTCACTTCGTTGAGACAGATGATTGGCGCAGCCGCCGAGAAACAGGCTGGTGCACAAGACAGCGCCTGCGAGACGTGATGGATTTCGCTTGAACATGAGATCTCTGGGTGCAGATAGGCGCATAGCAGAAGCGTGGCGAATGACGGCGCGCCTGCGGGATCGCAGGCGCGCGTTCCGGTCAGCGCTTGATCCGATCCTTGATGAAAGACAGCACATCGGCAACAGTCAACGCCTGAGCTTCGGCTTCGGTGCGGCTCTTGTACTCGAGGTTGCCCTCGGCAAGCCCGCGGTCGCTGACTACGATGCGGTGCGGGATGCCGATCAGTTCCATGTCGGCAAATTTGATGCCCGGACTGGTCTTCTTGTCGCGGTCGTCCAGCAGCACTTCGAAGCCCGCAGCGGTCAGTTCGGCATACAACTTGTCTGTGGCCTCTTTGACTGCTTCGGTCTCATAGCGCAGTGGCACGAGGGCGATCTGGAAAGGAGCCAGAGCGTCGCTCCAGATGATGCCGTTGGCGTCGTTGTTCTGCTCGATGGCCGCAGCCACTACGCGTGAAACTCCAATGCCGTAGCAGCCCATGGTCAAGGTAACCGGCTTGCCGTTTTCGCCGAGTACCTGGCACTTCATCGCATCGCTGTATTTGGTACCGAGCTGGAAAATGTGCCCGACTTCAATGCCGCGTTTGATGATCACTGTGCCTTGGCCGTCGGGGCTTGGGTCGCCGGCGACAACGTTGCGCAGGTCAGCCACGGTCGGAACCGGCAGGTCGCGCTCCCAGTTGACGCCGAAGTAGTGTTTGTCATCTATGTTCGCGCCAATGGCAAAGTCGCTCATCAGCTCGACAGAGCGGTCAATGATGCACGGCAACGGCAGATTCAACGGCCCGAGCGAACCTGCGCCGGCGCCAATGGCATCACGCAGTTCAGCTTCGGAAGCCATGACCAGCGGGCTGGCCACTTGCTCAAGGTTGGAGGCCTTGATCTCGTTGAGTTCGTGATCGCCTCGGATGATCAGGGCGATCAGCTTCCCTTCTTCAGCGGCATGAACCACGAGGGTCTTCACGGTCTTTTCGATTGGCAGGTTGTACTGCTCGACCAGCGCCGCGATGGTCTTCGCGTCGGGGGTATCTACCAGGCGCATCTGCTCGGCGGCGGCAGGGCGGCTCGCTTCACGTGGAATGGCTTGTGCTTTTTCAATGTTGGCGGCGTAGTCGGAGGTGTCGCTGAACACGATGTCATCTTCACCCGACTCGGCGAGGACGTGGAATTCATGGGAGCCCGCGCCACCGATGGATCCGTTGTCCGCAACCACAGGGCGGAAATTCAGGCCCAGACGGGTGAACACGTTGCAGTACGCCTGATGCATACGATCGTAGGTTTCCTGAAGAGAATCCTGTGTCGCATGAAAGGAGTAGGCGTCCTTCATGATGAATTCACGGCCACGCATCAGGCCAAAACGCGGACGGATTTCGTCGCGGAACTTGGTCTGGATCTGATACATGTTGATCGGCAGCTGTTTATAGCTATTGAGTTCATTGCGGGCCAGATCGGTGATGACCTCTTCGTGGGTCGGGCCCGCGCAAAAATCTCGATCGTGACGGTCTTTCAGTCGCAACAGCTCCGGACCGTACTGTTCCCAACGGCCCGATTCCTGCCAGAGCTCCGCTGGCTGAATGCCGGGCATCAACACCTCAAGCGCGCCCGCTGCGTTCATTTCTTCACGCACCACCGCCTCGACCTTGCGCAGTACTCGCAGGCCCATGGGGAGCCAGGTGTAGAGACCCGAAGCCAGTTTGCGAATCATGCCGGCACGCAGCATCAGCTGATGGCTGATCACGACCGCGTCGGATGGCGTTTCTTTCTGTGTGGCGAGCAAATATTGACTGGTACGCATGGTCGGCCGTTGTCGGTTGCTGTGACTGGGAAATGATTCGGGATTGTACGGTGGTGGTACCGCTGAGTACAGGCCGGGCGGGCGTCGCGGATGGAGGGAATGTCATACAGACGCCCATTAAAAAGCCCGGCGCGGGGGCCGGGCTTTTCATTAACGAGTGTCAGACAATGCGATTACAGGACCGAAATCGGGTAGTCGACGATCAGACGGAACTCGTTGATATCGCCTTCGCCTTCGTCGGCATTGGCGCGGTGCCATGCTTGACGAATACGGAACGACAGGTCTTTCGCCGGGCCAGTCTGAACAACGTACTTGGCCTCGACGTTGGTTTCGTGGTGGCTGCCGTCTTCGCCATACAGGCCGGTGTAGGTGCTGTTAGATGGAGTATGAGTGCCATCAATGTCAGTACCGGTCACGTAGCGAGCCATGAAACTCAAGCCTGGCGCCCCGTAGGTCGCCATGTTGAGGTCGTAGCGTGCTTGCCAGGATTTTTCGCCTGGGGCGTTGAAGTCGGAGTACTGAATCGAGTTCGCCAGGAAGATCGAATCGCCACCGCGGTTGTTGTCACCGATACCGATGTAGTCGAACGGCGTGTCACCGTTAACTTTCTGGAAAGCCAGGGTCAGGGTATGAGCGGCCAGGAACGAATAGGCTGCGGAAAGGGAGTAAGCGTTGTTGCTGATATCGCCTGCTTTCTTGCTGCCGGTGTCCTGGGTGTTGTAGTAGTTGAAGTCAAAAGCCAGCGACTGGTCATCACTGATCGGCAGCGCGTAGTTCACGTTACCGTAGTACTGGTTCCACACGTCTTCCAGTTTGTTGTAGTAGAACCCAACACCCAGGTTGTCGGTGATCGAGTATTTGCCGCCGCCGTAAGTAGCGGATTTGGAGGTTACGCCGGCATAGGTAGCCCAGATATCGCCATTGCGATTAGTTTCGTCCTGGCTGGTGCCTGAAGTAAAGCGACCTGCTTCTACATCAAGACCCTTGATCTCACTGCTCTGCAGAGTCACGCCAGTTGCGGTTTGTGGCAGAAGGCGCGAACCGCCAACTGCAAAAACCGGGTTCTGCGGCTGCATGTCGCCGATTTTCAGCTCAGTCTTCGAAATGCGGAATTTAACAGCGCCTCCCGCTTTGCCGAAGCTGTCTTCGTTTTTGCCTTGGCTATCAGTCACCAGGTTGCCAGAACCGGAGTACTTGTCCGAACCATCGAGCTTGAAGCCGGCATAGCCGAATGCGTCGACACCAACACCGATCAGCCCTACGGTGTAACCGGAGCTGTAGTTGGCCCAGAAACCCTGGGTCCAGTCCTTGTCGTCCACCGCACCGTTCTTTTTGTCACGATTGAAATAGTAGTTACGAGCTTTAAGGTCCAGCTTGCTCCCCTCTACAAAACCAGTTGCTTCGGACTGATCGCTTACGAATGCCGCAGCCGATGCCAATTGGGTGCTGGCTGCAGTAACGGCCAGTGCGATTGCGCTCCACTTCATCACTCTCATCGTGACTTTGCTCCTTTGGTTTTTAAGAAGAGTACTGCCGTCCACCTGTTTTTTTATCTGGCCGGCTTCTTTCTTTTTGGTGTCGGCGAAATCTATAGCACGCTGACATTATTGGCGATACTTACGAGCCTTTCCTTTCGGTTTTTTTACGGGCTGTCGCAGCCAGTGCTGTTCGTGTCGCGATTGAACAGCTTCCTTAGTCCGTGGATCGTGCAACTAGAGGATGCGTGGCAAGGCGAGAATCGTTCTCAAATACCTCGCCCCATCCCTGATGGCTTCCCCTTAAAGCGTCGCTGCATCCGTGTCGCCCCCGCATCCTGTTACAGCATGCTGGCGTTAAGGCTGTGTGTGACAAAGCAACAACCGTGCACAAAATTTCCACGAACATGAAAAAAATGTAGAAGCCGCCCTAATTACATGCGGTTAACAACGTAACCATTTGTATCTGTTGAATAAAATATTTTTAGATAGCCTGCGTAGTTGTTGGGGTTTTTACGAGGCTAGCGTGTACAGATGTCACTGGCGTTACCTGTTACTGCGTGTAAGTGGGTAAATCCCGGATAAGCGCCCCAGTAATGGCGGGTAGCTGAGTCTTTTTGGTGCATTGCAAAGCCGCGCTGCATGGCTTTGGCTCTTCTGACGGTTAAATGCCATGGCGGTGATGCAGCGGCCAGCGGGAGATGGCATCGGGGTTCAGTTGAGAAGCCCGGCCCGTAAGGGCTGCGACGAAATCGAATGCATACTCCACTCCCGGGCATCCATGTAGACAGGCGCCTCATTCGAGTGCGTTGGAGAGTTTTTCGCGCAGGCTTGGTGCGAGTGGTGGCGCTGCTCATGGATCAACACTGAATCTGCAGAATGCTGCTAACCCCCGCCCAGTGATTCGTCTGCGCTTCACGGGTATCCTGCCCCTCAGTCCATGTCAGGTTCTGGTCAGCCAGCCGAGCCGGCAAATTCATCCAGCGATCAGGAGTATTCACGTGTTCGTTCTAGATTCGCGCCTGCGGCAAGACACCCTGCCTATAGGTGACTTTCCGCTGTGCACATTGCTGCTGTCCAACGACTCGAATTACCCGTGGTTCATCCTCGTCCCAAAGCGTTCTGACATCAGTGAAGTCTTTCAACTGGAGGAGGCAGAGCAGGCGCAGTTATGGACGGAAACGACCTACCTGTCTGCCGTGCTGAGTCGTACCTTCGCTGCGGACAAGATGAATGTCGCTGCACTGGGCAATGTGGTCAGCCAGCTGCACATGCACGTCATCGTCAGACGCGTCGGCGATGCAGCCTGGCCGGCCCCTGTCTGGGGCAGGCATCCGGCCCGACCTTATTCAACGGATGAGGTCGGGCGGATCGTCTCGCAGCTTAAGCCGGTCTTGACCGAAACGTTCATTTTCAAAGAGGACTAACCATGGAGCTCGATTCCCGAGTGATGGAACTGGAGAGCCGTCTGGCATTTCAGGACGACACCATCCAGGCCCTCAACGACGTGTTGGTGGCCCAGCAGCGCAGTATTGACCGCCTGGAATTGCAGATCACTGCTCTGATCAAGCGCCAGGAGGAAATGGGAGGGCAGGGCGATGGCTTTGCCGAAGATTCGCCCCCTCCCCATTATTAAAGGCAGGAATTGCAGCCATGAAAAAACCGCGCCTTGAAGCGCGGTTTTTTTATGGAGATGTCAGCGGCGCGGCAGTGCGGCGATGACGTCTTCTGCTTGCAGTCCCTTGTCGCGGTTCATGACCGAAAACTCGACCCGTTGGCCTTCGACCAGAACGCGATGACCTTCACCTCTAATGGCACGAAAGTGAACGAAAATATCATCACCCGAGTCACGGGAGATGAAGCCGAATCCTTTCGAGGTGTTGAACCACTTCACCGTGCCGGTATCCCGATTTCCCAGATCCTGAGACTGAGCGATCGGGGTAGGGGAGGAGCGGTAAAAGCTGACCGCCAGGTGCAGCGCCACCGCAATGACCACCGCCAGCAGGCTCACGAGAACGGCCGGTTGGCCGGCGATGGTTTCAAGGGGCACGAGCAGGGTGAGGATTTGAAGCACTACGGCAATAACGAGCAAACCGCTGACAAGATTTTGTAATTGATGACGTGGGCCTTTGTTCCAGTAGGGAATCACCGGGGCCAGGACCAGATTGATGAGGCCGAAGAGCGCCAGGCACAGCGCATCCGGTTGGGACAGGTACGAAGACAGCGCTTCACTGCGCAGACTGGGTATGAAAGACAGCAGCAGGGCAGCTGCGCCTGTTAGCAGGTGGACTATTTTCAACATTTTGATGACTCACATTAAGATGGATCGCAAGGAAATAGCGGGTGACGTTCGGTACGCTTCGGGAAAAAGTGAGGCGTGATGCACGATTGTCGGTCCTGCCTATGCGCCACCGCCTGACGGCACTTTGGTGGCAACACGGCTGTATTTAACAGCAAAGGCGAGAGCTACTCAAATCAAGCGGTTAGCGTTCTCAACGGTGGCTTGCGGGCCGGTGGTGTCAGTTTTTCCTGGATAGGTTGTCATGCTCGTCCCAGAGCAGTCGCCGGCGCTACCACACCGCCGTCGCGTAAGCACTTTCACGGCAATTTAAAGTCGCTAATAAAGGAGAGGCGTTTGGTCGTGGGTTGCTACGGCCGAACTAATCCCGACAGATGGCTGCGTCGGGCCGATGGTCTTGATAGAGTGGTCGGCAGTCGTTAAAACACACCATCATAGAAGAGGTCTGAACATGGCAATCGATATCGGCATCAGCGAAGAAGATCGCAAGTCCATCGTGGACGGTCTTTCCCGCCTGCTGGCAGACACCTACGTGTTGTATCTGAAAACCCATAACTTTCACTGGAACGTTACAGGTCCGGCCTTTCGTACGCTTCACCTGATGTTCGAGGAGCAGTACAACGAGTTGGCGCTGGCGGTCGATCAGATTGCCGAGCGTATCCGCGCACTGGGCTTCCCGGCACCGGGCACTTACTCAACGTATGCGCGCTTGTCTTCTATCAAAGAAGAAGAAGGCGTACCGGCTGCGGAAGACATGATTCGATCGCTTGTTCAGGGTCAGGAAGCCGTCACCCGGACCGCGCGGGGGATCTTCCCGCTGCTGGACAAGGTCAGCGACGAGCCGACTGCGGATTTGCTGACCCAGCGCATGCAGGTGCACGAGAAAACGGCCTGGATGCTGCGTTCGATGCTCGAAACACAGTAATGGGCCAGGGCGAGCATCGAAAACGATGCTCGCCCTGCGTGTTTAATTTCTCCCTCCCCCCTTCCGCATTTCCCCTGGCGCTTCGACGTCCATTAATCCTGGGCTCCCCCTGACCTTACGCGCTGCTCAGTGAACTTGCTTCACGCGTGTGCCCGCGGTTGCTCGCTGGGCAAATGGGGCAAAAGAAGTCAGAAAAATATATATCTAATACCTCGGGACAGATAAATGTTCTGAGCTTTTTCAGCTTTCGGAAATCCCCCTTTCACCGTGGCAATCTCCTACGGGTTCAGAGTGCTCCTTCTGCTGGTTGCGCCTCGCGGAATACGGCTTGATAGGCACTTCTTTCATATGATTGCGAAGAGGTGCCGACGCCTATATCCGTGATCGCAAAATAGGGGATCCGCATGAATCGGAATACTGATCATGAGAGGTGGGAGCTGCCTCGATGTGTAAATGCCAGGGGAGACCCTTTTATCGACAACTTCAACATGAGCCTCGCCCAACCGCATGCCAGGTCGGTGAGGCTCAATGGGTTGGCCACCTGTCTGCGCCTTGAAGAGGTGTACTGGAACATCCTTTCCGAAATGGCACGATTCAACGACTGCTCCATAAACGCGGTGCTGTCCTATGTCGACCGCGAGGTTCACCTGCGTTACGGCGGCGTGAAGAACTTCAGCGGCTTGATCCGTGTGGTGTGCGTGGCTCACATACTGAGTGCCGAGGGGCTGAGGTTAACACCGTCCCCGACCTGACCTGATTTTCGCGGGCCTGCTGCGTCGGGCCCGCATTCTCTGGCGGTCACTGCGAAGTTGCCTCTGGGCGCCTGCATCTTCTTTGCCGGTATCGGGCTGCGCGGCTGCACAGTGATGATTATCCCTATATAATCCCCCGCCTTACTGTGGAAGGCAGGAACCGGCCGCCGGGTCGGACTGCATGCCAAAGCTTGCGCACCCTCGCACCGGCGACGGGCGAAAGCTCCATCGAATTCCGAATTACGAGAAGTGAACACACGATCATGATGCGCAGCCATTATTGCGGCCAACTGAACGAGAGCCTGGAAGGTCAGGAAATTACCCTTTGCGGATGGGTCCATCGCCGTCGCGACCATGGCGGGGTGATTTTCCTCGACATCCGCGATCGTGAGGGCCTGGCCCAGGTAGTTTTCGATCCTGATCGTGCTGACACCTTCGCCATCGCCGACCGTGTTCGCAGCGAATACGTTGTCAAGCTGACCGGTAAGGTACGTGCGCGTCCTGCCGGCGCCGTTAACCCGAACATGGCGTCGGGCGCAATCGAAGTGCTGGGCTATGAGCTTGAAGTGCTCAACGAGTCGGAAACCCCGCCGTTCCCGCTCAACGAGTATTCGGACGTCGGTGAAGAGACCCGCCTGCGTTATCGCTTCATCGACCTGCGTCGCCCGGAAATGGCTGAAAAGCTTCGTCTGCGCTCGCGCATCACTTCCAGCATCCGCGGCTTCCTCGACGGCAATGGCTTCCTTGACGTCGAAACGCCAATCCTGACTCGCGCCACGCCCGAAGGCGCTCGCGACTACCTGGTGCCAAGCCGTACGCATGCGGGCAGCTTCTTTGCACTGCCGCAATCGCCGCAGCTGTTCAAACAACTGCTGATGGTTGCCGGTTTCGACCGTTACTACCAGATCGCCAAGTGCTTCCGCGACGAAGACCTGCGTGCCGACCGTCAACCTGAATTCACTCAGATCGACATCGAAACCAGCTTCCTCAATGAAGCCGACATCATGGGCATTACCGAGGACATGATCCGCAAGCTCTTCAAGGAAGTGCTGGATCTGGAGTTCGATGATTTCCCGCACATGACCTTCGAAGAGGCCATGCGCCGTTACGGCTCCGACAAGCCGGACCTGCGTAACCCGCTGGAGCTTGTTGACGTTGCCGATCAGCTTCAGGCAGTCGACTTCAAAGTGTTCAGCGGTCCTGCCAATGATCCGAAGTGCCGCGTCACGGCCCTGCGTGTTCCCGGCGGCGCAAGCATGCCGCGCAGCAAGATCGACGAGTACACCAAGTTCGTTGGCATCTACGGCGCCAAAGGCCTGGCCTACATCAAGGTCAACGAGCGCGCCAAGGGCGTCGAGGGCCTGCAGTCCCCGATCGTCAAGAACATCCCTGAAGCCAACCTCAACGTGATCCTTGATCGCGTGGGTGCGGTTGATGGCGACATCGTGTTCTTCGGCGCCGACAAATTCAAAATCGTCAGCGAAGCGCTGGGTGCATTGCGCATCAAGCTGGGCCACGACCTCAATCTGCTTACGTGTGAGTGGGCACCGATGTGGGTCGTTGACTTCCCGATGTTCGAAGAGAATGACGACGGCAGCTTCTCGGCGCTGCATCACCCGTTCACTGCTCCGAAGTGCTCGCCTGAAGAGCTCGAAGCCAACCCGGGCACCGCACTGTCCCGTGCGTACGACATGGTCCTGAACGGCACGGAACTGGGCGGTGGTTCGATCCGTATTCACCGCAAGGAAATGCAACAGGCCGTGTTCCGTCTGCTGGGTATTTCCGAAGACGAGCAGCAGGAGAAGTTCGGCTTCCTGCTCGACGCTCTGAAGTATGGCGCGCCGCCACATGGCGGTTTGGCGTTCGGTCTGGATCGTCTGGTCATGTTGATGACCGGTGCTCAGTCCATCCGTGAAGTCATTGCCTTCCCGAAAACCCAGAGTGCTGCGGACGTAATGACCCAGGCGCCGGGTGTGGTTGATGCCAAGGCGCTGCGTGAGTTGCACATCCGTCTGCGCGAGACACCGAAAGCCGAGTAATTAAGACAAGAGTCCGGCGGACCGACCATTCGGTCCTCCGGCGCTCGCCCATATCGGGCAGGATTCGAGTGAAGCGTCTGCGTGTGAGTGATCTGCGCGGGCGTGCGTGTTTCAAGGTTTGGAGCGTGTTATGGCTGGTCATTCCAAGTGGGCGAACATCAAGCACCGCAAAGAGCGTCAGGACGCCAAGAAAGGCAAGATATTCACTAAATGGATTCGCGAGTTGACGGTCGCTGCTCGTCAGGGCGGCGGTGATCCGGCGTCGAATCCGCGCTTGCGTCTGGCGCAGGACAAGGCCCTTGGCGCGAACATGAGCCGGGACATCATCGACCGCGCCATTGCGCGCGGGGCCGGCGCTGCCGACGCCGATGACATGGTCGAGTTGGGTTACGAGGGCTACGGCCCGGGTGGCGTTGCAGTCATGGTCGAAACCATGACCGATAACCGCAACCGGACCGCGGCTGCCGTGCGTCATGCGTTCAGCAAGTGCGGCGGCAACCTGGGCACTGACGGTTCGGTTTCGTATCTGTTCGAGCGCAAGGGGCAGATTTCCTTCGCGCCGGGTGTGAACGAAGACGCACTCATCGAAGCGGCGATGGAAGCGGACGCCGATGACGTGGTAAGTCATGAAGACGGCTCCATCGACGTGTTTACATCGTTCTCCAGTTTCTACGCTGTACGCAACGCGCTGGAAGCCGCCGGGTTCACGCCCGCCGACGCCGAGATCGTCATGCAGCCCACCACCAGTGCGGTGCTTGATCTAGACATGGCGGAGAAGGTCCTCAAGCTGATCGATATGCTTGAAGACCTCGATGACGTACAGAATGTCTACTCCAACGCTGAAATCCCGGACGAGGTGCTGGAGCAGCTCAGCTGATCTTCAGCCGAGTCGGAACTTGAGGCCGGAGCGCACGAAGCGTTGATCATCATCGCTATCGGCCTCCGGCTTCTGCCTTTATGCTGCATCCAACGGTTCGCGTCACCTCTCAAGCTGCAGGCGTTATGACTCTTATTTTAGGTATCGATCCCGGTTCGCGAATAACCGGCTTTGGCGTAGTGCGTGATACGGGGCGCGGCTGCGAGTACGTGGCGTCGGGATGCATCCGAACGGGCACCGGTTTGCTTCACGAGCGGCTGCAGATTGTGTATCGCGGCGTGCGCGAGGTCATCCAGACCTACGGGCCGGTGACGATGGGCATTGAAAAGGTGTTCATGGCGCGTAACCCCGATTCTGCCCTGAAACTGGGTCAGGCACGCGGCGCTGCGATTGTGGCGGGTGCCGAAGAAGGCCTGGAGATTGCCGAGTACACCGCAACTCAGGTCAAGCAGGCTGTCTCGGGAACAGGCGGTGCGAACAAGGATCAGGTGATGTTGATGGTCATGCACCTGCTCAAGCTCACCACCAAACCCCAGGTGGATGCGTCGGACGCGCTCGCAATTGCCATGTGCCACGCCCATACCCGATCAAGCCTCATTCCCCACGGCCTCAATACTGCGCGCAGTCGTGGCGGCCGCTTGCGGCTCTGATGAAATTATTTGCGCTAGCCCGGTCCGTCGCAGCGACGGGCATCTGGAAAGGATTTGATTCGTGATTGGACGTCTACGCGGTACGTTGGTCGAGAAGCAACCGCCGCATCTGGTACTGGATGTCAACGGTGTGGGTTATGAAGTCGAAGTGCCCATGACCACGCTTTATCGCCTGCCGCATCTGGGCGAGACCGTGACGCTGCATATTCACCTGGTGGTACGGGAAGACGCTCACCTGCTGTTCGGGTTCTACGAGAAACGTGACCGCGAGATGTTCCGCGAGTTGATACGCCTCAACGGCGTCGGCCCCAAGCTGGCGTTGGCCTTGATGTCGACGCTTGAGGTGGATGAGCTGGTGCGTTGCGTTCAGGCGCAGGATACCTCGGCACTGACCCGCGTGCCGGGCGTAGGCAAGAAGACTGCCGAGCGTTTGCTGGTAGAACTCAAGGATCGCTTCAAGGCCTGGGACGCCTTGCCGGGTACGTTTGCACTGGTATCGGACGGCCCGGGTGCGCCTGTTCCGGTGGCGACTGCCGAGTCGGATGCCGTCAGCGCGTTGATCTCCCTGGGGTACAAACCCCAGGAGGCGAGCAAGGCCGTGACTGCGATAAAGGACAAGAATCTCAGCAGCGAAGACCTCATTCGCCGCGCATTGAAGGGGATGCTGTAAGTGATAGATGCTGATCGGTTGATCGCGGCCACCGGACGCGACCGTGACGAGCAACTGGATCGCGCGATCCGGCCGCTGAGCCTGGCCGACTACATCGGCCAGCCTACCGTGCGCGAACAGATGGAGCTCTTCATTCAGGCTGCTCGCGGCCGCAATGAAGCGCTCGATCACACGCTCATCTTCGGTCCACCGGGCCTGGGTAAAACCACCCTGGCCAATATCATCGCGCAGGAAATGTCGGTGTCGATCAAGAGCACGTCGGGCCCGGTGCTTGAGCGACCTGGCGACCTCGCTGCCATTCTCACCAATCTCGAGCCGCACGATGTGCTGTTCATCGACGAGATCCACCGGCTTTCACCCATCGTGGAAGAGGTCCTGTATCCGGCGATGGAAGACTTTCAGCTGGATATCATGATCGGTGAGGGGCCCGCTGCACGCTCCATCAAGCTCGATCTGCCGCCCTTTACGCTGGTCGGTGCAACTACCCGCGCCGGCATGCTCACCAATCCGCTGCGTGACCGTTTCGGTATCGTGCAGCGTCTTGAGTTCTATAGCACTGCGGATCTGGCGACCATCGTGTCGCGCTCGGCAAAAATTCTCGGGCTCTACATCGAGGACGAAGGCGCATTTGAAATCGCCCGTCGGGCACGGGGCACGCCGCGTATCGCCAACCGGCTGCTGAGGCGTGTGCGTGATTTCGCGGAAGTGCGTGCGAAGGGCGAGATCACCAAGGCGATTGCAGACCTTGCGCTGAACCTGCTGGACGTCGATGAGCGTGGTTTCGATCATCAGGACCGACGTCTGCTGCTGACAATGATCGAAAAATTCGACGGCGGTCCGGTTGGCGTCGATAACCTTGCAGCGGCCATTAGCGAAGAGCGTCACACAATTGAGGACGTGCTGGAACCCTATTTGATCCAGCAAGGCTATATGATGCGCACACCGCGGGGTCGCATGGTCACTCGACACGCCTATCTGCATTTTGGCCTCAATATTCCATCGAAAATGGGCGAGAGGGCGGTCATGGACGAACCCGCCGAAGACCCTGACGAATAACTCGACAATCGACCGATCTATTCGGGTGTTTCATGGTCAGACGGGCAGTCACCGAAATGTGATGTGCTGCTGGCGGCAAAAACGGCGAAAACAGTTGCCTGGCCGGATTGGCAACCTGAGGAGTAAGCACTAGAGTATGCGCGCGCAAAACGGGGCTCAGTCGTTCGCACATCGTTGTCGCGTTTATTACGAGGACACCGATGCCGGCGGCATCGTTTACTACGTCAATTACCTGAAATTCATGGAGCGGGCTCGAACCGAGCGACTGCGGGAGTTGGGGTTTGCCCAATCCGCAATGGCGGGTATCGAGAACCTGTTATTTGTCGTGCATTCCAGCGAGGCTCGTTACCACAAGCCTGCGCGGCTGGACGATGAGCTGCTGATCAGCGCCGAAGTAATCGAATTGAACCGCGCCAGCCTGCGCTTCATGCAACAGGTCAGGCGGGCTGCGGATGATGTACTGCTCTGCGAGGGGCAGTTTTTGGTGGCGTGTGTGCGCGCCGACAGTTTAAAACCCCGGGCCATTCCCGAAGCTCTGCGTACGGCCTTTGCCGGGCAGGGCGGCGCGGGGACACATTCAGAGCAGGAGATACAGCGTGGAAGCTAACGTCGTCGACCATTCCTCCATGTGGAGTTTGGTCAGCAATGCCAGCGTGGTTGTGCAGTTGGTAATGCTGATCCTGGTGGCCGCCTCGGTCACCTCGTGGATCATGATCTTTCAGCGCAGCGCCATGCTGCGCGCAGGGCGTCGGGCGCTGGACAGCTTCGAGGAGCGCTTTTGGTCAGGCATCGATCTGTCCAAGCTCTATCGTCAGGCGGGCAGCAACCCTGATCCGGATTCCGGCGTAGAGCAAATCTTCCGCGCAGGCTTCAAGGAATTCTCGCGTCTGCGTCAGCAGGCCGGGGTAGACCCGGATGCGGTCATGGAAGGTGTTGCGCGCGCCATGCGTGTTGCGATTTCCCGCGAAGAAGAGAAGCTTGAGCAAAGCCTGCCATTCCTGGCGACCGTCGGTTCAACCAGCCCGTATATCGGTCTGTTCGGCACCGTCTGGGGGATCATGAACTCCTTCCGCGGTCTGGCCACTGCGCAACAGGCCACGCTGGCTACGGTTGCACCGGGCATCGCCGAAGCCCTGATCGCGACCGCGATCGGTCTGTTCGCAGCGATTCCTGCGGTCATCGCCTACAACCGTTTCGCTGCTCGTGGTGAGAACCTGATCGGTCGTTACTACACATTCGCCGACGAGTTCCAGGCGATCCTGCACCGTAAAGTGCACACCAGCGAAGAATAAGCAGGTATTACCCAATGGCTTTAATCGCTCGCGGCCGACGCAACAAGCGCAAGCCGGTCGCCGAAATGAACGTGGTCCCCTACATCGACGTGATGCTGGTGCTGCTGGTCATCTTCATGGTCACGGCTCCGATGATCAACCAGGGCGTGAAAGTTGATCTGCCCAAGGTCTCCAGTGAGGCTTTGCCGCAGGACAACAACAATCAGGTCCTGACGATTTCGATCAAGGCCGACAAGACTTACTACTGGAACCTTGGCAGCGAAGTCGATACCGACAAGCAGATGGACAAGGCCATGACCTTGCCCCAGTTGACCAGCGCCGTGACCAAAATCATTGCGGCCGGTCGCGATGCGGGCAAGCAGACCCAGGTCTTCATCCGCGGTGACAAGACCGTCGACTACGGCGCCGTCATGGGCACGATGGGCGGGTTGCAGAAGGCCGGGGTCGGGAATGTTGGTTTGATTACCGAGGCCCCCTGATGCAGCCGATTCGAGAGCCGTCCGCCTCGGAAAGCTACTTCTGGCCGTCCGTCTGGGCGGTAGGGCTGCACGTCCTGATTTTTGGTTTGTTGTTCGTCAGCTTTGCAATGACGCCTGAGCTTCCCGAAGCCAAGCCGATCGTTCAGGCAACGCTCTATCAGTTGAAATCAAAAAGTCAGGCCACTACCCAGACCAACCAGAAGCTGGCCGGTGAGGCAAAGAAGTCCGCTGCGCGACAGACTGAAGTCGAACAGATGGAACAGAAAAAAGTTGAGCAGGAGGCGGTGAAGGCGGCGGAACAAAAGAAAGCCGACGCTGCTCAAAAAGCCGAAGAACAAAAGGCCGAGGAAGCGAAGAAAGCCGACGACGCCAAAAAGGCTGACGACGCCAAAAAAGCGGCCGATGATGCCAAGAAAGCCGAAGCCAAAAAAGCGGATGACGCAAAGAAAGTCGCTGAAGAGAAACAATTGGCTGATATAGCCAAGAAGAAAGCTGAAGACGACGCGAAGAAGAAAGCCGAAGAAGACGCCAAACGCGCGGCCGCCGAGGAAGCCAAGAAGCAGGCTGCCGAGGACGCGAAGAAGCAGGCTGCAGACGACGCCAAGAAAAAGGCTGCGGAAGACGCGAAGAAAAAAGCGGCTGAGGACGCCAAGAAGAAAGCGACCGAAGACGCCAAAAAGAAAGCCCAGGATGCCGCTCGCAAATCTGCGGAAGACAAGAAGGCGCAAGCACTGGCCGACTTGCTTTCTGACAAGCCGGAGCGCCAACAGGCGCTGGCCGATGAGCGTGGCGACGAGGTGGCTGGTAGCTTCGATGACTTGATTCGCTCCCGGGCAGCTGAAGGCTGGGCACGTCCGCCTTCTGCGCGCAAGGGCATGACCGTGGTCTTGCAGATCGGCATGTTGCCGGACGGCACTGTCACTTCGGTGACTGTGGCAAAGTCCAGTGGCGACGGTCCTTTCGACAGTTCAGCTGTAGCAGCGGTCAAGAACATTGGTCGTTTGACAGAGATGCAGGGGATGAAGCCTTCGGACTTCGCGCCTTACCGTTCATTCAAGATGACATTCACACCTGAGGACCTAGCCTTGTGATTAACCTTCTTCGAGGAATGCTTGTCGTTCTTTGTTGCGCAGCGGGATTTGCCGCAGCTGACGAAAAGAACATTCTGGTAACAAGCGGCAGTGATCGTGCGACGCCTATCGCCGTTGTGCCGTTCGGTCTGCAGGGTGGGAGCGTCCTGCCTGAAGACATGGCCAAGATCATTGGCAACGACCTGCAGAACTCGGGCTACTACTCGCCGATTCCAAAGGAAAACATGATCAGCCAGCCGAGCCAGGCCAGCGAAGTCATCTTCCGTGACTGGAAGGCGCTGGGTGCTCAGTACGTGATGGTCGGCAGCATCGTTCCTGCGGGCGGTCGTCTGCAGGTTCAATATGCGCTGTTCAATGTCGCCACCGAGCAACAGGTGCTGACAGGTAACGTTTCGGGCACCGCTGATCAACTGCGCGATATGTCTCACTACATCGCCGACCAGTCGTTTGAAAAGCTGACCGGCATCAAAGGCGCGTTTTCTACTCGTATGCTGTACGTCACTGCCGAGCGTTTCTCGACGGATAACACTCGCTATACGCTGCAGCGCTCCGACTACGATGGGGCGCGGGCAGTCACGTTGCTGCAATCGCGTGAGCCGATCCTGTCGCCACGCTTTGCGCCGGATGGCAAGCGCATCGCCTATGTATCGTTCGAACAGAAGCGTCCGCGCATTTTTGTTCAGCACATCGATACCGGTCGTCGCGAACAGATCACCAATTTCGAAGGTCTGAACGGCGCACCTGCCTGGTCTCCAGACGGCAGCAAATTGGCGATGGTGTTGTCGAAGGATGGCAACCCGGAAATCTACGTTATGAATCTGGCGTCGCGTCAATTGTCGCGAGTTACCAATGATTCCTCTATTGATACCGAGCCGTTCTTCGGTAAAGACGGATCCACGCTTTATTTCACTTCTGATCGTGGCGGCAAGCCTCAGATCTATAAAACCAGTATTAATGGCGGGGGGGCAGAGCGCGTTACTTTCATCGGTAACTACAATGCCAACCCAAAGTTATCGGCGGATGAAAAGACGCTTGTGATGATCCATCGTCAAGATGGCTTCACTAACTTCAAGGTGGCGGCTCAGGATTTGCAGCGCGGTAGCGTAAAAATCCTCACAGACAGCAACCTTGATGAGTCGCCTACTGTTGCGCCTAACGGCACCATGGTAATCTACGCCACCCGCCAGCAGGGCCGGGGAGTCTTGATGCTCGTGTCCATTAATGGACGCGTAAGGCTCCCGCTTCCTACCGCTCAAGGCGAAGTCAGAGAACCTTCCTGGTCCCCTTACCTGAACTGACGCGGCGCTTTACGTTGTACTTAACACACTTGGGGTTCATTAGGAGTTTTACGATGGAAATGCTGAAGTTTGGTAAATTTGCTGCGCTGGCTCTTGCCATGGCCGTAGCTGTAGGTTGCTCGTCCAAAGGCGGCGACAATGCCGGTGCTGGCGGCGCTGCTGTAGATCCTAACGCTGGTTACGGCGCTAACTCTGGCGCTGTTGATGGCAGCCTGAGCGAAGAAGCTGCTCTGCGCGCTATCACCACTTTCTACTTCGAATACGACAGCTCTGACCTGAAACCAGAAGCCATGCGCGCTCTGGACGTTCACGCCAAAGACCTGAAAGCCAACGGCGCTCGCGTAGTTCTGGAAGGTAACACTGACGAACGCGGTACTCGCGAATACAACCTGGCACTGGGCGAGCGTCGTGCGAAAGCCGTTCAACGCTACCTGGTTCTGCAGGGCGTTTCGCCAGCTCAGCTGGAAATCGTTTCCTACGGTGAAGAGCGTCCAGTTGCTACCGGTAACGACGAGCAATCGTGGGCTCAAAACCGTCGCGTCGAACTGCGTAAGTAATTTGACATGCGAACGTGCCGCCGTGCTCTAACCGTTTTGGCTCTCACCCTTCCTCTTGCAGCGATGGGTGCGGTTCCTGTGGTCGATGACAACTCTGGCTCTGCTGGTAGCAGTTATCCGCCGTCGGGTTATGGTACGGCTGGCGCCTACGCCGGAGGTGCGGCTACGACTGCACCTTCGGCGCAAGGTCAGCTGTTCATGCAGTTGCAGCAAATGCAGGACGAGATTTCGCGGTTACGCGGAATGGTTGAAGTCCAGCAGAACGACATCCAGCAAATGAAGCAAGAAGCGCTGGACCGTTACAAGGATCTCGACTCTCGTATAGGAGCTGGCGGCGCACCTGCTGCACCAGCTGCCAATAATTCCACATCCGACGGCGGTGCCAATGCCGGCGGAGCACCTTCGACTCCTGCCGCCCAAGCTTCTCAGGCCAGCAGTGAACCCGGCGACCCGGCGAAAGAAAAGCTCTACTACGACGCTGCTTTCGACCTGATCAAGGCGAAGGATTTTGACAAAGCCAGCCAGGCGTTTGCCGCATTCCTGCGCAAATACCCAAACAGCCAGTACGCGGGCAACGCCCAGTATTGGCTGGGTGAAGTAAACCTGGCCAAGGGCGACCTTCAGGGCGCCGGTCAGGCGTTCGCCAAGGTCAGTCAGCTTTACCCCAAGCATGCCAAGGTGCCTGACTCCTTGTACAAGCTGGCAGACGTAGAACGCCGCCTGGGTCACACCGACAAGGTGAAGGGTATCCTTCAGCAGGTCGTTGCCCAGTATCCGGGTACTTCGGCCGCTCAGTTGGCCCAGCGGGACCTGCAGCGTCTCTGATTGCAGCGCAATCTGACCGCTGATTCAAGAAAGCCGCGCGTTGCGCGGCTTTTTTCGTTAGAATTCCGCCCCCGAAATTCCGGTATTGATTACGCTTCAGCGGATTCTGCGTGTGCAGGGTGTGCCGAAGTGCCTGACGGAGGCGGATGGCCTGTTTAGCCGTTACGCCCGTGGCCCCTATGCAAGACACATTACGCATCACCGAAGTTTTCTATTCGCTGCAGGGCGAGACGCGCACAGCAGGCTTGCCCACGGTTTTCGTGCGTCTGACTGGCTGCCCTTTGCGCTGCGGTTATTGCGACAGCGAGTACGCCTTTAGCGGCGGAACCGTGCAGACCCTCGATTCGCTGATGGAGCAAGTTGCCAGCTATCGCCCGCGTTACGTCTGCGTTACCGGTGGCGAGCCCCTCGCTCAGCCGAACGCCATCCCTCTGCTGCAACGCCTTTGCGATGCCGGTTACGAGGTTTCGCTGGAAACCAGTGGCGCGCTGGACATCTCAAAAGTTGATACGCGCGTAAGCCGCGTCGTTGACTTGAAGACCCCTGGTTCCAAAGAAGTAGCGCGTAACCGATACGAAAATATCGAATTACTCACGCCTAACGACCAGGTCAAATTCGTGATCTGCTCGCGGGAAGATTATGACTGGGCGGTATCGAAGATTATCCAGTACGGACTTGAGCGGCGGGCCGGCGAGGTATTGTTTTCCCCGGTCCACCGCGATCTCAACGTCACAGACCTGGCCGACTGGATCGTGGCCGACAACCTTCCGGTGCGTCTGCAGCTGCAGTTGCACAAGATCCTCTGGAACGACGAGCCGGGGCGCTGAATGAGTGAACAATCAATGAGTGACAAAAGAGCGGTCATACTGCTGTCCGGTGGGCTGGATTCGGCCACTGTGGTCGCGATGGCGAAAGCTGATGGTTTCGACTGCTACACCATGAGTTTCGATTACGGGCAACGTCATCGCGCCGAGCTGCAGGCGGCCGAGCGCGTGGCATCGGATATGGGCGTCATCGAACATAAAGTCATTGGCCTGGATCTGAATGGCATCGGCGGTTCGGCATTGACTGACAGCAGCATTGCCGTGCCGGAGACGGCGGGTGAGGGCATCCCGGTGACTTACGTGCCGGCGCGCAATACCGTTTTCCTGTCGCTGGCGCTTGGGTGGGCAGAGGTACTGGGAGCCCGAGACATCTTCATCGGGGTCAACGCCGTGGATTACTCGGGATACCCTGATTGTCGCCCCGAGTTTGTGGAAGCCTTCGAGCGTATGGCCAACCTTGCGACCAAGGCAGGCGTTGAGGGGCAGGGCTTCACCATTCGTGCGCCTTTGCAGATGCTGAGTAAAGCCGACATCGTAAAAGCCGGGACCCGTCTGGGTGTGGATTATGCACTGACGGTTTCCTGCTATCAGGCCGACGAGCAAGGCCGTGCCTGCGGAAAATGTGACAGCTGCCGCCTGCGTGCGGAGGGCTTCACGGCCGCTGGCGTCACGGACCCTACGCGTTATTTTTAAAATATTTTCACTCGGGTGTTGAATTACTGTGAAATATCAGTAATATACGCGCCACAACGAAGCGGGTCGTTAGCTCAGTTGGTAGAGCAGTTGGCTTTTAACCAATTGGTCGTAGGTTCGAATCCCACACGACCCACCATTTCGAAAATCTGGAAGGCCCATGAAAATGCGGATTTCCAGATTTTTTTTTGCCTGAAATAAAGTGGGCGAAGGTTCATAGAGCAGTTCCAGCTTTCGCCGAGCATCAAACAGCACCAGAGGTTGACGTTGACACCCTGCGTCAGTCGAGCAAATCCAGATGATCGAGCTGACCCAGGATGAATACCTCTGCAGAAGTGCTAGCGACGTCGTGACAGAGCCGACCGTGTGGAGCTCATCCCGCGAACTTGTATTCACCGCCCTTTTCGATCGCCTTGATATAGGCCGGACGCGCCTGGAACCGTTCGATCCACGCCTCCAGGTTAGGGTAGTGCTGCAGCATCCCTTGGGATTTGGCGAATTCGCCAATGAAGCTCATTTGGATGTCCGCGCCGCTCAGTTCCTCACCCACCAGGTATGGCGTAAGGCTCAATGCAGCTTCCAGATAGCCCAGATAATTGGCCAGCTCGGATTCGATCCGCGGTTGCAGCGGCTTGCCGGCATCCCCGAGGCGCCCAACATATAGGTTGAGCATCAACGGCAGCATGGCCGAACCCTCTGCGAAGTGCAGCCATTGCACGTACTCGTCGTACGTCGCAGTGCTTGGGTCGGGTTGCAGCTGGCCATTGCCGTGGCGTCGGATCAGGTAATCGACGATAGCGCCGGACTCGATCAGCACATGAGGGCCATCCTCAATAACCGGTGATTTGCCCAGCGGGTTAATGGCTTTCAGTTCAGCCGGAGCGAGGTTGGTGTTGGCGTCTCGCTGGTAGTGCTTGATCTCGTAGGGCAGCGCCAGCTCCTCCAGTAGCCATAAAATACGCTGCGAGCGGGAATTGTTGAGATGGTGAACGATGATCATGAGGTCTCCCTTGAGACGGTGAGTACCTAGGGAAGACTGCTCAGGCGCACGGGGGTTCTAAACGATTGTCCTCGGTACGCGCGATAGCAAGACCTTGCGTTGACAGACAGCGTGCATGCTGGCTCTGACAGTGCCAGCCTGGATGAGGAATCCAAACCGGCAATGCCGCTGCAGGACCCGTGGGGTTGATCTGCCGAAAGGTCAAAACGCAACTGAAGTCTGTACGTAAACCGTACGGGGCTCCCCAACGTATTTGCCTCGGTTGTTATCGTCGAACGAGCGAGTGTAGTACTGGCGGTTGAGCATATTTTTGATGCCAACTGCAACATTCAAATCAGACAGCTGAGGGCCGAAGTCGTAGCCGGCGCGGCTGCTGAACACCATGTAGCCGGGAATGCGCCCGGTACTGCCGTCAGCGCTTTCGTCCGAAGTGTTGGCATTGTCGGCAAACTGACTGCTCTGAAACGAGCCGTCCAGGTTCAACTTCCATGGGCCCCCTGTGTAACTCACTCCCATCGTGCCCTTGTGCTTTGACGAAAACGGCACACGGTTGCCTTTGTTGGGGCCATCTTCTCGGATCGTAGCGTCGACGAAGGCATAGGTTGCATAGATGTCGTAACCCGCCAAGGCAGGCGTCAAGGCGTCCAGAGCGTAGTTGATGCTCGATTCGATCCCCTGATGGCGTGTCTCGCCGCGCGCGATAATGGTGTCGTTTGTCTGGTTGCTGTCGTACTGGTTGTCGAAGTTGATCAGGAACGTCCCGATCTCGGCCCGCAGGTTACCGTTGTCATAGCGGGTGCCGAGCTCCCATGTCCGCGCCTTCTCCGGCTTCACTTCGCCGCCGGTTACGCGGTTGGGCATCTGGCTGTATTGCACGCTTCCGAACGAGCCCTCGGTATTGGCGTACAGATTCCAGCTGTCGGTCAGATGGTAAAGCACGTTCAGTGCAGGGAGTGCTGTGTTGTAGTCGCCCTGGTATTTGACACCGCTCAGGTTGTTGTTTTGAGCAGTGTCGATCATCTCGTAGCGAATGCCTGGGGTGACGGTCCATTTGCCGATGTCGATTCGGTCGTCAATATAAAATGCATGAGCCTCGGTCGCGCCACGGGTGTCACGGTCGTTGCGGCTGGCAGTTGTGGGCAAGTCACCATTTACCGGCTCACGATAGCGCATCTCATGACCTGCTTCGTTCACGTAGCGATAGCCGATGCCGACCTCATGCGAAGAGTCCCCCAGCGCAAAACCTTGGGATAGACGGGTTTCCAGACCACGCACCCAATATTCTCGGGGCGACAGAGACACAAAGCTGCCTTGGTCCAGATAACCGCTGCGCAGCGTCTTGGTGAAGAATGTGTTGGCGGTAAAGACCCGCGCGTCCTGCTCATAGCGATAACCAACGTTGAGCAGTGTGCGTCGGCCCCAGAACTTGTCTTTCAGACGCGTCGATTGATACGGATCGGCATCGTAGTCCGCGACGCTGAGGCCGCCCGGCATCTGGGCCTCGCCATCGTAGTACTGAGCCATCGCGTTCAGGCTGTTGGCCTCATCAATCTGGTATTTACCCTTGAGAATCAGGTCATCAATTTGCGTGTCGCTGTGCTCGCGCCAGTCGCCGCCGCGAACGCCGGAATAGAGAATCGCCCCGCCCATACCGTTATCAGCAGTCCCCCCGGCCAACAGGTTACCGGTGGTTTTGAAGCCGTCATGGCTGGAGCCTGGACTGGTCTCGGTCTGAACGCCGCCCTTGAGCGTGGCTTCGTCGGGGATGGCTCGGGTCACGAAGTTAACGATGCCGCCCACGTTTTGGGGGCCGTAGCGCACCGCGCCGCCGCCGCGCACGACGTCCACTGCATCCATGTTGCCCATGCTGATCGGCGCGAACGACAACTGAGGCTGGCCGTACGGCGCGAAGGGTACCGGGATGCCATCCATCAAGACGGTCGAGCGCGTCGCCAGGCGCGGATTGAGGCCGCGAATACCGAAATTCAGTGCCATGTCATGGCTGCCGGTGCCGTTGTTTTCCGGAGCGTTGACGCCGGGCACGCGGTTCAACACATCACGTGCCGAGGTGGCACCTGCGCGCTCGAATTCCTCGCGGCGAACGACGTCTCGTGCGCCAGGGTGTTCGAAAACATTGATCTGCTGCGCTTCACCCAGCCAGTCGCCGACAACCGTTGATACCCCCAACTCGATCGGTGCGGCAGGTGCACTGGCAGCTTGCACGGTAAAGCCATTATTCCCATCGGCAACGGCTTGAAGACCCGTGCCTTCAAGCAACGCGGCCAGACCTTGCCCGGGTGTGTATTGACCTTGGAGGCCGCGACTCCTCAGGCCGCTGGCGACCTGTGAGCCATACGAGATCAGGACGCCTGATTCCCGACCAAACTGATTCAACGCCGTTTCCAGTTCACTCGGGGCGATGTCATAGGCTTTGGGCCCCGTCTCGGCGGCATGGGCTATCGAGAGGCTACCCAGCGAAAAGCTTGCGCTAAAAATGATGTGGCGCAACGTGCGTCCCAAAGGGGAGGGCTGTGTGGGGCGGGCTGACATGCAGGATTCCTTTGGCGGGAAGATTAGAGTGCTTACCTGCCTGTCACGCGAAGGACGCGATACGGCTCACGGATTTTCAAAATTCTTTGCGTAGCGCGGTTCCGCCGCGGGAAACTGCCTCTCCCGCGCTGAGGAATCGCGTCGAGCTGCGAGTCGCCATGCTCCGCTCAACCTGCGGCGCGGACGCCTGGCGTCTCGCTGAACGACGAGCGGGGACTTAACCCCGCGCCTGCACGTTGACCCAATAGCGAGTAAAACGCTGCACATGCACAGGCAAGACGGTTTCCAGCGTGTCGAGAATGCGTTCGCTGTCAGCCACTGGGTAAGTGCCGGAGATCAGCAGGTTGGCCACGTTCACATCGCAGTTCAGACGGCCACGGCGGTAACGCGCCAACTCGTCAAGGAAGTCGACCAGCTTCATGCTCGACGCGACAAGCATGCCGTGGGTCCAGGCTCCGCTGCCGGGATCCAGCGGTTGTACGCTTCCCCAGGCAGTGCGGCTAAACGTCACCTGTTGCTGCGCTTGCAAGATAAGGCCAGGTCTCGCCTGATCAGCGACTTGCAGCTCAACTGTTCCAGCGAACACCGCCACTTGCGTGCGGCCCTTGAACTGACGCAGATTGATACGACTGGAGGCGGTCGCGACGTTGATGTTGCCTTCGGCAGTCAGGAGGCTCAGCGGGCGAGGGTCCACCGAATCGGTCATGAGAATTTCTCCGGACAGCAACCGTATCCGACGCTGCTGTGCGTTGAATTCCACATCCACGGCGCTGGCAGTATTCAGCTGAATCCGGCTGCCATCCCCCAGGGATACGTTCCGCTGTTCGCCCACGCCACTGTTGTAGTCCGCGAGCAGGGGCTGCAGCGCAATCTGGTCACGCAGGCTCAGACCCGCGACGGAGCCCGCCCCCAGCAGCAACAGCAGTTTGAGGGCATGGCGTCGCCCCTTGGAGTTGGGCGCACCCAGCGCCGCATGTGCGAGCGGTGAGGAAAGACCGCTCAGGCGTTGATTGACCCGCTGTATATGCGCCCATGCCCGCTGATGCTCGGCGTTGCCATTAAGCCAGACCTGCCAAGCCTTCTGGCGAGCAGCGCTTAAAGGCCCTTCTTGCGTCTCCAGCAGCCAGTCGATGGCCTGCTGCGCTACTTCAGGCGGGATATCGGACTTATTGAGGGAATCGCCGTTGGGGTTCATAGGGCGAAATAGCAGCGCAACGCAGCCTTATTGATATGGCGTTTGACCGTTGCGATGGAAATGCCAAGCGCACTGGCGATATCGCCGTGGCTCAAACCATCGACTTGGGACATCAGAAAAGCGCGCCTCACGGAAACAGGAAGCCCGTCCAGTAGCTGATCGAGTTCCACAAGGGTTTCAAGAATGATTGCCTTTTCTTCCTCAGACGGCATAACGCCTTCAGGCAGTTCTGCAAGCGTCTGGTAATAGGCGCGTTCAAGGTCCTGACGCCGGTAGTAATTGCACAGCACCCGCCGCGCTACCGTGGTCAGGAACGCTCTCGGCTCTTCAATTTGCTGTGCACTGCGGGAGACCAGGACTTTGATGAACGTGTCCTGCGCCAAATCAGCTGCGCTGTGGGGGCAGCCGAGCTTGCGCCTCAACCAACCCGTCAACCAGGCGTTATGCGCCCGGAACAGGCCGTCTACGGTGTGTGCAAGGGCAGGGTGGACGAGAGACATCGGGAAGAGCGATCCGGAGGATTCGTGCGGGGCATTGATTCTGTCAGACTCTGCTGCGTATGAGAATATTTATCATTCAAATAAGGTCCGTCTCTCATCCTGTGCGCGCATTTGCCTCTCGCTTGCTACACGCATGCTGATAGGTTACGCGATCACTGAATCAAGGCACTGGCCTTCCACGAGCGTCATCCCCTTTTGGAGCTTTCATGTCGTCAAGCAAACGTGACATAGCGCGTGTTGAGCGTCGCCTCGCCGCCACGCTGACAGAAGCCTGCGAGACTGCCGCGGCTGAAATCCCTGGCTTCGAATGGCTCACTCACGCGGTTGACCATGCGCAGTTCCAGCAAAGCCTGCGGGTTATATGGGTTTTCGATACTGAGGCAAACAAGGAACAAGCGATCGCCAGAGGGCAGGACGCACGAATGCGTGAACTGACCGCCGCGGCGTTGAGCAAGATTGACGTGGAGGCTCAGAGTCTCGTCCGATGCGTGCGTTTTGATTCCGAAGAGGCGTGTCTGCGTCATGACGGTGGAGACTGGCGTGTGCGTCTGGCCAGGATTCATGGCGCGTAGAGGCGATGGGTCCAACCCCGACATGCCGACCTGCCCGAGCAGTCGTAACATAAGCGCCGAACGCAGGGACAGAGCCGGGCTGCGTCAATCAACTTGAACATCTGCCTCGACAAGGTCTCTGACAATAACGCGGCGCGACTCTGTGCTGCGCCATATCGCAGGGAGACTAGGCTCGCATGAACGTTCTTATGATTCTTACATCGCACGATCAGCTCGGCGACACCGGTAAAAAAACCGGGTTTTGGCTCGAAGAATTCGCGGCGCCGTATTACACCTTCATAGACGCAAACGCCCAGGTCACCTTGGCGTCGCCAAAGGGCGGACAGCCGCCGCTGGACCCAAAAAGCGACGAGCCCGATGCCCAGACCGAAGCCACGCGCCGCTTCAAGGCAGACAGCAATGCGCAGGCGGCCCTGGCAAATACGCTGCCGCTGGGCGAAATCGATCCCTACAATTTCGATGCTGTGTTTTACCCGGGTGGCCACGGCCCGCTGTGGGATCTGGCCGAAGATCTGGATTCCAAAGTGCTGATCGAAGCTTTCTACGCTGCCAATAAGCCGATTGCTGCCGTTTGCCACGCGCCTGGGGTATTTAAGAACGTCTGCACACCTGACGGCCATCCAGTGGTGCATGGGAAGAAGGTCACAGGCTTTACCAACTCTGAGGAGCAAGCCGCCGGCCTGACCGAGGTCGTGCCGTTTCTGGTCGAAGACATGCTCAAGGAAAAAGGTGCCCTTTATTCCAAAGCTGCAGATTGGGCCAGCTATGTGGTGGAAGACGGCCATTTGATCACCGGTCAGAACCCGGCTTCGTCCGAAGCCGCGGCTGAGGCACTGCTCAAGCGCCTGGCCCAGGAACAGGCGGACTGATCCAGCCTGCCTGGCCTGCCCCTGTGCAGGCCAGGCAGAATGTGCGCAGCGAGCGGCGTCCTGGCCTCTGCGTTAACAACGCTTGCACCTGAACGCGAAGCCCATCGACACCACCCGCCGCCGCATCCCACTCGCCGTACCGCCCCGAACATCCCCCCGGTTATTCACCCGACCAGTGCCCGCGCCCTCGCTTCAAGTCGGCTTTGCCACAGCCGATACAGAAAAAAGCGTTGCGTACGCCATGCCTACGCACCGCAATCCTTTCTAGTGAGCCAGCGATGAACCCATTCAACCTCTTCAATCGATCCCGAGCCAGCGGCCAGGGAGCGATCAGCCTTAACTGCACGGCAGGCGAACTCGACCGTGTCCTGGCAGGGGTGCGTTCAATTCCCGTTCTGGTGACAGGTTTTGTCTCGCCGCATTTGGACATCGACCAGATCGCCGCGCGCATCAAGCAACGCTTCCCCGACAGCACTCTCAGCCTGTGCACCACCTCGGGCGAGCTGTGCAACAGTTCTGGCAGCCTGTACTGCGCCACCGGAGATCGCTGGGATCGCATCGTCTTGCAGCTGTTCGAACGAAGCGTGATTGCCTCGGCCGAGGTGGTGATGGTGCCGCTGGAATGCGAAGACATACGCAGCGGCGGCAAGCGAATGGAGATGCGCGAGCGCATTGAAAAGCTGGTAGGCAACATCCGGCGCGCTCAGGTGACCACAAGCATCGATCATCGCGACACCCTCGCCTATGTGGTGTTCGACGGGCTGTCGGCATCCGAATCGTTCTTCATGGAAGCGCTGTATGAGTCCGGTCGTTTTCCCTGCCTCTTTGTAGGCGGCTCGGCCGGGGGCAAATCGGATTTCAAGAAGACGCTCATTCACGACGGCAAGCGCAGCTACCAGAACCATGCGCAAATAGTCTTCATCAAGACCGCCCCCGATATTCGGTTCGGCGTGTTCAAAAGCCAAAACTTCAAGCCTGCCGGGCTGACGCTGAGCGTTCTGACCGCGTCCGTTGAAGATCGTACGATCAATCAGGTGATCGACAGCCAGGGCAACATCATGAGCATGGTGCAGGCCCTGTGTAATGCATTCAGTTGTGATGCCCAGGCGCTGGAAAAGAACCTCGCGGATTACTCGTTTGCCATTCGGGTGGGCGATGAGTTGTTTGTGCGTTCCATTGCGCGGATCGACCATGCGCAGCAAATCATTCAACTGTTCTGCGACGTGGCACCTGGCGAAGAATTGGTGATGGTCAAACGCACCCCGTTGCGCGAAGCCACGCGCGTCGATTATGAGCAGTTCCTCAGGGGCAAGGGTGGACAACCCGTCGCCGCCATCCTCAATGACTGCATCTTGCGCAGGGCGAACAACGGCAAGGATCTGGGCAGCATGGCCGGATTGTTTGGGGATGTGCCTCTGGTGGGATTCTCGACGTTCGGTGAAATTCTGGGCCTGAACCTCAACCAGACGCTCACGGCGATCTTCTTCTTCAGAGTGGCGAAAGGCGCGTCTTTCGCGGACGAGTATGTCGATCGCTTCATTGCGCACTATGGCGAGTTCAAGGCGTTTTTCCTGCGCCGCCAGTTGAAGAAAATGGTCGGCCTGAACCACGTTATCGTGAAGCAGATCGAGTCCTTCAAGCTGAACGATTTCAACAATGCGCTGGATACCCGTGGGTTGGACACCAAGGTGTTGCCGGTTTTCGAAGGCCTTGCTGCACTGGGTCGCGTCCTGGCTCAAGCCGGGCAGCAGCAGGAAGAGATGTCCACCCAGATCAAGCACTATTCTGGCGAGTTACACCTGTCGATGGATGATCTGGCAGGCACCATAGACCAACAGAACGCGGTGTCGGCGAATGCCGGCAGCACGGTTGAAGCACTGGCCAGCCAGGCGGACGAAGCGGTGGTCGGCGCGCGTGCGCTGGCCGGGTCAAGCCTGCGTATTCAATCGATCGTACAAGTGATCCAGCAGATCGCCGGCCAGACCAATCTTCTTGCCCTCAACGCAGCCATTGAGGCAGCACGGGCGGGTGATTTGGGTCGCGGCTTTGCGGTCGTGGCGGACGAGGTGCGCAAGCTGGCGGAAATCACGCGCAAGAACGCCGCAGAAATCGGCGTTGATATCGATTTGCTCTCAAGCGAGATCCAGCGCGTGGCGCAGCAGATCGAGGACCAGTCCACCGGCGTGAGTGCCTTGCGCGAAATGCTCGACACGCTGGAACACTCCAGTCAGGCCACCGAAGGCACTGCTCGGCGGACCAAGGCCATCGCTGACACATTGACCGGCTTGACCCACGCCAGACCTTGACCCACGATGCCTGCTTGTCGGTAATCGACAAAAACCGGGACCACGAGTGAGTTATGGCAAAAAGACCGTCCATTGAACAGCGACGCGAGTTCGGCAAGTTTCTCTCCAGCCGCCGCGCGCGGCTTGATCCGAAAGATTTCGGTTTGCCTGAAGGACCGCGTCGGACCCCGGGATTGCGTCGCGAGGAAGTCGCGGCCCTGGCTGGCGTGAGTGTCAGCTGGTACACCTGGCTCGAACAGGGCCGGGACATTCAGCCTTCGCCGGATGCGCTGCAACGGATCTCCAAGGTGCTCAAGCTGGATCGTGTGGAGTCCGCTCACCTGTATGCGCTCTCTGCGCTTGAGGTGCCGACCGCGCCAACCGGGGGAGGGGTGACTGCCGGCCTGGAAATGCTGGTGCGCGCGGTCAATCCCATCCCCGCCTATGTTCGCAACGCTCGCCTGGATATCCTCGCGTGGAACGACGCCATCGCCGAGCTGTTCGTGGATTACGGCTCGCTGCAGCCTCATGAGCGCAACACGTTGCGTCTGTTGTTTTTGTATATCCCGTACCGGACCATCATCCTTGACTGGGAACAGATGGCCCGAGGCATGATCAGTGCGTTTCGGGCTTCACGCGCGCTGGCTCTGGACAAGGCACCGTTCGACAGTCTGGTTGAAGAGCTCTCGGCCCTCAGCCCCGAGTTTCAGGAGTGGTGGCAGGACACCGAAGTCAAAGGATTCGAAGAAGGCCGCAAGCGCCTGTTGCATCCCATCAGCGGCTACATCGATTTCACCTACGTCGCCCTGACACCCGAGGGGCGACCGGACTTGTCGCTGGTGACCTACATCCCGCGCCACACTGCCTATGACTCACGGTCATAGGATAACAACACGCCTTCCTGGCCTTTCCGGGCTTACCTAGAGTGGCGGTCATCGCAGCGCAAAAGTGCTGCACCGACCGCCAAACGAGGTAATGACCATGTCTGATTTGAGCTCGATCTCTACGCCAAATGTCGCCACGTCGCGCAACCCCGCTACCGGCGAGCTGATCGCCACCTATCCTTTCCAGACGCAGAGCGAAGTCGAGCAATTGCTTGATGCCAACGGTGCGGCTTTTCGCCTCTGGCGCGCCACGCCGATGGCCGAGCGAGTATTGGCTTATCGCCGTCTGGCCGCCACGCTGCGCGAGCGCTCGGAGTCCTTTGCTGCGTTGATCACCGCCGAGATGGGCAAGACCCTGGGCGCCGCACGAGGGGAGGTGGAGAAATGCGCCGCCACGATCGAGTGGATTGCCGATAACGGCCCAGCGATTCTCGCCGACGAGCCGGTCAAGGTAGAGGGCGAGGATGAGGTCCACGTTTCGTTTTTGCCGATTGGCACTGTGCTGGCGGTGATGCCCTGGAATTTCCCGCTGTGGCAGGTGATTCGCGCTTCCGGGCCGATCATGCTGTCGGGCAACGGCTTCATGCTCAAGCATGCACCGAACGTGATGGGCTCGGCTTATGCGTTGCAAGAGGCCTATGAATCCGCTGGCTTCCCTAAAGGGTTGTTCACCAACCTCATTGCCGATAACGAAACGGTCGCCCGCACGATTGAAGACCCACGCATCGCGGCTGTGACCTTGACCGGCAGCATGCGCGCTGGTTCGGCGGTGGCGGCCACTGCCGGCAAGGCGCTCAAGAAAAGCCTGTTGGAACTGGGCGGTTCGGATGCGTTCATCGTTCTGGCCGACGCCAACATTGACCTGGCAGTGAAAGCGGCCGTCGAAGCACGCTTTCAGAATGCCGGTCAGGTCTGCCTGGCCGCCAAACGCTTTATCCTTGAAGCGCCAATAGCCGAGCAATTCACGCGCAAATTCGTCGCGGCGGTTGAGCAACTGAAGGTCGGTGACCCGCTCGACAGCGCAAATAATGTCGGCCCTATGGCCCGTGCCGATTTGCGTGACGAGCTTGATGGCCAGGTTCAACGCACCCTCGCCGCTGGCGCAACCTTGCTGCTGGGCGGGCACAAGATTGACGGCCCGGGCAACTTTTATGCGCCTACCGTGCTGGGCGATGTGGCGCCAGGCATGGCGGCCTTTGATGAAGAAACATTTGGCCCGGTGGCAGCCATCACTGTCGCTGCGAATGCCGAAGACGCGATCGTGCTGGCCAACACCAGCGATTATGGTTTGGGCGGCAGCCTGTGGACCCAGGACATCGCGCGGGCCCAGCGCATCGCCCGTCGTCTGGAGACCGGTGGCGTGTTCATCAATGGTTTCCCGGCCACCAATGCGCGTATCCCGGTGGGCGGCGTCAAGAAGAGCGGCTATGGCCGCGAACTCTCGCACTTCGGCCTGCGCGAGTTCACTAACGCGCAGGCTGTCTGGGCCAAAAGCGTTGACTGATATCCAGTGAGCGATATCAGCGTGGGTGGAGCTCTGTAACCGCCCACGCTGCAAAAAGCCGTCGCACGTGCGACGGTTTATTTATGCCTGCCATTCGGCCGCGCCTGATTCAGCTGACGGCGTGCAGGTCAGCGGGGTCAGGCCTATCAGTTCGATGGGCGCGGCGTCTGCATAGGCCTCAATCAGATCCTGAAGCGCGGCGACACAGCTTGTCGCGAGACCCGTCAGGCGGTGAGTCCTACGCTGCGCTGATGGCGTGCTGGTCTTGCTACGCCCATGTTTGTCGGCGCTCTTTGTGGGCGTTAGACCGTAACGCTTGGCGGAACCCTGAGTAAACAGTTGGCCGGCGTGGATACTTCCAGCCAGATTGCAACGGCTTGCCCCAGGTATCCGTCTCTTGGGTTCAGACGTCCTCGATATCTGCTCCCGCGTTGTCCGCCATCACAAGATCGCTATCGCAGACCATGGTCTGCGCGCGTGGGTCCGAGTACTGTCAGGTTGAATGCGTTATGACGTTGAAGTGTTTAACCAGCAGTAAACAGGAGCTTGTCAGGCGAAGCATCTGTCGGTCGCTGACCGGCATTAAAAGGTGTTTGCACAGTAATAGAAGGGGCGGGCGATGATCGTTTCAACGCCAGAGCGGCGCTGTGCCGCGCCTGTTCCCTTGAAGTATGTTCGGGTTCCTGTGATTTACCAGAGGCTGTCAAGGCCGCGATCAAACGACAAAGCCCGACATAAAGTCGGGCCTGGGCTTGGATGAATCCGTTCATTACCAGTTCATGGCGTTGATCTCGCTAGAGGTGTTGGAAGGGAGCGGTGCGCACACCTCTCGCCATTGGCTGTGCATCAGGCTGATTTGTTTTGCAGTGCCTTGATCAGGACGTCTGCCGCCGGGCCTGAAGATGCCGGGTTCTGCCCGGTGATGAGCAGGCCGTCAGTCAGCACGTAAGAGCCCCAGTCCGGGCCTTTCGAGTAGACGCCGCCCAGCGATTTGAGAACATCTTCGACCAGAAAAGGTACGACATCAGTCAGGCCGACGGCTTCTTCTTCGCTGTTGGCAAAACCGGTGACTTTCTTGCCATCGACCAGCGGCGTGCCGTCGGCGTTTTTCACATGACGCAGGACACCAGGCGCGTGGCATACGACTGCGACCGGTTTATGTGCCGCGATGAACGACTCGATCAATTGAATGGAGTTTTGGTCTTCAGCCAGATCCCACAATGGGCCATGGCCACCCGGATAAAACACAGCGTCAAAATCTGCCTGGGACACGCTGTCCAGGCGCACGGTGTTGGCGAGTTGGGCGGTGGCTTTCTCGTCTTTTTCGAATCGACGCGTCAGGTCGGTTTGGAAGTCAGGCTCGTTGCTTTTCGGGTCCAGCGGAGGCTGGCCACCTTTTGGTGAAGCCAGAACGATCTCGGCATTGATGTCGCTGAACGCGTAATAGGGCGCGGCCAGTTCTTCAAGCCAGAAACCGGTCGGACGACCAGTGTTGCCAAGGGTGTCGTGAGAGGTCAGAACCATAAGCACTTTCATCGTGTATTCCTTTTTAGCTGAGTTGAAGACTGCTGCGCAGTCAAAGTTGTGGAACAGTAAGTGGAACGTTAATAGACCAGTCGTCTAAGAAGTGGGCAAAAAAGAGCTTGGTTAGCCGCTTTGATCACCCACTGTCTTGGCAGTAAGCGATGCACCGGGGTGAGCTGAAGGGACGCCTGCATCCGCCAGCGATGTGAGTGAGGTTGCAAGCGCAGTAAGCGTTGTCCTGATCTTCATCACGTCAGTCTCGTAGCGGGTCAATGTGGGTACACCTTAACTCTGAGTAGACCAGTCGTCTATAGATATTTCAAAATATTTTTATGCTGGTCAGGGATCGTGGGAGAAGGTTGGTTACAGGCGAGCAAAGACCGGCGCTAGAGCAGGACACGGTCTGGGCTCAGATGAAGAAAAGTCGAGATCGGAGAATGGATATCCAGGCTAGCGGTGCCTGTTCAGGCAAGCCGCAATATTGCGCGCGTCGAGGCCATGGCGGTCTCGAACGGGGCGAGGCTCTTCTCAATCTTGACCATTACGCTGGCGCCGACCCAAAGCTGGTAGAGACTTTGCGCAACGGCATAGGGATGCTCGCAGGCGGGCAGTGAGCCGTCGGCAACGCCGGCCTCAATCGCGCTGCCCAAGCGGTCAGTGATCCCGGAAGTCCCGCGCTTGAGAACGGCGCGCATCGATTCCGAAAGATCGGCCACTTCCACGCCGAGCTTCACAGCAAGGCATTTGCCCTGGCAGTTCTCGAACGACTGGGTGTTCTGCCAGACCCGCCAGTAATTCATCAAGCGCTCGCCCATGGTCAAACCGGGCTCGCCGAGAATGCGGTCGATGTCCGCGAGGTAATCGTCGAAGTAGTTTTCAAGCAATGCCTCGCCAAAGGCGTCCTTCGAACCGAAGTAATGGTAGAAGGAGCCTTTCGGTACGCCGGCAGTGGCCAGAAGCTCGTTCAGACCGACAGCGGAATACCCTTTGGCGGCCATGAGACGCTGGCCGACGTCGAGGATTCCTTGACGGACATCAGATGAACCGCGTGCAGTGAGAGTAGTCATAGCGTCGGAGAATACATCCTAGTAAGTCGGTCTACTAGCGGAATCTGATGGACGCGCAGGTCAGCGCATGCGGCAGTTGCAAGAGGTGGCCGACGGCTCCGTCGAAAAGCCGTCGTGCCGAGAGGGCGGACGCTGGATCAAAAGGGGCTAGATGTGATCCGCGCCCTCGGCTACTCCCTGATCCTCACCCAGAAACCCGCCGCTCTGATGGTGCCAAAGCCGGGCGTAGGTGCCGTTTCTGGCCAGTAACTCGGTGTGTGTGCCCTGCTCGATGATGCGCCCATCGTCCATTACGATCAGTCGGTCCATGGCTGCGATGGTCGACAACCGGTGGGCGATCGCGATCACGGTTTTGCCCTTCATCATCTCGTCCAGGCTTTCCTGAATCGCCACTTCGACTTCGGAGTCCAGCGCGCTTGTGGCTTCATCAAGTAGCAGGATCGGCGCGTTCTTCAGCATCACGCGGGCAATGGCGACACGCTGGCGCTGGCCTCCCGAAAGCTTGATACCGCGCTCACCCACCAAGGTGTCGTAACCACTGTGACCCTGCTTGTCGCTGAGCTGACTGATGAATCCGTCGGCCTGAGCGTTGGCTGCGGCAGCGCGGATTTCTTCGTCGGTCGCGTCGGGGCGGCCATAGGCAATGTTGTCGCGAATCGAGCGATGCAGCAGCGACGTGTCCTGCGTGACCATGCCGATAGCGCTGCGCAGGCTGTCTTGCGTGACCTGTTTGATGTTCTGGCCATCGATGCGGATCTCCCCGCTGTCCACGTCATAGAAACGCAGCAGCAAGTTGATGAGCGTGGATTTGCCCGCGCCGGAACGGCCCACCAGACCAATCTTCTCGCCCGGACGGATAGCCAGGCTCAGGCCGTCCAGCACCTGACGCTCGCCGTTGTAGTTGAAGCTGACGTTATCGAAAGTGACCGCACCACCGGTAGTCACCAGCACGCTTGCATCAGGCGCGTCTTGCACCTTCGGCCCCTGGGTCAAGGTCGCCATGCCGTCCTGCACCGTGCCGATGCTCTCGAACAGCGAGGTCATTTGCCACATGATCCAGTGGGACATGCCGTTGATGCGCAACGCCATGGCGGTGATGGCCGCCACGGCGCCGGTCCCTACGTCACCTTGGTGCCACAGCCACAACGCATAACCGCCGGCGCCGAGAATCAGCGCTACCACCAGCGCCTGATTGACGATCTCGAACTGGCTGACGAGGCGCATCTGGCGGAAGCCGGTTTGCTTGAAGTCCTCCATGGCTGCGCGCGCAAAATGCGCCTCACGCTTGGAGTGGGAAAACAGTTTCACGGTGGTGATGTTGGTGTAGGCATCCGAGATTCGCCCCGTCATCGAAGAGCGGGCGTTGGCCTGCTCCTGGCCGACTTTGCCCAGGCGCGGCACGAAGTACAGCATCGCCAGCCCGAACAGGACGATCCAGGCAATGAACGGCAGCATGAGCTTCAGGGCAAAGCCGCCTGCCAGGGCGATGATCGCCAGGAAATACACACCGATACCGGGCGCGATTTCAATCAGAGTGAAGAGTACTTCCCGCACCGCCAGCGCAGTCTGCATCACCTTGGTGGTGACCCGGCCGGAAAACTCATCGGAGAAGAACGACAGGCTCTGCCGCAGCATCAAGCGGTGAAAGTCCCAGCGCAGCCGCAGCGGCAGGTTGATCGCCAGCACCTGATGCTGAACCATGGTGCGCAATGCAACCAGGCCAATGCTGACGACCAGCACAATGCCAATGCCCCACAGCGCTCGACTTTCCTGTTCGGCAGCGACGCCTCCGGCTTTCCACGTCGAAAGAAGGTCGACGACCTGCCCGAGAAACGAAAACAGCCAGGCCTCATAAAGCGAAACGCACGCACTGAGCACCGCGAACATGAGAATGTAACCCCGGGCGCCGCGGGTGCAGGCCCACAGAAAACGGGCCAGCCCCACCGGCGGCGGCGGTGCTTCATCGGGGGGGAAGGGGTCGAGCCGTCGTTCAAATACGCCCAGCATGAAGGTCTCCAAAAACTGTCCAGTGAATCAGATTCTGCCATCGATTGGCTGGCTTGCGGGTTTCGCAGGCAATGCGGCGAGCTTTGTGTCTTTAATAAATGACGCTCCTGCGATTTCGAACGCTTCATTCAACGGCCTGCTGTTAAGTGATCGCTCAACGGATGCCGTGCTACTTTTCCTGCCGATTTCAATCATGCGGACCTTCCGTCCGCATGCGCATTCAGGTTATTGCCCATGACACACATCTCCGAACGCCTCCTGGTCCAGGCGCATCTGGACGCCAGGCAGCCCAGAACCCTGAGCGAGGAAGAAGAGGCCCGGTACCGCCAGTTGATTGCGGCCGAGCTCAAGGCGCGGGACGCTGTGCTGGTGGCTCACTATTACTGCGATCCGGTCATTCAAGCGTTGGCCGAAGAAACAGGGGGTTGTGTTTCCGACTCTCTGGAGATGGCGCGGTTCGGCAAAAACCATCCGGCGAAAACTGTTCTGGTCGCCGGCGTGCGCTTCATGGGGGAAACCGCGAAAATTCTTACCCCCGAGAAACGCGTTCTGATGGCAACGCTGGACGCCACGTGCTCCCTGGATTTGGGCTGCCCCGTCGAGGATTTTTCCGCGTTCTGCGATCAGCACCCCGACCGTACCGTGGTGGTCTACGCCAATACCTCAGCCGCCGTGAAAGCGCGGGCCGACTGGGTGGTGACCTCCAGCTGCGCGCTGGAAATCGTCGAAAGCCTCATGGACAACGGTGAAAAAATAATCTGGGCACCTGACAAGCACCTGGGTCGTTACATTCAGCGTCAGACCGGTGCCGACATGTTGTTGTGGGACGGCGCCTGCATTGTTCACGAGGAGTTCAAGTCCCGCCAGTTGGAAGACATGAAGGCGTTGTACCCCGATGCAGCGGTTCTGGTGCATCCCGAGTCACCTGAGTCCGTCATTGATCTCGCCGACGCGGTGGGGTCTACCAGCCAGTTGATCAAGGCGGCGCAAACGTTGCCCAATTCAATGTTCATCGTTGCCACCGATCGCGGCATCTTTTACAAGATGCAGCAGCTGTGCCCGGACAAGACATTCATCGAAGCACCGACGGCGGGCAACGGCGCCGCCTGCC
Source organism: Pseudomonas sp. ME-P-057 (assembly GCF_030208975.1). Lineage (NCBI taxonomy): Bacteria > Pseudomonadati > Pseudomonadota > Gammaproteobacteria > Pseudomonadales > Pseudomonadaceae > Pseudomonas > Pseudomonas sp. ME-P-057. The sequence continues at coordinate 181,063 of NZ_JARVSX010000038.1, forward strand.
GCAGCTGCGCGCATTGCCCCTGGATGGCGATGAACACATTGGCGCGTACGCTTGAGTGTTTGCGCGAATGCACCAACGAGATATTCGTCGACCCGGCAGTTATCCCCCACGCCGTTCGGCCGTTGCAGCGCATGCTCGACTTTACTCAGGCGGCGCGCATGAGGAACACGGGAAATGCCTGACACGGCGTGTTCAAAGTAGGACCGGCTTCAGTCGGGAAGGCGTCACTCGCTAGATAGCAAATCCCAAATGTCCTCCTGGCCTTTCCCGGCTGAAGCCAGTCCTACAAGCGACAAGCGGATTCGATGCATTCTATCTTGCAGCTTAGGGCTTACCGCTTGTAGCTGACCACAACTCGCCTCAGTTCATCATGTCCTTCACGGCACGTTCCTGAGCGATGATTTCCTGCTGGCGCGCATCGATCCTTGAGGCCAGCTGGAAGTTGTTGTTGGCACGCCGTTTGGCGAATTCGAGCTGCTGAATCGCCTGCTTGAAGTCGCCCATCAACGCGAAGTATTCCGCGCGAGCCTGATGCAGGCCAATGGTGTTGCCGGACAGGCCACGGGTGTCGGCCACCTGGTTCCAGATGTCGGGGTCATCTGGTCGACTCTTAAGCAGAATCTCCAGCGACTTCAACGCTTCCGGGGCTTTGGACTGCTTGAGCAGGACATCGACCTTCGCTTGATTGAGCGGGTAATTATCGGGGTACAGATTCAGCATCCGGTCCACTCGCTGCTGAGCGTCGGGCAGGCGGTTATTGGAGATGTCGAGGTTAACGGCAGCGAGGTTGTAGACGATGTTGTCCGGCGCCTTGTCGAGCAGCGGCTTCAACGTCTCACGGCCTTCGTTCAACTGACCCGCCTTGGTCTGCGCGAGCGCCAGGCCGTAGCGAGCGGCGTCGTTTTTCGGGTTCTCGGCCAGTTGCGCACGGAAACGCTTGGCGGCCATGCCGGGAGTTTCTTCGTAGATCAGCACCGTTCGCGCGCGCATCAACTGGTACGCCGGGCTGTCCTCCTTGCCGCCGGGCTTGGCTTGTTCGGCGCGGTTGCGGGTGTCGGCGATACGCGATTCGGTGACCGGGTGGCTCATCAGGAATTCCGGAGGCTTCGCGTCATAACGGTACTGACGCGCCAGACGTTCGAACATGGTGGGCATGTTGCGCGGGTCGTACCCTGCCTTTTCCAGATTGAGAATGCCGATGCGATCGGCTTCCGATTCGTTCTGCCGCGAGAACCGCGCCTGCTCCTGAATGGCAGCTGCCTGAGTGCCGGCAATCGCAGCAATACCGGCATCCCCCGCCCCGGCGGCGGCCATGACGATACCCGCCAGCATCGCCGCCATCACCGGAACCTGCATCCGCTGCTGCGCCTGCACGCCCCTGGCGAAGTGCCGTTGTGAAAGGTGAGCCAGTTCGTGGGCGAGTACGGCTGCGTATTCGCCCTCTGTTTCAGCGTGCAGAAACAGCCCGCCGTTGACCCCGATAATCCCGCCCGGCGCCGCAAAGGCGTTGATCTCCGGGGTGTTGATCAGGATGAACTCGAGTCGGCGATCCTGCACCTGACTGGTTTCGGCAAGGCGGTAGACCGAGGATTCGACAAAATCCTTGAGCAATGGATCGGACAGCTGCGCGACTTCAGAACGCAGCAACCCGAGCCACGCGCGCCCCAGGTCATGCTCTTGCTGCGGAGAAACGATGGATGAACTCGCGTCGCCGAGGGACGGCAGATCGTCTTCCGCAAAGCTCGGAGCCGCCAGCAGGCAGGCGAGTGTCAGCAGCGTGGGGCGCAAAAAATTCATGCACGAAACTCTGGGGCAGAAAGGCGCCACTGTAGCTGGCTCGATGGCTTGCTGACCAGAGTGGGGTATTCTGGAAAACTTGTAAGAATGTTCTTCCGCCGTTTTGCCTTTATGCAAACGCGGATGTGTCTAGCCGGAGAGAAGTGATGTCTGACGCTGTAGGACAACCCGCGGTCTGCGATGCAGAGCTCGACGCCAGCGGTCTTAACTGTCCGCTTCCTTTGCTTAAAGCCAAGATGGAACTCAATCGGCTGGCCAGCGGTGCGGTGCTAAAAGTGACGGCCACGGATGCTGGCTCACAGCGCGACTTCAACACCTTCGCAAAACTGGCTGGGCATGTGCTTTTGCATGAGGAAAACGCTGACGGTGTTTACCGGTATTGGCTACGTAAAGCGTGAGCGCTTCTGACCTCCCGCACCCATAGGATATTTGATGTTCAAAGTGCTTCGCGACTGGATGCAGCGCTACTTCTCCGACGAAGAAGCGGTAGTGCTGGCGGTGCTGTTGATTCTAGGGTTTACCGCTGTTCTCACCCTCGGCGGCATGCTCGCCCCGGTGCTGGCCGGGCTGGTACTGGCGTTTCTGATGCAAGGTCTTGTGAATCTGCTCGAGCGCCTGCGCGTCCCTGAAGGCGGCGCGGTGGGGCTGGTTTTCGCCTTGTTCATGGGGGCGCTGGCCTTGTTTCTGCTGGTGTTGGTGCCGTTGCTTTGGCATCAACTGATCACACTGTTCAACGAGCTGCCCGGGATGCTCGCCAAGTGGCAATCGCTGCTGTTACTCCTCCCGGAGCGCTATCCTCATCTCGTGTCTGATGAGCAGGTGCTACAGGCGATCGAAGTGGCGCGTGGTGAAGTCGGAAAATTCGGTCAGTGGGCGCTGACGTTTTCCCTCTCCAGCTTGCCGCTGCTGGTCAACATGATGATCTATCTGGTACTGGTACCGATCCTGGTGTTTTTCTTCCTCAAGGACCGCCGGATGATCAGCCAGTGGGCGAGGGGGTATCTGCCTCGCGAACGTACGCTGATCACTCGGGTAGCGGTGGAGATGAATCGACAGATCGCCAACTACATTCGTGGCAAGGTCATCGAGATCTTCATCTGCGGCATCGTCACCTATGTCGCCTTCGTCACCATGGGCCTCAATTACTCGGCGCTGCTGGCCATGCTGGTGGGTATCTCGGTGGTAGTGCCCTATGTGGGCGCGGTAGTTGTGACCGTGCCGGTGGCGTTCATCGCGCTGTTCCAATGGGGCTGGAGCGATCAGTTCATCTACCTGATGGCGGTCTACGGCATCATCCAGACGCTGGATGGCAATGTGCTGGTGCCATTGCTGTTTTCGCAGACCGTGAGCCTGCACCCGGTGGCGATCATCTGCGCAGTACTGCTGTTCGGCGGGCTGTGGGGGTTCTGGGGGATTTTCTTTGCGATCCCGCTGGCGACCCTGTTCAAGGCCGTGCTGGATGCCTGGCCTCGGAATGAGCCGACGGTGGCGCCTTTGTTGTAGGTTTTGCCTTGCTTTTGTAGGAGCGCGCTTGCCCGCGATCGGCGTTGTCAGGGTCAATAGACGATGACTAAACGAATCCGATCGCGAGCGAGCTCACTCCCACATCATGGCGCTCAGGCCTTGGCGAGTGCCTGAGCAGCTTCAAGCACTGCTGCAACATGCCCCGGCACCTTCACGCCGCGCCATTCCTGGCGCAGCACACCGTCCTTGTCGATCAGGAACGTGCTGCGGTCCACACCCAGGTATTCCTTCCCGTACAGCTTTTTCAACTTGATCACGTCGAACAGCTGGCACAGCGACTCATCCTTGTCGGAAATCAGCTCGAACGGGAACGCCTGCTTGGCCTTGAAGTTCTCGTGGGATTTCAGCCCGTCCCGCGAGACGCCGAACACCACCGTGTTGGCGGCCAGGAAGTCGGCGTGATGATCGCGAAAGCCCTGGCCCTGGGTCGTGCAGCCGGGCGTGCTGTCTTTTGGATAGAAATACAGGACAACCTGCTGGCCTTTCAGCCCCGACAGGGTGACCGCCTGCTCACTGGTGGCCTGCACCTGGAAGTCGGCGACCGGTTGATCGAGTTCTACAGCCATTCGGGAATCCTTACATCGGTGCTTGAGGGCGCCATGGTTCGATCAGCGCATCGAGGTTGAGTGCGTCGGCGAAGTCCAGGAACTGGTCACGCAGCCAGCTGATCTGGGTGCCGGCCGGCAACGTCACGGTGAACGTCGCGTTGAGCATGGTGCCGCCGGTCTGCGGTGCCTGATAGGTGTCGCAGATCAGATTTTCCAGTTCGACATTGTGGTCGATGAAGAACTGGCACAACTCATTGATGATGTCAGGACGATAGGCCGAGCTGACGTAGGCCACATAAGGCAGTGCCTCCGGACGATTTTCCAGGGAGGCACTGCGCACTACGTTGACGGTGAAGGCATGCTTCTTGGCCAGATTTGGCAGCCCGGTTTCCAGGCGCGCCAGAGCGTCCCAGCTGCCGGAGATCTGCAGGATCAGAGCGCTGCATTCACCATGACGGGTAAGGCGCGAGCTGACGACCGAGCAACGGCTTTCGTTACTGGCGCGGCACAGCACGTTGGTCAGCTCCATTGGGTTGGCGCCAAGGGCACTGATGACAAGGAATTGTTCGCGAACTGTGGGGATGGATGACATGCAGCATTCCTAAACGATGAGCGGTCGGTACGCAGCGGGCCTGTGCCGGCGGGCTCGACGAACGAAGACGTTGCAGGTTGCCCCGGCCCACGACCGCCAGTCGCTGCCATGAGCCTGTCATGGCGCGCGATAACGACGCTGGGTGGGGTGATTGGCAACAAAATCGAGCAGTCGAACGAGCCGGGCAGATGACCCGTACCGATCAAAGACCGAAGGGTAGCGAAAACCGTCGCCGAGGGGAATGCTCGCCTTGTGCAAGGATCATGGCGCCAGTACCATTACCGCTCTCTTTTTCCGGCAGGAGCGGTTTGCATGATTGCGGGCAGTATGGTGGCACTGGTCACACCCATGGATGCACAAGGTCGTCTCGATTGGGACAGCTTGAGCAAACTGGTGGACTTTCACCTGCAAGAAGGCACCAACGCCATTGTTGCCGTCGGCACCACAGGTGAGTCCGCGACGCTCGACGTCAACGAACACATCGAAGTCATCCGCCGTGTTGTTCAGCAGGTTGCCGGCCGCATTCCGGTCATCGCCGGTACGGGCGCGAACTCCACCCGCGAGGCGGTCGAACTGACCACCAACGCCAAGAACGCCGGTGCCGATGCCTGCCTGCTGGTCACCCCGTATTACAACAAGCCGACCCAGGAAGGCTTGTATCAGCATTTCAAGCACATTGCTGAAGCCGTCGATATCCCGCAAATTCTGTATAACGTGCCTGGCCGTACAGCCTGCGACATGTCAGCCGAGACCGTTATCCGCCTGTCGAAAGTCAAAAACATCATTGCCATCAAGGAAGCCACGGGTGACCTGCAGCGCGCCCGCGACATTCTCGCCGGTGTCAGCAGTGACTTCCTGGTGTACTCCGGCGACGACGCAACGGCGGTGGAACTGATGCTGCTGGGTGGCAAAGGCAATATCTCTGTCACCGCCAACGTTGCTCCGCGTGCCATGGCTGATTTGTGCAAGGCCGCCATGGCTGGCGATGCCGACGCCGCCCGCGCCATCCATGAAAAGCTGATGCCGCTCAACAAGACACTGTTCATCGAATCGAACCCTATTCCCGTGAAGTGGGCCTTGCATGAGATGGGTTTGATGCCAGACGGAATCCGTCTGCCACTCACCTGGCTCAGCGAGTCCTGCCACGAGCCGCTGCGTCAGGCCCTGCGCCAGTCCGGTGTATTGGTCTAATGAGGAAGCACTACGCAATGAAGCGACTGGCCGGACTTTCCGCACTAGCCTTGATTATCTCCAGCACCAGCGGTTGCAGCTGGCTTTTTGGTCAGGACGGTTATTTCCGTGATCGCAGCAGCGATTACCTTGAAGCCACCCAGAAGCCGCCAATGCAGCTGCCCGAGGGCGTTCAGGAAGTCAAACGTCTGGACCCACTGCTGCCTATCCCGCGCAACGTAGCCGACGACACCCAGAAGGGCGCATTTAACGTGCCGCGTCCGCAGCCGTTGTCCACCGTTCAGGACTCCGGCGACTACACGTTGCAGAAGAGCGGCGACAACCGCTGGATTCTGGCCCAGCGCGCCCCTGCCGAAGTCTGGCCAGTGGCCCATCAGTACTTCGAAGACAACGGTTTCCGCATCGCCGAAGATCGTCCGCAGACCGGTGAATTCAACACCACTTGGCAGCGCATGGATGAATTGTCCGCGTCGGTTGCCAAGCGCATGGGGGCCAGTGGCGATGCCGCCAACACCGAAAGCCGCGTTCGTGTGCGTATCGAGCCGGGTGTGCAGCGCAACACCAGTGAAATTTACGTGGTCAGCGTGCAACGCCCGGCGGGCAGCAACGACGATCCAGCCTTCCCGTCACGCAGCACCAACGTCGGCCTGGACTCGGTGCTCACTGACGACATGCTCGCCAGCCTGACCCGCACGGCCGAGAAGGGCGGGTCAGTCTCGCTGCTTGCCGCCCGTGATTTCGATACCCCTAGCCGCGTTTCCCTCAGTGAAGACGGCAGCGGCAACCCGGTGCTGAACCTGGGTGCAGACCTGGATCGCGCGTGGTCAAGCGTCGGTCGCGCCCTGAATCAGGGTGACTGGCGTGTTGAGGATATCAACCGCAGCCTGGGTCTGTACTACATCAACCTGGCGGAAAAAGCCGACAAGCCTGAGAACAAGCCGGGCTTCCTCAGCCGCGTGTTCGGCAGCGAAGAGTCGAAAGAAGAGAAAGAAGCCCGCGCCGAGCGTTATCAGGTTCGCCTGAGTAAGGTTGGCGAAAACGTTCAGGTAACGGTCGAGAAGAACATCAACACCGTAGCCCCGACGGATATCGCGCGCCGCGTGCTGAGCGTCATTCAGGACAACCTGGGTTAAGTGCGCTTCGCAGTTCTGGGTAGCGGCAGTCGCGGTAACGGTACACTGGTTGCGAGCAACGACACCTACGTGTTGGTCGACTGCGGTTTCTCTCTAAGGGAAACCGAGCGACGGCTCGACCGGCTGGGCGTCAGCGGCAAACAGCTCAGTGCCATTCTAGTGACCCATGAACATGCCGATCATGTGCATGGCGTGGGCTTGCTGTCTCGGCGCTACGATGTACCCGTGTACCTCAGTGATGGCACGCTGCGCGGCATGCGCAAGCCGGTTGAAGCAGGTTTGCGGCTGGCCGGTGGGCAGGACCTGCGCATCGGGGGCTTAAGCATTGACGTGGTGTCCGTGGCTCATGACGCGCTGGAGCCCACCCAATTCGTCTTTAACGACGGGCGCCGTCGCTTCGGCTTGCTGACCGATCTGGGTTCGTATTGCCCGGTAGTGCTGGACAGCTATCGCGGGCTGGATGCGCTGATGGTCGAATCCAATCACTGTCGCGATCTGCTTGCCCGTGGTCAGTACCCGTACTTCCTCAAGCAGCGTGTAGGCGGGGACCGGGGCCATCTGAACAACCATCAGGCCGCCAGCCTGGTGAATGAGCTTGGGTGGCAGGACTTGCAACACCTGGTGCTGGCCCATCTGAGCAGCAAGAACAACCTGCCGCATCTGGCCCGGCAATGCTTCGTCGACACCCTTGGCTGCGACGCAGACTGGCTACAATTGGCCGATCAGGATTCCGGGCTCGACTGGCGTGAAATCGCCTGACGTCCCAAACGGGCGATTCGCCCACATCATTCAGCAAGCGGAGCCCATCATGGAAAAACGTGAAGAACTCTACCGCGGCAAAGCCAAGTCGGTTTACAAGACCGATGACGCTGACCGCTTGATCCTTGTGTTCCGCAACGACACCTCGGCGTTCGACGGCAAGCGCATCGAACAGCTCGACCGCAAAGGCATGGTGAACAACAAGTTCAACGCCTTCATCATGCAGAAGCTCGAAGCTGCTGGCATTCCGACCCAGTTCGACAAACTGCTGGCCGACAACGAAGTGCTGGTCAAAAAGCTCGACATGATCCCGGTCGAGTGCGTCGTTCGTAACTACGCCGCCGGCAGCCTGGTCAAGCGCCTGGGCGTGGAGGAGGGCATGAAGCTGAACCCTTACACGTTCGAATTGTTTTTGAAGGACGACGCCAAGGGCGATCCGTTCATCAATGATTCCCACGTCGTGGCGTTCGGTTGGGGCACCGCCGAGCAATTGGTTCGCATGAAAGAGCTGTCCCTCAAAGTCAACGAAGTCCTGACCAGGCTGTTTGACGATGCCGGCCTGCTGTTGGTCGACTTCAAGCTTGAGTTCGGCGTGTTCAGCGATGGCTCGATCGTGCTTGGCGACGAGTTCAGCCCTGACGGCTGCCGCCTGTGGGACAAAGTAACCCGCAAGAAAATGGACAAGGACCGCTTCCGTCAGGGCTTGGGCGATGTCATTGAAGCGTACGAAGAAGTCGCTCAGCGTCTCGGCGTACCGCTCTGATCCGTTGCTGCGCCCGCAAAATGCTGCAAGCACCTGAAAGAACGCGAAAAAATCCTTAAAAAGGATTCGCGTTCTTTAAACGACCTGTTATGATGCGCGCCGTTGGAGAGATGCCGGAGTGGCCGAACGGGACGGATTCGAAATCCGTTGTACTGGCGACAGTACCTAGGGTTCAAATCCCTATCTCTCCGCCATTATTTGAAAAGCCCCAGAAGCCATGCTTCTGGGGCTTTTTTTTGCGCAAAAAAAGGAGCAAGTTTCACTTCGCTTCAGTCGCTGGCGCTGTCAGAAGCGCCATCGGCATCCAACCTAAGCCCATTCCGCCCAGCGCACCGCCGTCAATCCATACCGACGTCCATGAGCGATCAGGGCGCTCAGCTCTTCTCTTGTCTTCGACACGTTGTGCAACACGCCAACCCCCGCATGCAGGCAGGCGTAGTACCAGGCATCTGCTTCATTCAACTTTGAATCGGGTTGGAGAAATACACGGTGCTCCCCCAGAAAGCGGTAGTGGATGCGAAAGATGCGCTGGCCTGACATTAATATCTCCGGTTTGATATCAATGTGACTGCGATGGCTCATCGCCAGTTCAATGCGCGATGTATTTTGCTGCGGTCCCGGCGTGACCTTAACTGAACACCGGCACCTGACTTGAGCGCAACGCTATGCCGTGGTCTCTCGCGTGACCGTGCAAGCCTGATCAGTTTCCACTCGGTAGGGCGTTGCTGATTGGTTTGATGAAATCCGGCCATCATGGCGCAATCAACAGGCGACAAAATGTCGCAATCGATTTCAGGCGAGTAAGATAGGCACCCTGTTTTCACCCCCTATTTCTTCGGGCGGAGTCCCGTATCGAGCGTCGTGTGGTATCCGACCTCCGGGCGTCGTTTCGACTACGTATTGATAGAGCAAACAGAGAAAAGGCGATCACTGCAAATGACCAAGACCTCGCGACCTTTATACATTTCCTACGCCGGCCCTTCCTTGCTGGAGATGCCGCTGCTCAACAAGGGCAGTGCATTCACGCCGCAGGAACGCATCGATTTCAATCTGGTTGGCCTTCTGCCACAGAACGTAGAAACCATCGAAGAGCAGGTCACCCGCGTTTACAGCCAGTACCAGCAGTGCGCGAGTGACCTGGATAAACATATTTATCTGCGCTCCATTCAGGACAACAACGAAACGCTGTTCTTCCGCTTGCTGGATTCGCACCTCGACGAGATGCTGCCCATTATCTACACCCCGACGGTAGGTCAGGCGTGTCAGGAATTCTCGAAAATCTACCGCACCCACCGCGGGCTGTTCATTTCTTACCCTGAACGCGATCGCATCGATGACATCCTGCGCAGCGCGACCAAAGATCGCATCAAAATCATCGTGGTCACGGACAGCGAGCGCATCCTTGGGCTGGGCGATCAGGGCATTGGTGGCATGGGCATTCCGATCGGCAAATTGTCGCTGTACACCGCATGCGGTGGCATCAGCCCGGCTTACACCTTGCCGATCGTGCTCGACGTGGGCACCAACAACAAAGAATTGCTGGACGACCCGATGTACATGGGCTGGCGCCATGAGCGCGTGACCGGCAAAGAGTACGAAGACTTCATTGCGCTGTTCATCGAGGCCGTGCAGAGCCGCTGGCCGGACGTGCTGCTGCAGTTCGAGGATTTCGCCCAGACCAACGCCATGCCGCTGCTGGAAAAGTACCGCGACGAGCTGTGCTGCTTTAACGACGACATTCAGGGGACGGCATCGGTTGCCGTGGGCACATTGCTGGCGGCGTGCAAGGCGAAGAACGAAACCCTCGGCCAGCAGCGGGTCGTGTTCCTGGGCGCGGGGTCGGCGGGTTGCGGGATTGCCGAGCACATCATCGCGGCGATGGTGATCGAGGGCTTGAGCGAAGCCGAAGCGCGCAAACGCGTGATGATGGTTGATCGCTTCGGGCTGCTCACGGACAGCATGGACAACCTGCTGGACTTCCAGAAGAACCTCGCGCAGAAGTCTGGCGATGTTGAGGGTTGGTCTAGCGGCGAAGGCTCGCCCGAATTGCTGGACGTCGTCGCCAACGGCAAGCCTACGGTGCTGATCGGTGTGTCGGGCCAACGTGGTCTGTTCACCGAGCAAGTGATCCGAGAGATGCATAAGCACTGTGCCAAGCCGCTGGTCATGCCGTTGTCCAACCCAACCTCTAAAGTGGAAGTCACTCCACAGGAAGTTCTGACCTGGACCAATGGCGACGCGCTGGTCGCAACGGGCAGCCCCTTTGCCCCTGTCACCGTGGGTGATCGCACGTTCCATATCGCTCAGTGCAATAACTCCTACATCTTCCCGGGCATCGGCCTTGGGGTCGTGGCGTCGAAGGCGACGCGCATCACGGACAAAATGCTGATGGCGGCTTCCAATGCGTTGGCAGAGTGCTCGCCGATGGTGACGGGCAAAGGTGATGCGGTATTGCCGCCGCTCAAGGAGATTCAACAGGTGAGCAAGAAGATCGCCCTCGCCGTTGCGTTGCAGGCTCAGGCTGAGGGTTTTGCGCTGGAGACCACCGAAGAAATGCTCGTTGAAGCCATAGAGCGCAACTTCTGGATGCCCAACTACCGCAGCTACCGTCGCAGCGCGGTGTAACGCACCGCCGCTGACGGCCAGAGCTTCAAAATAAAGACCGCCCATGGACACATGCGGCGGTCTTTAGTTTTGTGGCGAAAAACATCAGGATGAACCTCGGATAAAAATAACAACACAAGCGAGGCCGCATGCAAACGGACGTGAGTCTCTACGACTACATCATCGTCGGCGCAGGCCCGGCGGGGTGCCTCTTGGCCAACAGGCTTTCTCAAAATCCCGCGCACCGGGTGCTGCTTCTCGAAGCCGGCGGCCAGGACAATTACGCCTGGATTCATATACCGGTGGGGTATCTGTATTGCATCGGCAATCCGCGCACTGACTGGTGTTTCAAGACCGAAGCGGAGCCTGGACTCGGAGGTCGTGCCCTCAACTATCCTCGCGGCAAGGTGTTGGGCGGTTGTTCGTCCATCAACGGCATGATCTACATGCGCGGTCAGTCCCGCGACTACGACGATTGGGCAGAGCAGGGCAACAAAGGCTGGAGCTGGAAAGAAGTGTTGCCGTTCTTCAAACGCTCCGAAGATCACTATGCAGGAGACTCGGAACTTCATGGCGGGCAAGGCGAATGGCGAGTCGAACAACAGCGTCTGTCCTGGAAATTGCTGGACGCCTTTCGTGAGGCGGCGGCTCAGACCGGCATCCCGTCTATTCCCGATTTCAATAGCGGCGACAATGAGGGATGCAGCTATTTTCAGGTCAATCAACGGCGCGGAGTGCGCTGGAATGCGTCCAAAGCCTTTCTGCGGCCGGTATTGAAGCGACCCAACCTGACAGTGATCACCGGGGCAGAAGTATCGCGCGTGGTGCTTGAAAACAGTCGAGCCAGCGCGGTGCTGGCTCGCGTAAACGGGCAAGAGAAAATGCTTCACGCCCGGCGCGAAATCATTCTCTGCTGCGGGGCAATCGGGTCGCCCATGGTGCTACAGCGCTCAGGCATCGGGCCGCGAGGGTTGCTGGAGAAGCTTGGAATTGGTGTGCGGCACGAGCTGCCCGGCGTCGGCGCCAATTTGCAGGATCATCTGCAGCTGCGCCTGATCTACAAAGTCAGCAACGGCCAGACGCTGAATAAAATGGCGGGTAGCCTGTGGGGCAAGATGAATATGGGGCTGCGCTACGCCGTCAATCGCAGCGGCCCGTTGGCCATGGCGCCGAGTCAATTGGGCGCGTTCGCGCGTTCAGGGCCGGAGCAGTCAACCGCCAATCTTGAATATCACGTCCAGCCGTTGTCTCTTGAGCGCTTCGGCGAGCCGCTGCACGGTTTTCCGGCGTTCACCGCATCGGTCTGCGATTTGCGTCCGCAGAGCCGTGGCAGCGTGGAGATTCGCTCAGCGCTGGCCGATGCCACGCCCATCATTCGCCCCAATTACCTGAGCCACGACACCGACCTCAAGGTCGCTGCCGATGCGATTCGCCTGACCCGTCGCATTGCCGCGGCGCCCGCGCTCGCCCGCTTCGAGCCGGTCGAATACTTGCCTGGCGCAGACTTGCAAACCGAGGAAGAGCTGCGCCAGGCAGCCAGCGTTATCGGCACCACGATCTTTCACCCCGTCGGCACCTGCAAGATGGGGCAGGGCCGTGACGCAGTGGTTGACGAACGCTTGCGCGTGCACGGCGTTGTGGGTCTGCGCGTCGTCGATGCCTCAATCATGCCCAGCATCACCTCCGGCAACACCTGCTCGCCGACTGTGATGATCGCCGAGAAGGCGGCGCAGATGATCATTGAGGATGGATTGAGGGGTGGGGCGCGATCCCTGTCCCCTTTTTGATCCTCATAATTACGTGGATACGCGCTGAATCTGACGCTGCGCTTTCCAGCGAAATAGCTGGAGAGCGCGACAATCCCACCCCACCAATCGTTCTCATCCTTTTCACAAAAAATTGATGGCCCGATGCCTAAAGTTCGCGGCATCGGCGGGGTTCCTTCCGCTTTTATATTCTCATTTCCAACCAAGCAGACTTTTATGCTGAACGTAAAAGCAGTTCGCCCTGAGCGTGTCACTTTGCTTGCCAGCGCTTTTTTACTGGCCGGGTTTAACCTTACGCTCTGGCAGCATCTATTTGCAATTACAGACTCCGACGGGAAAGGCCTGTTGCTGCGCGGTGCTTTTGCGCTGATGGTGTTCTGCGTTTTCAATATTTTTTTCACGCTGTTGGCATTCAAGCGCGTATTAAAACCTGCATTGATTTTGGTGTTTTTTGTCAGTGCCGGCGTGGCTTATTTCATGAGCCAGTACGGTGTGATGATTGACGCGGGGATGTTCAGAAACTTCGCTGAAACCAATGTCACGGAAGTGCGCGATCTGCTGTCTTTAAAGTTGCTGGCTTATTTGTTTTTTCTGGGTGTGGTGCCTTCACTCATCCTGCTCAAAACGCCTGTCGTCTACCGCCGTTGGCCCCGTGAGTTGCTCAGCAAGGCGCTGGTGTCTGTGGTGTGCGCGATCGCCATCGGCGGCGTAGCGCTGTTGAACTATCAGGGGCTGTCGTCGCTGTTTCGTAATCATCATGAACTGCGCCTGATGGTGGTGCCGAGCAATTACCTGGCGGCCTCTGTGGGGTATTTGAGCGAGCAGGTCAAATCTGCGCAACGGCCGTTTGTGAGCATCGGACAGGATGCCAAACTTGCCGGCGACTGGCAGCAGCACACGCGTAAGTCGCTGACGGTGCTGGTCGTGGGCGAAAGCGCGCGAGCGGAGAACTTCGGGATCCTGGGGTACAACCGCGATACTACCCCTCAGTTGAGCAAGGAAAATGGCCTGCTCACCTTTACCGACGTGCATTCCTGCGGCACGGAAACAGCAGTGTCGGTGCCCTGTATGTTTTCCAACATGGGCCGCAAGGATTACAACGCCAGCACTGCGCGCAACGAGGAAGGGATGCTGGACGTCCTGAAGCGCGCCGGGCTGGACGTCATCTGGCGCGACAACCAGTCAGGCTGCAAAGGCACGTGTGATCGGGTAACGCTGCAGGACGTGAGTAACTTGAAGGACCCGGTGCTGTGCGCCAACAATGAATGCCGGGACGAGATTCTGTTGCAGGGCTTGCAACATTTCATTGACTCGCTGGACAAGGACACCGTGCTGGTACTTCATCAGATGGGCAGCCACGGCCCTGAATATTTCAAGCGTTATCCCAAGGCGTTTGAAAAGTTTACGCCGGTCTGCGAGAGCAACGCGCTTAACAACTGTTCGCGCGAAAGTATCGTCAACGGTTATGACAATACGCTGCTGTACACCGATCATGTGCTGGCGTCGCTGATTGATATATTGCGCAATAACCAAAACAAAGTAGACACGGCCATGGTTTATCTCTCCGATCATGGCGAGTCGCTGGGCGAGTACAACCTGTTCTTGCACGGCACGCCTTATATGCTGGCGCCTGATCAACAGAAACACGTGCCGATGCTCGCCTGGTTTTCCGATAACTATCAGCAGTCCTTCGCCGTGGACACCCATTGTCTGCAAAAAGAACGGAATGCACCGCTCAGTCAGGACAATCTTTTTCACTCAATGTTGGGCCTGTTGCAGGTGCGCACGAGCGTCTATAACCCGGCGCTGGATATGTTTGCGGGCTGTCGGGGGATTTATACGGACGGGGTACTGGCCAATGAATGAGTCCGCGCGCAACAAGCCCGGCATGGAACATTCCGTGCCTGAACATCCCCACACGCTTCGTCGACGTCTGAGCTCATGGCGCGATGCGCAATTGGTGCGGATGGCGTTGCGCGATGCCGGTGAGCCCGGACTGGTGCTGGACGTGCCGTCGGGTTCCGGGCGCTTCTGGCCGGTGCTGGCCGAGCACGCCAACCGGGTCATACTCGCCGCCGATCCCTCTACAGACATGCTGGCGCACGCCGAGGCGCAGACCGCAAATGAGGTGCGCAAGCGCATCCGTACGTTTCAAAGTTCGGCTTTCTCCATCGGCCTGTCAGCAAACGCAGTGGACTGTATCTTTTGCATGCGGCTGTTTCATCATCTGGGCGACAGTGAAAAACGCGGCGCGGTGCTCGACGAGTTTCATCGAGTGACCCGTGACACCGCCATTGTTGCGCTGTGGGTGGACGGTAACGTGAAGGCCTGGCGCCGCAAACGTCAGCTGGGGCAGCTCGCGCCGGGTACGTTCGCGCCGCGCAATCGGTTTGTGGTGTGCCGCAGCGACATTGAAGCCGAGTTTTCTCACGCCGGGTTCAGGATCGTCGGTCACCGTGACTTTTTGCCTGGCTACGCCATGTGGCGTGTGTACGTGCTGCGCAAGGCCGGTGAATGATCCGATGGGCGACCGGTCTGGCTAGCCTGATTCAGGTTCGTCGAACATGAAGTTGATCGAGACTTGCAGGACGGATGCCCGGTAACCGCATGTAGCGATATATACTGCGCGCCATTCTTCGAGGGAGAGCCGTGTGGCCATCGATATTCACTGGATTCGCGACGACGATAGCCTCGCCGACCATTGCGCACAGTGGCAGACCCTGCCTTATGTGGCGCTCGACACCGAGTTCATGCGTGTCGACACCTTCTATCCCATCGCCGCGCTGTTGCAGATTGGCGACGGTTCACGCGCTTACCTGATCGACCCGTTGTTGATCAGCGACTGGAAACCTCTGGCCGCGTTGCTGGAAAACCCCGACGTCATCAAAGTCGTTCACGCCTGCAGTGAAGACCTTGAGGTGCTGCTGCGCCTGACGGGTAGCCTGCCCGTGCCGTTGTTTGATACGCAGCTGGCGGCGGCCTACCTGAACCTGGGTTTCTCCATGGGTTATTCGCGCCTGGTGCAGGAAGTCCTGAACATCGATTTGCCGAAAGGCGAAACGCGTTCCGACTGGCTGCAGCGCCCGCTGTCGGATACCCAGATCAGCTATGCGGCAGAAGACGCCGTGCATCTGGCCGAAGTCTACAACCTCCTGCGCCCCCGTCTGTCCGACGAAAAGTATGCATGGGTGCTGGAGGACGGCGCCGAGCTGGTGGCCAATCTTCGTCGTGAGACCGATCCCTACGACGCGTATCGCGACGCCAAGCTGGCGTGGAAGCTGTCGCGTGCGCAACTCGCGGTGCTGCGCGAATTGTGCGCCTGGCGCGAGCAGCAGGCGCGCTTGCGCAATCAGCCGCGCAACCGCGTGCTGCGCGAGCACTCGCTGTGGCCGCTGGCCAAGTCCCAGCCGGACAATCTTGCCGCGCTGGCGAAAATCGATGACATGCACCCCAAAACCGTGCGCCAGGACGGCGAGTTCCTGCTCGACCTGATCAAGAAAGCCGGCAGTGTCTCGCCGGATCAATGGCCCCCGGCGCTACCCGAGCCGCTGCCGATCGAAGCGTCCAACGTACTCAAAAGCCTGCGCGCCATTGGCCAGCAGCAAGCCGAACGCCTGGACATGGCGCCGGAATTGATGCTGCGCAAAAAGACCCTCGAGGCCTTGCTCAAGACCGGTTACCCGGACGGCCCTTATAAACTGCCCGATTCGTTGCGTGGCTGGCGCCGCGAATTGATGGGCCAGATGCTGCTCGACAGCCTGGCCAACGTCGGAGAACAGCCTTGAAACGTATTTGCTCTATCTATCGCAGCCCGCGCAGGAACGAAATGTACCTGTATGTCCTCAAGAGCGACGCCCTGGAGCGCGTTCCGGAGGAGTTGCTGACGGCATTCGGCAAGCCGCACCATGCCTTCGACCTGGTGCTGTCTCCTGAGCGCGCACTGGCCCGCGAGGACATCCACGCCGTGCTCGCCAATCTGGAAAAGCAGGGCTACCACCTGCAGATGCCACCGGCCGAAGACGAGTACATCGAGCACTTGCCGGAAGAGCTGTTGCGCCGCAACGACCCTATGTAACGCTTAACTGACCCTGCAATTCATCGCAGGGGTACACCGGGCCGTTGCACGCGTCAGGCCAGTCGGGACACTCATGCCCGGCTGCGGACGCTGTACGGCCGCATGCCCTGTTTATCGAGTTTTGAATCCATGCGCGTTCTGATCGCCGAACACGATTACCCCGTCTACACCGAACTCCTTCGCAAGACTGCCCCGGACATCGAAGTGCTGAGCAGCGGTCATTCCGCTGAACTGTCGAAAATGGCCGCAGAGGCACCTGTCTGGCTTGGCCAGCCCGACTTGCTGGCCAACCTGTTGCGTCAGGGCCACAAACCCAAATGGCTGCAGTCCACCTGGGCGGGCGTCACGCCGCTGCTGGCTGACGGTCTGTACCGTGATTATCAGCTGACCCGTGCTGTGGGTATTTTCGGTCAGGTGATGGCCGAGTTCGTGCTGACCTACATGCTGGTGCATGAACGCGAGGTCCTGGCGCGACTGGTCAGCCAGGTTGAGCGCAAGTGGGACAACCGCATGGCCCAGAGCCTGGCCGGACGCAAGGCGTTGATCGTCGGAACGGGCGACATCGGCATGCAGGTGGCGCAGTTCCTTGTGCCGTTTGGTGTCGAGCTGTATGGCATCGCTTCCAGCGCGCGGGTTCAGGCGCCGTTCGTTGAAGTGGCTGCGCTGGAGGATCTGCCGCGTCTTGTGGCAGAGGCTGACTTTGTCATCAACCTGCTGCCCAACACGCCGCACACCCATGACCTTTACAACGCGAAACTGTTTGCCTGCTTCAAGCCCTCGGCGTTGTTTATCAACGTTGGTCGTGGCACGGCGGTGGTCGATGCTGATCTGGTTGAGGCGCTGAAAATTGGGCACCTGGCCGGGGCGGTCATCGACGTCTGCCGTCAGGAGCCGCTGCCCCAGCGTCACCCGTTCTGGACCGCATGGGGCCTGTTGCTGACAGGGCACAGCTCCGCGCCCACTTCGCCACCGGCCATGACCCAACTGTTTGTCGACAACTTCAGAGCCTACGCAGCGGGAGAGGCGCTGCGCGGAGAAGTGGACTTCGCCAAGGGTTATTGAGCACTTTGTAGGACCGGCTTCAGCCGGGAAGAGGCCGATGTGTACGCCATCCATTTTGAGGCGTGGCTCCCGACGCCTTCCCGGCTAAAGCCGGTCCCACAAAAGCAGCGCGATCCTTCGCTCCGTCCTTTCCCTACAAACTGAAATCCCCCTCAGCTGCCAATTCAGCCAGCGGCCGACGCGGGCTCGGCATTTCGCGGGCCTGAAGGTACTCGGCAAGCGTCGATTTATCGCCCAGCTTGCCGATCGCCACGGCGGCATGCACCGCGTAATTCTCAGGAATCTTCAGCTCCTGGCGAGCCAGTTCTTGATCGAAACCGGCCATCCCATGGGTGTGCCAGCCGCTGAGACTCGCTTGCAGCGCCAGATATCCCCACGCCGAACCCGTGTCGAAGGTGTGCCACAGCGCCGGTGTCTCTTCGGTCGCGCCGGGGGCGGTGAAGCTCGTCTTCGAAATAATGATTACCAGAGCCGAGGCCTGTTGCGCCCAGCCGCGATTGAATTCATTCAACAGGCCGAGGAAGCGCTCCCAGTTCGGCGTATCGCGGCGGGCGTAAAGAAACCGCCAGGGCTGGGAGTTGTAGGCCGAAGGCGCCCAGCGCGCTGCTTCGAAAAAGCTCAGCAGCGTTTCTTCGGGAATGCTTTCGCCGCTGAAAGCGCGTGGCGACCAGCGCTCGATGAATTGCGGGTCGATGGCATGGTCAGGGACACGTGGATTGGCGCTCATGAAGTTGATCCTGATAGGGAAGCACGCTGCCCGGGTAGCAATGGCAACGAGATCATTCAGATGGGCCGTGGCCGGCAGGCATCATGGGAGGGCTTTCGAAGGCGCGGACGATGGTTGATTCGCCTGCGTGGGGCTAAAGCTACTGCGCCGCGCGGGGGCTGACAACCCCGCTGCGTTGCGCATCGGCTTGGCATGGGCAAAGCGGCTCTTTGACCGGCAGTCGCCAATGCTTGGCCCAACCGCTGCGTGCCTCTAGACTGGCGGCCCTTTTACCGCCCGAGCGCTGTTGCGCGAGAACCATGGCCGCCAAAGTAGAACCCTTCTGGATACGCAAAACCCTCGCGCAACTCGACGCAGTCGAGTGGGAGTCGCTGTGTGACGGCTGCGGTCTGTGCTGCCTGCAAAAGCTCGAAGACGAGGACGACGGCAGCGTCTATTACACGCGCATCGCCTGCAAGCTGCTGGACCTCAACACCTGCGCCTGCACCGACTACCCCAACCGTCGGGCGCAGGTCCCGGACTGCATCCAGCTCACGCCTGGCCAGGCGGATGAATTCAAGTGGCTTCCACCGACCTGCGGTTACCGCCTGGTGAGCGAGGGCAAAGACCTCCCGCTCTGGCACCATCTGGTCTGCGGCGACCGAGAACAAGTGCACAAGCAGCGCATCTCGCAATCCGGACGCATGCTCGCCGAAGGCACCGTGCCCGAGGACGACTGGGAGGACCATCTGATTTTTCGCGCGGGATGAAGCCCATGCTTCGAGTGTAAGTCTGCTTCCGCGAAAACTGCTGCGGGATCGACAGTAGTGGGGGAAATCATGAGGCGCGCATCTCGCCTTCAGCAGGCCAAGCCGTTGCTGGCCGCCGCAGACAGGCATTGCGCCGGTGCCTCTGGAGAAGAAGCAGCCGGCGCAGCCACGTCAATCAGACGCCTTTCGGGCCTTTCAACGCGTCAACACCGGTGTCGACAGCGTCTTCAACGGCCACTTCGGCTTTGGTCTTCAGCTTGCTCAGCTCAGCGCCGGCCTGCTTGATGCGCGAGCGGGCGACGTCCATTTCACTGCGGCTTTTGTCAACCAATGCCTTGGCCGAGCAGTGGCCGGTAATGCCGCGAGCCAATACGGCGCCGCCAATGGCCAACTGAACCAGACCGAAGATGCCGCCGCGGCGCAGGCCTTTGCCCATCATCAATACACCACCCGCCAGCGAGCCAATGCGCTCCCAGCCCTGTACGTTCTGCTCCGGGTAGTCGTGCAAAGGTCGTTCGATGCGTTCAACGATCGGGGTGTCGCTCATGATGTGTTCTCCGTGAAGGGATAGGGTCCTTAAAGCTGACTGTCACAAGCGCAAACTGTTCAATGCGTTTCGTCTTCGCGCATGGATCAAGTGCGATCTGTTTCCCTGCCGAACTGGGGGCCGGAGCGGGTGTTGTTGCCCTTCGCCATGCGGTCGTAGAGCACGACGTTGACCGTCGCGGCCAGGTTCATGCACCCCGTGGTGGGGATGTACACCACGTCCTCGCACCAATCGCGGATTTCCTTATCGAGCGAGCCGTCTTCCGGGCCAAAAATGTAAATAGCGCGGTCCGGGTGGGTGTATTCGGGAAGCGCGCGTGCGCCGTCGACTAATTCCACGGCCACCGGCACACAGCCCAGCGGAATGATTTTTCTCAGATCATCGATGCCGATCAGCGGGATGTCCTGATGGATTTTCTTGGTGTCGGTCACAAAATCACGCGCACGCTCGTAGCGCTTGCCGGTGTAAAACACCGACGCGACGCCGTAGCAGCCTGCTGCGCGCATCACCGAACCAACGTTTTCCGGGGATTTGGGATTGAACAAGCCGATGCAGGCATAGCGTTTGTTGGCCACGGGGGAGGGTGCTCATAAGAGAAAGCGCGGGATTATAGGGGAAGAAGCCGCGGCAAGCCTCAAGCCTCAAGCCTCAAGCCTCAAGCCACAAGCCCCAAGCCCCAAGCCCCAAGCCCCAAGCCCCAAGCCGGGCAATCGGTAACTTCATGAGCGCCGCCGTTGCCCTTGCCCTTGCTTGCAGCTTGCAGCTTGCAGCTTAAAACTTGCGGCTGCCTTGCTAGTCCTTCTTCATCAACCCCGCCAGTGCGGCGAAGGGGTTGTGGGTCGCTTTGGCGGTTTTCGGGCTGCTCGTGGAGCTTTCTGAAAAATACTGCTGATCGGTGTAACGCGAGTGCTCGTTGTCGTGGCAATACAAGCACAGCAGCTCCCAGTTGGAACCGTCCTGGGGATTGTTGTCGTGGTTGTGATCGCGGTGGTGGACCGTCAGCTCACTCAGGCGTTTGCCCGCGAATTCTCGAGCGCAGCGGCCGCACACATGCGGGTACATGCGCAGAGCCTTGTCGCGATAGCCCATTTCGCGGTCGCGCTGGGCGTCGGCGAGGATGCGGTCCAGCTTGGAGGTATTGGTTGGCGTGTTGGCCGAACTCATGGCGTCACCTGTTTCATGTTCTGTTGGCAATGGAGGCTTTGCGGCCAGTCTAGCGTGTCGCCGTAAAATCAGCCCTTGAGTTTTTCGGCGATCCAGATGGTGTGGCGGGTGCCCTTGTTGCCGTGGGCATACACCTTGACCTCTTCGGCCTTGAAACCCGCTTTGCGCAGTTTGTCGCTGAAGGCGGCGTCAGCGCTGGCCGACCACACCGCCAGCACCCCCTTGGGCCGCAAGGCACTGGCGCAGGCGGCAAGTCCGCCGACGGAATACAACCAGCTGTTGGACTTCTGCGTGAGGCCTTCCGGGCCGTTATCGACATCCAGCATGATCGCGTCAAAGCCCTGAGGCTCGGCCTTGAGTACCTGAGCAACGTCTTGAACCACTACTCTGGCGCGCGGGTCCTGCAACGGATTGCCCGACTTTTCGCCCAGCGCCCCGCGATTCCACTCGACCACGCCGGGCACCAGCTCGGCGACCACCACTTCGCCGTTCTTGCCCAGATGCTTGAGCGCCGAGGCCAGGGTGAAACCCATCCCAAGCCCGCCGATCAGCACTCGCGGGTGGGTACGCGACGCCACCTTCTTGCAGGGGATTTCAGCCAGCGCGTCTTCAGAGCCATGCATGCGGGTGTTCATCAGTTGGCCGCCGTCACCGCCCTGAATCTTGATCACGAAATCTTCGCCGTACTCGAACAGGCACAAGGCGCCGCCGTTATCTGGGATCGGAGTGGTGTCGAGCAGAACAAAACGTTTCATGGATAACTCGTTCAAAAAGGGGCAAACCGCCTGCAGCGCAATTTGTCAGAGCGCAATGCCTTGCGCAGGAGTAGCCTGAGCGGGAAGCGATAGATTGGCAGGGGAGGCCAACGATGAAGTGCTCCATTCTACTGACGATTTTCATCACTGTGCTCGGCGCATCGCAGGCATTTGCCGAGACCTTGCAGCCTGTCCTGAATACGCCGGAGCCGATTGCTGCGTCCGCCGGTTCTCCCGGCACTGCAACACCGACTCCCTATCCGCAAGTCGCACCGCCCGGCGTTCCCCACGCAGGCGGGCAAGGCAACCCGCCGTTATTGCCGAAGATTCCCCAGCCTGGCCCGCCGAAAGAAGACGAACCATTGCCAGGACTGCAGCCGGCGACCAAGCCCAATCCTTGAACCAAATTTGACAGCATCGTCCTGCGGGAGCCGGCTTGCTGGCAAACCGGCTGTGCAGACATTCGACTGTCTCCGTGTGTCCCGTCCTGAAGGTCAATGCAACCTGTTCAGTCCTGCTGCGCCACGACTTGCCCATCCATCATGCGAAGCCGTTTCGACATCGCCACGGCGATGGCGCGGATGATCTTGGCCGCTGCCTTCGGCGCTTCATTGAGCATCTTGTCCAGAGAGTCCTTGCCCAGGTTCAGCAGGTAGCACGAAGACGCGGCAACGCAGGTCGCCGAGCGGCGCTCTCCGTCCAGCACGGCCATCTCGCCAAACGCCCGGCCGCTGCGCAGAATGGCAGTCTCCACAGCCATTCCCTCACCGTTGAGCTTGCGCACCGAGACCGTGCCGGAGTGAATGATGCACATGAAGGTGCCCGCGTCGCCTTCGTTGAAGATCGCGTCGCCCTTCTCAATGCTGCTGATGCTGAAATAGCCTGCCGCTGCAGTAAATTCAGCCGGTGTCAGGGCGACAAACAGACCGCAGTCCATCAGCATGTCGCGTATTTCGTGGTTCAGTGATGTAGACATGGCGAGTTCTTGTTGGGTGTGTTGAAAAATTGCTTGAAGCGCTGGCCGGCCGCCAGGTGCCCCGGTGTGATGTGCCGGGGCCTCCCATGTGACAGCCTGCAGGCGCAGGTGTTGTCAGGCCATTTGCAGCACTTTGAGGATAAATCCGTATTCAAGGGCCACGTCACGCAATCCCTGGTAACGCCCGCTCATGCCACCGTGCCCTGCACCCAGCTCGGTCTTGAGCAGGAGCGGATGATCGTCGGTTTTCAGGTCGCGCAGTTTCGCTACCCATTTGGCGGCTTCCCAATACTGCACTCGGCTGTCGTTATAGCCAGCGATGACCAGCATGGCGGGATAATCCTGCGGCGCGACGTTTTCGTAGGGCGCGTAAGCCTTGATCCGCGCATGGACCTCCAGCTCCTGCGGATTGCCCCATTCGTCATACTCGGTGACGGTCAGCGGCAACTCGGGGTCGAGCATCGTATTCAGCACGTCGACGAATGGCACCTCGGCGATGGCCGCCTTGAACAGCTCGGGACGCTGGTTCACGACGGCGCCGATCAACAGACCACCGGCGCTGCCGCCACTGATCACTAATTGCTCGGCTGTCGTCAGCCTCTTCGCCACCAGGTGCTCTGCGCAGGCAATGAAGTCGCTGAACGTGTTCTGTTTGTTCTCCTGTTTGCCATCGCGGTACCAGGCCTCGCCCAGCTCACCGCCCCCGCGCACATGTGCGATGGCAAAGGCGATACCGCGATCAAGCAGGCTCAGACGCGCATGAGAAAACCATGGGTCCAGGCTCGCGCCATACGCCCCGTAACCGTACAGGTAAAGCGGAACGGTCTGACCGGCCAGTTCACGTTTGACCACCAGGCTGATCGGCACTTGCGCACCGTCGGGCGCGGTGGCCCACAACCGCTGGCTGACGTAGGCATCGGCATCAAACACGCCCAGTACCGGCGTCTCCTTGAGTACAACCTGATCCCCGGTGGCCAGTGACAGCTGCCACACTTGCGGGGGGCGATTCAGTGACTGATAGCGCAAGCGAATCCTGTCGCTGTCAAATTCAAGAGTGTCCTGGACATACAGGTTGTATGCAGCATCCGGGAGTTGTACGCGATACGCCGGCAAACTTTGCGGGTGAACCTCGACGATCGGCAACCCACCCTCGCGCAGGCTGAGGGTCAGGCCTTTGGCGTTGAGGCTGAAGCCGTCAAGCATGACCGTCTCGCTGTGGGCAATCAGGTTCTGCCAGTCGCCACGCTCGGGTATGCCATGGGCTTGTTCGGGCGCGTGATAGAGCGCGAAGTTGATGCCGTCCTGGTTGCTGCGGATCACCCAGCTCCATTGACCTTCGATCAGGCCATGGTCTACCGAATACTCGTGACCCTCGCTGCGCGGCGCGATGCACGCAAAAGCCTGGTCGGGTGTGTCAGCATCCAGCACCCAGGCTTCGCTGGTGGTTTTACTGTCCAGCCCCAGAATCAGTTGCCGCTCCGAGCTGCTGCGATAGCAGTGCAGGAAGAAGCGTCCATCGGGCTCGGTGAAAATCAGCTGCGCGCCGGTGTCGCCCAGCGTGTGGCGATAAAGCTTGTGCGGACGATGCGTGTCGTCCAGTTCACCAAAGAACAGGGTCTGGCTGTCATTGGCCCAGGTCATGCTGCCATCGCAATCTTCAAACGGCAGCGTGCTGACCACGCCGTTGCTCAACTCCTTGACGAACAGCTGATAAACCTCCTCGCCGCTGGTGTCGAGGCTGTACGCCAGACGCTGATGGTCAGGACTGATGCTGAACGCGCCGAGGGAAAAGAAGCCGCCGCCCGCCAGCGCGTTGGGATCAAGCAGCAACTCTTCGGCGCTTTCGTCGATCGTCAGGGCGTCGTCTGCCGGACGCGGGCATCGATAGTGACGGGCGTATTCGTCGCCTTCGGTGGTGCGCGTGTAGTAGAGATACGGACCCCAAGGGGAGGGCAGAGACAGGTCGGTTTCGAGAATGCGGTCCTTGATCTCTTGAAACAGGGTCTCGCGCAACGGCTGCAAATCGGCGAGTTGCTGCTCCTGCCAGGCGTTTTCGGCCTTCAGGTAATCGAGCACTTCATCGGTGTCGCGGTTTTGCAGCCATGCATAGGGATCGCTGCCCTCGGCCTTGCGGGCAATAGGGGCACTGGAAAAGTCAGGGGCGGAAGGCATGCTGGGCTCTCTCACGTTGGGCTCATCTGTAAGGGACCGGTCGCGCTGCCTGGCGTTGCACAGCCAGCAGACCGATAACTGAAGCCGGGGAAGCCGGGCTGGTGAAAAGCCGTTATCATAAGCGCCTCTTTACCTGCCTTACCACGGACGTCATGACCGACAACGACTATCTGATTGCCTGGGGCCTCTACGCGTTCGCCGCGTTGGGCTGTCTGTGGGTGTGGTTCAAGCTGACCGGCTGGATGTGGCGCTACCTGCGCGAGCCGCTGCGGGTGATCGGCGCGGTGCTGTTGTTCTGCCCGACGTTTGTTGATCCCGCCAGGGATCAATACGCCCCGGCGCTGGCGATCAGCGTGCTGGACCTGGCGCTGAAGGTCGGCAACAACGTCTGGCGCGCCGTGCTTGACCTGGCCACCTATGGCGCCGTCGCGCTGGGCCTTTACCTCGTTTTTGCCTTGATCCGCCTGCCGTTTCTGCGCAAGAAAAAAGCCCGTCTCGCCCATGCCGAAGCGGCCGCCGCACAGGCTGCAGCGGAGCATAAGGAGCATGACGAGCCCTACGCAGAACCACCGGCAGGGCGCTTCGCCGGTCAACCGCCAGCGCCTGATGCTCCGGCGCCCGCCAGCGGTCGTTATCGCGTCGAACCCAAACTGTGATCCTGACCGACCCGCTCGCAGGCGCGCGTTTCAACCCATCGAGGCTTGAGCATGTGTGAACTCCTGGGCATGAGCGCCAACGTACCCACCGACATCGTGTTCAGTTTCACCGGGCTAATGCAGCGCGGCGGTCGTACCGGTCCGCACCGCGACGGTTGGGGCATCGGTTTCTACGAAGGCCGCGGTCTGCGCCTGTTCCAGGACCCCGCTGCGAGCAGCGAGTCGGAAGTCGCGCAGCTGGTGCAGCGTTATCCCATCAAAAGCGAAGTGGTCATCGGCCACATCCGCCAGGCCAACGTCGGCAAGGTCTGCCTGTCCAATACCCATCCTTTCGTGCGTGAGCTGTGGGGGCGCAACTGGTGTTTCGCCCACAACGGTCAGCTCGCGGACTTCCATCCCGCAGCGACGTTCTACCGCCCGGTGGGTGATACCGACAGCGAAGCGGCGTTCTGCGATCTGCTCAACAGGGTCCGCGAAGCCTTTCCCGAGCCGGTCGAGATCGAACAGTTGCTACCGACGCTGGTCCAGGCCTGCGACGAATACCGCAGCAAAGGCGTCTTCAATGCGCTGCTCAGTGATGGCGACTGGCTGTTTTGCTACTGTTCAACCAAGCTGGTGCATATCACCCGTCGTGCACCGTTCGGGCCGGCTCGCTTGAAAGACGTCGACGTCATCGTCGATTTCCAGGCGGAAACCACGCCTGACGACGTGGTGACGGTGATTGCTACCGAGCCACTGACCGAAAACGAGACCTGGAATCGCTACGAGCCCGGTCACTGGAGTCTTTGGCGCCGCGGCGAATGCGTTGCCGAAGGCGCGGCCTGAAACGAGAGGGATCTATGCTGCGTAGTTATGTGCGACTGGTGCTGTTCACACTGGGGTTGCTGGTAGGTGTGCAGGTTCCGGGATTTATCAGTGATTACGGCAAGCGTGTCGAAGCGCACATGCTCGAAGCGCAACAAAGCCTGCGCGGCTATAACGAGACGGCGCTGCGATTCTTCAACGGCGATGTACAGGCGCTGATCCAGCATTACCGCACCAGCGAAGACCCGGTATTTCGTGCCGATGCCGACAATATAAATAACCTGCTCACTCGTAATCAGGCCCTTGACCGTGAGTGGCTCGCGCTGCAAGGCCCATGGTATGCCCGCGCCTGGCATGTGTTGACCGATGCGGATACCGCCATCCGCAACGAAACCTGGAACGGTTACACCTGGCAGGTCTTGCTGTCCCCGGAAGTCATCGGCTGGGGGCTGCTGGGCGCCTTGCTGTTCTCGCTGGTGATCGAGAGCATCGTGGTGTTCATCGACTGGCTGTTCGTTGGTCGCCATCACGTGCGCCCGGTCAGCCGCGAATGGCGCTGAGGCGGATGGCCGGCACTCGCTTGATTGGGCAGTGATCTCGCTGACGCCTTCCCGGCTGAAGCCGGTCCCACTGAAGACCAAGCGTACCCATTGGACCTCCTGACACGCCACGCACCCAGTGGGACCGGCTGAGGCGATCCAACTGAAGACCACGCGTACCCATCGGACTTCCTGACACGCCACACACCCAGTGGGACCGGCTGAAGCCGATCCCACTGAAGACCACGCGTACCCTTTGGACCTCCTGACACGCCACGCACCCAGTGGGACCGGCTTCAGCCGGGAAGGGGGAGTCCCGGTCAGCGGAGAGGCCGGGCACCGTTCACTTTTTCTTATCATCCCCTCGCGCTTTTATTAGTTGGACGCTTCGGCCATTCCCGCCGAAGAATGCCCCCAATGCACAGCCCCGTGTCCCGCGCTGCCAACCTGACAACCCTGCGCGTACACTCGAGCTTTCCCGCTTTTTCGCACAGGAGTCACGCCCTTGAGCCGCCTGTTATTGAATTGTGATATCGGCGAAAGCTACGGCGCCTGGACCATGGGTCTGGATGCCGAGGTCATGCCTTACATCGATTGCGCCAACATCGCCTGCGGCTTCCACGCCGGGGACCCGAGCGTCATGCGCAAAACCGTAGCACTGGCGCTGGCCAACAACGTCACCATTGGTGCCCACCCGGCTTATCCCGACCTTGTAGGGTTCGGCCGCCGTTCGATGGCCTGTTCCGCACAGGAAATTCAAGACCTGCTGCATTACCAGATCGGCGCCCTTGAGGGTGTATGTCGAGCGCAGGGCAGCCACGTCAGCTACGTCAAACCCCACGGCGCGATGTACAACGACATGACGGCCAACCCGTCCCAACTGCGAGCCGTCATCGAAGCCATTGCCCGGTACAACCCGCAATTGCCACTGATGTTGCTGGCGATGCGCGACAACTCGGCAGCGCAAGCCGTGGCTGATGAGCTCGGGGTGACGCTGTGGTTTGAAGCATTTGCCGATCGCGCCTATGACAACGCAGGCCGTCTGGTCTCGCGTAACCTGTCGGGCGCTGTGCACCACGACGCGGATGTCATCATTGCGCAGGCCATGACGTTGTCCCGGGGCGAAGCGTTGACCGCCAGCGATGGCAGCGAACTGCGCCTCCAGCCCCACACGCTGTGTGTGCACGGCGACAACGCCAGCTCCATCGATGCCGTTCAGCGTATTCGTCAGGCGCTGGACGCTGCGCAAAGCGGCCCGGTCAGCCAATGAACGTGCGCATCGAAGCCGTCGCCATCGATTGCCTGATGGTGCGTCTGTTCGACGCCATCGACGAGAGCAACATGCGGTGGATGCTCGCTGCGACGTTGCGGTTGCGCGAGGGTTTTGGTGCGCAGTTGATCGATCTGGTGCCGTCCTACACCACATTGATGGTTCATTACGATCTGTTGGCGCTGAGTCCGACGCAGGCCCGGGCACTCATCACCGATGCGCTGACCGATCTCGCACCTGACGCCGCCCAAAGCGGTCGGCAGCATGTGTTGCCGGTCTGGTACGACCTCAGCGTGGGGCCTGAATTAAGTCTGTTGTCGAAGCGCAGCGGGCTGGCGGTGGACGAGGTCATCCGCCGCCACAGCCAGCGCGAGTATCAGGTGTTCGCGCTCGGCTTTGCGCCGGGCTTCGCCTTCATGGGGCTGGTGGAAGAAGCCCTCGCCGCGCCCCGCATCAAAACACCGCGCAAGCGGGTGGCGGCGGGAAGCGTGGGTATTGCTGAGCGACAGACAGCGGCGTACCCGCTGGAGTCGCCCGGCGGCTGGAACATCCTGGGGCGTACGCCGGCGAAACTCTTCGACCGGGAGATTGATGGCTACAGCCTGATGCAACCCGGCGATACCGTGCGTTTTGCCCCCGTGGATCACGCCGAGTTCCTAGGTCTGGGTGGCGACGATACGCCGCTGGAGGGTCTGGCATGAGCGTGTTGACGGTAAAAAGCAGCACGCCGTTGTGCCTGTTACAGGACGCCGGACGGTTTGGGGTGCGGCATTTGGGCGTCACTCAGGGTGGTGCGCTGGATTGGGTGTCGATGTCGTGGGCCAACAGGCTGCTCAATAATCCGCTGGACGCCGCCGTTATCGAGGTGACGCTGGGCGGTTTGACACTGGTGGCCGAGGCTGATTGCTGCCTGGCGCTGGCCGGTGCAGACCTCGGTGCCATGCTGGACGACCGCCCGATTGCACCGTGGCGCAGTTTTTTCATTCGCAAAGGCCAGCAACTTCGCTTGATCCGGCCGGTCAGCGGAGCGCGTGCCTACCTCGCCGCGCCCGGAGGCTTTACTGCCGTCAACGTGCTGGGCAGTTGCGCCACAGTCTCACGTGAAGGTCTGGGCGGGCTGGAGGGAAACGGCAAAGCGTTGGCCGAGGGCGACCGACTGACCTATTCGGGAGCGTCGTTCGAGCTACATGCGTTGCCCGCGCATCGGATTCCGGACATCAGCTGCTGGCGTCCGCTGGACGTGGTGATGGGTGCCCAGATCGGCCAATTCAGCGGTGTAAGCCTGTTTGACGCGTTCAACAGCGACTGGACCCTCGACAGCCGCGCCGACCGCATGGGCGCGCGCCTGTTGGGTCCGGAGCTGGTTTATCAGGGCAATCCGATGATCTCAGAAGGCATCCCGCTTGGCGCCATCCAGGTACCACCGGACGGCCAGCCGATCATCCTGCTCAACGACCGCCAGACCATCGGCGGCTACCCGAGACTCGGCGCACTGACCCCGCTGTCCCTGGCCCGGCTGGCGCAGCAGTTGCCGGGGAGTGTGGTGCGGATGAAAGCGGTGGTGCAGGACGTGGCGCATCGGGAGCAGCTGGGTTTTATGAGGACGCTGCAGCGCTAAACGCAGGAAAACGTTACAGCAGTCGGCTCGCTGGCGAACAGGGTGGATCGTTAACGGAGCCCCACCGTGACCGGATGTCTTCACCAGCAAGCCGGCTCCTACAGTTGATGCGCAAGCGCTAGCGTGCCGGCTCCTACAGTCGATGCGCGAGCGCCCCGCAGCCTTTATTTCGCCAAATACCGCATCCCTTCCTCCAGCCCGCGCAGCGTCAGCGGGTACATCTGATCTTCGATCAAGTCCCGCACGATATTGGTGGAGGTGGTGTAGGCCCAGGCGTCTTTGGGATAGGGGTTTATCCAGATGACCTTCTTGAACTTGGCCATGAACCGCTGCATCCACACATAACCCGCTTCTTCGTTCCAGTGCTCGACGCTGCCGCCCGGTTGGGTGATTTCGTAGGGCGCCATGGCTGCGTCACCGATGAAGATGACTTTGTAGTCGGCGCCGTATTTATGCAGCAGGTCCTGGGTCGCGGTACGCTCGGAGGTGCGGCGCAGGTTATTCTTCCAAACCGTCTCGTACACGAAGTTATGGAAGTAGAAGTACTCCATGTGCTTAAACTCGGTCTTGCACGCAGAGAACAGCTCTTCGCAGACCTTCACATGCGCGTCCATCGAACCGCCGATGTCAAACAGCAGCAACAGCTTGATGGTGTTACGGCGTTCCGGCCGCATCTGGATGTTCAGCAGGCCGGCATCGCGTGCGGTGTGATCAATCGTGCCGTCGATGTCCAGCTCGTCGGCCGCCCCCTGACGCGCGAACTTGCGCAGACGCCGCAGAGCCACTTTGATGTTGCGCGTGCCCAGTTCCACCCCATCATCGAGGTTCTTGTACTCACGCTGGTCCCAGACCTTTACCGCCTTGCCCTGCCGCTGGCCCGCATCGCCCACCCGAATCCCCTCGGGGTTATACCCGCCCGAGCCAAACGGGCTGGTGCCGCCGGTGCCGATCCATTTGTTGCCGCCGGCGTGGCGTTCCTTTTGCTCTTCCAGACGCTGCTTGAACGCCTCGATCAGCTTGTCCAGACCGCCCAGGGACTGGATCTGCGCGCGCTCTTCATCGCTCAGCGAGCGCTCGAATTCCTTGCGCAGCCAGTCCTCGGGGATCAGTGCCTGCAGGTGGTCATCGAGCTTTTCCAGGCCGTTGAAGTAGGTGCCAAAAGCCCGGTCGAACTTGTCGAAATGACGCTCGTCCTTGACCAGAATCGTACGCGACAGGTAGTAGAACTCGTCCATGTCGGCGAACGTCACGCGCTGCTTCAGCGCGTTGATCAGGTCGAGCAGTTCGCGCAGCGACACCGGCACCTTGGCCGCGCGCATCTCGTTGAACAGGTTGAGCAACATAATCGGCGTCCCGCCCTTGATCTAAATAAGCTTGGCCGGAAAAGGCTCAGCGATTGCCGCGACGACTCATGAACGCCAGGCGCTCCAGCAGCTGCACGTCCTGCTCGTTCTTGACCAGGGCGCCGGCCAGCGGCGGGATGGCTTTGGTGGGGTCGCGTTCGCGCAGCACCGCTTCGCCGATGTTGTCGGCCATCAGCAATTTGAGCCAGTCCACCAGTTCGGAAGTCGAGGGTTTTTTCTTCAGGCCCGGGACCTTGCGCACGTCGAAGAACACGTCCAGCGCTTCACTGACCAGGTCCTTCTTGATGTCCGGGTAATGCACGTCGACGATCTTCTGCAGGGTGGTGCGATCGGGGAACGCGATGTAATGAAAGAAGCAACGGCGCAGGAAAGCGTCCGGCAGCTCTTTTTCGTTGTTGGACGTAATGATGATGATCGGGCGCTTTTTCGCCTTAATCGTCTCGTCGATTTCGTAAACGTAGAACTCCATCTTGTCGAGTTCTTGCAGCAGGTCATTGGGGAATTCGATGTCTGCCTTGTCGATCTCATCGATCAGCAGAATCACCCGCTCTTCGGATTCAAAAGCCTCCCAGAGCTTGCCCTTCTTGAGGTAGTTGCGCACGTCATGGACTTTGTCGACGCCCAGTTGCGAGTCGCGCAGGCGGCTGACGGCATCGTACTCATACAGCCCCTGATGCGCCTTGGTGGTGGACTTGATGTGCCAGGTAATCAGCCGTGCGCCGAAGGACTCGGCCAGTTGTTCGGCCAGCATGGTTTTGCCTGTACCGGGCTCACCCTTTACCAGCAGTGGGCGCTCCAGTGTGATCGCGGCGTTGACCGCGAGCTTCAAGTCGTCGGTGGCAACGTAGGCGTGGGTGCCTTCGAATTTCATCGGGTAAATCCTCGAACAAAGCGAACAGGGCGTGGCCCAAACCTCGTCAATCAGGGCGCAAACAGTGCACCGACTATACCGCGCGTCTCGCGCCACTGTGAACGCAGACGCTCTATTCAGTCCCTGAATGGGGCGTCACGATCTGACCGATCCAAAATTGTAACGTCGGTTGTGGTATCGCCAAAATAGCGATACCTTGCGATCCATGTCGACCAAATATAGATTCAGGGACAAATACAGGATTCAACTGCGGGAGAAGGATCACCTGCCGCCGCATGTTCACCTCACCGGTGGCGGGCTGGATGTGTTGATTTGCCTGCAGTTGGTTGAACCCATGCGCGGCCATGCGCCGGCCGCAGTGCTCAGGGAGGCGCTCGAATGGATCAGGGCCCACCAAACAGAATTGCTGGAGGAGTGGAAACGATGGCATCCATGAAACGCCCACGATTGAAAACCGTCGAGGCGCTGGCTGACTGCACGCTCGCGCTGACCTTTATCAACGATATGAAATACGTCCTGGACCTGAGCAGCGATATCGCCGCATTTCCGGGGCTGCAACCGCTCAGGGATCCGAACATTTTCAAGCAGGCGCAGATCGGCGACGACGGTTGGACCGTCGAGTGGTCCGGGCCTGACATCCAGATCGGTGCCGATACCCTCTACCTGGATGCAAAGGCACAGGCGGCCACTGACGAGAACACGCGGATTTTCATCGGCTGGCGCGCACGCACCGGGTTGCCCCTGGCATTGGCGGCCGAGGCGCTGGGTGTCAGTACTCGCAGCATCAGCCGTTACACCAACGGGAGTGAAGCAGCACCGCGCACCCTTGCACTGGCGTGTATCGGATGGGACGCGTTGCAGAACCCGACCCAAAACGGAGTGATGCTGGCCGAAGCGCGCGAGGCCTACAGCGTCGCCAAACCAAAGTGTGACAAAAGCCAGGAGTAGGTGGCAATCGCGGTACTGTTGCGCCGGACATCGGCTGCTCACCGACAGCCATCCGGCGCTCAAGGGCAGTGCTTATTGAGCCTCGCTCTTGCCACTGTCGTAACGGGTGTTGAAGGCTTTCACGAATGCGTTGCGCAGGATCTGCAAGAACGCTTCAAACGCACTGATGTTCTGGTTGTGAACGCTGCCGCTGAGTTCGACGCGGGTCGCAAACTGGTTTTTGCCCTGATTCTTGAGCACCGTTTCGCTGCCGCCGACCACGGCTTCCCAGATGGATCGAAAGAAGCCCTTGTTCTGGTTTTCCACGTCTTGCTGCCAATTGAAGATGTCCACGTTGCGCAGCAGTGGCTTGATGTAGCCGCTGAGCTGGCCGTTATTGGCTTGCGCCTCAATCACCACATCGCCGTCACCTGCGTTGAAGTCGAACTTGCCATAGGCCGATGCAAAGTCGTTCATGCGCTTGAGCTGCACGCCGGTCGCGCGCAGCTTGAAGTCGAAATCTTCAAAGCTGAACGGGTCGAAGGTGGCGGTGCTTTCCAGAGGCGCATGGCCCATCAGCATGGCTTTGCCTTCAAAGCGGGCATCGCGTTTGCCGGCCTTGTCTTCGACATTGGTCAGGTTAAAGACGCTGGCGTTGATGTTGTCGGCGTCGATTTTCACCTTCGGCGTCGAGTTGAAGTTGCTGAAGGTGATTTTGCCGTCCTGAATGCGCAATTCATTGAGAGTAATCGGCAACAGCTTGTCGAGCTGAGCCTGCCAGTTGGTGCCTGCACCGGTCTGGGACTGTTTCTTGTCCGGGCCGCCGTCAACGAAGTTCAGCTCCGGGCCCATAAACGCGACCTCGGCCACCACGGCATGGTCGTACCACAGCGAGTGCCAACTGACGGCGAGGTCGATGACTGGCGCATCGAGCAGCGGTACCGGCACCTTGCCGTCGACCTTGACGATTTTCAGACCATTGATCCGGTACGCGCCGCGCCACAGCGCCAGGTCCACGTCGGTGACCTGACCGCGATAGTCGCCCATGTCCGCAAGCTTGTCGTTGAGGTAATTGCGCACCACATACGGCAGCGCGATATGCGCGGCAACGATCACCACCACCAGGCCGACGATTGTCCATAACGGCCAGCTGTAACGACGTTTCATGGCTTTACCCTCCAATGAAGTAGCTGTGTTGACTACTGGCGATGTGATCGGTTCGCTACGACTGGACGTCGCACCGGGGCAGGGCATAGGCTTTGGGTTTTTCCAAACCTGCACAAGGACCCGGTCATGAGCCGTATTTACGCAGATAACGCCCACTCCATCGGCAACACGCCACTGGTGCAGATCAACCGCATCGCGCCGCGCGGGGTCACCATCCTGGCCAAGATCGAAGGGCGTAATCCGGGATATTCCGTCAAATGCCGGATCGGCGCGAACATGATCTGGGACGCCGAAAGCAGCGGCAAACTCAAGCCTGGCATGACCATCGTCGAACCCACCTCCGGCAACACCGGCATTGGCCTTGCGTTCGTCGCAGCGGCGCGCGGTTACAAACTGACCCTGACCATGCCGGCATCAATGAGTATAGAGCGGCGCAAGGTGCTCAAGGCTTTGGGTGCCGAGCTGGTGCTGACCGAGCCGGCGCTGGGCATGAAAGGCTCCATCGCCAAGGCCGAGGAAATGGTGGCCAGCGATCCCGACCTGTACTTCATGCCGGCACAGTTCGAGAACCCCGCCAACCCCGCCATCCATGAGAAGACCACCGGGCCGGAGATCTGGAACGACACCGACGGCGCCATCGACGTACTGGTCGCAGGCGTTGGCACCGGCGGGACGATCACCGGCATTTCGCGCTACATCAAGCACACCATGGGCAAACCGATTATTTCGGTGGCGGTGGAACCAATGGGTTCGCCGATCATCACTCAGGCACTGGCCGGTGAGGAGATCAAGCCAAGCCCGCACAAGATCCAGGGTATCGGCGCAGGCTTCATCCCGAAAAACCTTGATCTCTCGATTGTCGACCGTGTCGAGCTGGTCAGTGATGACGAGGCCAAGGCCATGGCGCGGCGGTTGATGCAGGAGGAGGGAATTCTGTGCGGCATTTCCTGCGGCGCAGCCATGCAGGCGGCGGTTCGGCTGGCAGAGAAACCTGAGATGCAGGGCAAGACGATCGTGGTGGTGCTGCCGGACTCGGGAGAGCGCTACCTGTCCAGCATGCTCTTCAGCGACCTGTTTACTGACCAGGAGCTGACGCAATAGTCGTCCGCAGAGCTGCTTCGCCTTTTTACCCGGCGGACTAAGGATTATGATGGCCGCCATTCGAAACCCGCCGCCAGATTGTCATAGGTCATCTCGCGGCGGTTTCAGCAGCGTATGCTTCGGGCCGCGCAGTCCGGCCCTGTTCCAAGGAGAGCTTCATGACCCTTTCTTTTGCTGTCAAAGCGGCGATTCTG
Organism: Pseudomonas sp. ME-P-057; assembly: GCF_030208975.1. NCBI lineage: Bacteria > Pseudomonadati > Pseudomonadota > Gammaproteobacteria > Pseudomonadales > Pseudomonadaceae > Pseudomonas > Pseudomonas sp. ME-P-057. The sequence continues at coordinate 216,478 of NZ_JARVSX010000038.1, forward strand.
CTGCTGTTTGTAGGCAGCACGCTGTACGTGCATCTGCGCGGCAAGGCGCGGTTGCCGGTATTGCGCCAGTTCGTGAATCACTCCGCGCTGTTCGCACCCTATAACGCCTTGATGTATCTGTTCTCCAGCGTCCCGTCCAAGCCATATCTGGACCGCAGCAAATTTCCCGAACTGGACGTGCTGCGCGATAACTGGGAAACCATCCGTGGCGAAGCCATGCACTTGTTTGACGAAGGCTATATCCGCGCCGCCGCCAAGGACAACGATGCCGGTTTCGGCTCGTTCTTCAAAAAGGGCTGGAAGCGTTTTTACCTGAAGTGGTACGACAAACCGCTGCCGTCTGCCGAGGCGTTGTGCCCCAAGACCGTCGAACTGGTCAGCCGTATTCCCAACGTCAAAGGCGCAATGTTCGCCCTGTTGCCGGGTGGCAGCCACCTGAATCCGCACCGTGACCCGTTCGCCGGGTCTTTGCGTTATCACTTGGGGTTGTCGACGCCGAATTCTGACGATTGCCGGATTTACGTTGACGGCCAGGTCTATGCCTGGCGCGACGGTGAAGACGTGATGTTCGATGAGACTTACGTTCACTGGGTCAAGAACGAGACCGATGTCACGCGCGTGATTCTGTTCTGCGACATTGAGCGGCCGTTGAGCAACCGTTTCATGGCCGCCGTCAACCGCCGCGTCAGCGCGTTTCTGGGGCGCGCCACTGCGCCGCAGAACACCGATGACGAACGCGTTGGCGGGATCAACCAGGCGTATGCGTTCTCTAAACGGTTCAGCAACAGCTTCAGCGGCAAGGTGAAGCAATTCAAACGCGCCAACCCCAAGGCTTACCGGATCTTGCGGCCGGTGTTGGCGGTTGTCGTGTTGACGCTGCTGGGTTACTGGCTGTTCGGCTGACAATACGCCCGCACAGAGCGCCGTCCCACTCCGTGGCACGGCGTTTTTTTGCGCCCGGATTTCGCGTCAGTGCCGGAGCGCAAATGCTGCAATCCTGTCTGAATGCACGCATTGCCATTGCAGGAGCGCGCTTGCCCGCGAAGACGCCGGCCCACCCGACATCGTCCTCGCCTGACACACCGCCTTCCCCAGCAAGCCGGCTCCTACGAATGTGGTGCAAGCCCGCGCGATCGAAATGCAACCCCGCCGAATGCACGCAATTTCCACTGGCATGCATGCCCCCAATTGAACACGAACCCGCTGGATGCACGCCATCCATTGTAGGAGCGCGCTTGCCCGCGAAGAGGTCGGCCCACCCGACATCGTCCTCGCCTGACACACCGCCTTCGCCAGCAAGCCGGCTCCTATAGGTTCGGTGAAAACCGTCCCCCGCTGAAGTCGTCCTCACTGGATGCACGCCATTCCATTGTAGGAGCGCGCTTGCCCGCGAAGACGTCGGCCCATCCGACATCGTCCTCGCCTGACACGCCGCCTTCGCCAGCAAGCCGGCTCCTACGAATGTGGTGCAAGCCCGCTCGATCGACATGCAACCCGCTGAATGCGCGCAATTTCCACGGGCATGCATGCATGCCCGCTCGATCGAATGCGAGCCCGCTGGATGCACGCAAATACCACTGGCATGCATGCCCCCGATTGAACGCGAATCCGCTGGATGCACGCAATCCCACTGTAGGAGCCGGCTTGCTGGCGAAGGCGCCGGCTCAGACGTTGCAGCAGTAAACGTTGAACTCGTCCGCGCATACCCGTGAAAGTGGTGCCGGCGACACGGTCGCAAGGGCATATCCGGCAAATAGCACGTCCATTCAATCCTCCGGGCGCGCATCGGCGGACCCTGTGTTCAGCCTTTTTCCCCGGAGACGATGTCCATGCGCGCCAGATTCCTGATGCTTTCCGCCACGCTGTTCGGCCTTGCCGGTCCGATGGCGGCGGTGGTTGCCCCTACCGTCGCCTTTGCCCAATCGGCTGCAGTGGCCGTGGCACCCCAATACGACACCACGCACGTTTACGTGGCCCCTGCAGACGTGGATCGCTTCGTCCAGAGCTTCACGGCCACATTTGGCGGCCAGAGCACGCCTCAGGTCGTGGTCAACGTCCTGCCAGTGCCCAGCAGCACCACGTCCCAGCTGATCCAGACGCCAGTCGGCACAGTGTCGCTGTTCGGCTTCAAAACGCCGATTCCGCGCCCCTTCGGCGACGAGCGCAATGGCTATCTAGTCAAGGACATGGACGTGGCGATCAAGGAAGCACGTCAGGCCGGCGCCGATGTGATCGTGTCCGATTTCCCGGACCCCATCGGCCGCGACGCGGTGGTGCAATGGCCGGGCGGCGTGAACATGCAGCTTTACTGGCACACCAAGGTGCCTAATTACGCGCCGTTTCAAACCGTTCCTGAAAACCGTGTGTACGTGTCCAACGACCGCGCCGCTGCATTTGTGAAAGCGTTTCTGGCGTTTTCCCACGGCAAGGTCGTAAGCGATGACAAGAAGGCCTCAGGCGCTGAAATCGGGCGCACTGATGCCACCTATCACCGCATTCGTATCGAGTCTGCCTTTGGCAAGATGGTGGTGCTGGCAACAGACGGTCATCTCCCGTATCCGTTCGGCCATGACAACACCGGCTACGAAGTCAGCAGCCTGCAAGATACCCTCGCTAAAGCCAGGGCAGCGGGCGTCAACGTGATCGTCGAGCCTTTCACCAGCGCGGGTCGCACAGCGGCCATCGTTGAGTTTCCGGGCGGTTATGTCGCAGAAATCCATCAGATCGCCGCGGCCGGTTGACCGATGGCGAGTGTGCGATACGCATCAGGCCTGAGCGGTGTGTGCCTGGCCATGGCCCTGCCACTGTTCAGCAGCCAGGTCAGTGCGGAGACGATCGAGTCCAGGCCGGTGATCAAAACCAATCGCTGGCAGGAGGATTGGTCGGTCCTGGCCAATCCGACCCTCAGGACTGCGCCGCTGGACAGCTTCAAGTACATCCCGTTGTCCGCCCGCAATCCACAGACCTACTTGTCATTGGGCGCCACCCTGCGCGAACGCTTCGAGATGAACGACGCCAGCGCATTCGGGACGCGCAATGTGGCCAGGGATGCCTACCGGTTGCAGCGTTTTCAGGTGCATGCCGATCTGCACTTCAACGAAAACTGGCGCGTCTTCACGCAACTGGAAGACGTGCGCGCCTACGATAAAACCTCCCTTGGCGGGGCCGACCAGAACCGTGTCGACCTGCGCCTGGCGTTTCTGGAGTACACCAAAAAGCTCGGAGACAACACGTTCAAGGCGCGTGTGGGGCGGCAGGATTTCGCCTTCGACTTGCAACGCTTTATTTCGTCCCGTGACGGGCCAAACGTGCGCCAGTCGTTCGATGCGTTGTGGGCGGACTGGGAGACAGGGCTGTGGCGTTTCATCGCCATCGCCAGCCGACCGGTGCAGTACCAGGACGAGCGCCACTTCGATGACCGCTCGAACCACGAATTCCGCTTCCACATGCTGCGCGCGGAACGCCTGGTGGGCGGCAGCAACGAGCTGTCGGCGTACGTCGGCCTGTATGAGCGCGACGACGCCAACTACCTGGACGCCAGCGGTGCAGAGCATCGGAACATTTTCGACGCACGCCTGGGCGGAGCGGCCGATGGCTACGATTGGGACCTGGAGGCGATGGGGCAGACCGGTTCGGTCGGCGCCAAAAGCATTCGCGCCTGGGCGGCCGGCAGTCGCGTCGGTTATACCTTCGCGGATGTGAACTGGACGCCGCGTCTGGGTCTGCAGATGGATGCGGCTTCGGGCGATCGCAACAGCGGCGACGGCACATTGGGCACCTTCAACCCGCTGTTTCCCAACGGTTACTACTTTTCGCTGGGTGGCTATACGGGTTATGCCAACATCCTGCACGTAAAACCGTCGATCACGGTAAAGCCCATCGCCAAGCTGAGCATTCAGACGGCGCTCGGGCTGCAATGGCGAGAAACCACCGAAGACGCCGTATACGTGCAACCCAACATTGCGGTGGCCGGCACTGCAGGGCAGGGCAGTCGCTGGACGGGTGCCTATGGGCAAGTGCGCACCGACTATGCCTTCACCGGTAACCTGAGCGGCGCCATCGAGGCGGTTCACTATGATGTGGGCCAGTCAGTGCGTGATGCCGGCGGGCACGACAGCAACTACCTCGGTGTGGAGTTAAAGCTGTCCTGGTAACTTCGCATCAAGCCTGTGAACGACGTCGCGCCATGACATTGCGCACGGCAGCGATGGCTGGTTATAGTCGGCCTCGTTGCCGTGGCACTTGGCAACGCTGAGTTATTTCCTTTTCAGAAGATGAGTTTGATGCCTGCTTCCAGCACCCCTCGGTTCGCCTTATCCGCCACAGCTTGCGCTGTTGTGGAACCGTGCGGTTGCCTGCAAATCGCTTTCATCACGCGTTACCCCCCACCTTCCCCTGTGAACAGCCCTGTCGTGTGCGCCGTTGCGCCGCCAGGGGTCGTTGTGCTCGGCTGACGGGCTGCCTCATCGCTGCCCACCCAGCCTGCAAACGCTCGCAAAACATCCGTGAATCCGGTGATGCCGGGTCCGATTTTGTCTGAATCACAGGTGAATCATGTTCGCTCATAAAGCTTTGGCCTCGATGGCCACGACCACGCTGTTTGTCCTGCTGTGGAGCAGTGGGGCAATTGTCTCCAAGTGGGGGCTGACTCACGCCTCGCCGTTCGCGTTTTTGCTGTTCCGTTTTTTGCTGGCGCTGGTGGCCCTGGCTATTCTGATTCCTGCCCTGGGTTACAAACTGCCGGCCACTCGGGCTTCGATGCGCTTCGCATTGATGACCGGCGCGGTGCTGCTGGGCGCTTACCAGATTTGCTATCTGCTGGCGCTGGACATGAAAGTCGCGCCGGGCGTGATGGCGACGATCATGGGCGTACAGCCGATCCTGACGGCGGTGCTGGTGGAGCGCAGCCGTTCCGTATCCCGCACGTTCGGCCTGACCCTGGGGCTGGCGGGCCTGGTGTTGGTGGTCTGGCAAGGCATCGGTGACGGCGGCTCGCTCGCTGGCATGGCATTCGGTGTGCTGGGGATGTTGAGCATGACGGGCGGCTCGATCATGCAAAAGCGCATCACCGACAATCCGCTTGGGACCCTGCCGGTGCAGTACCTCGCCGGGACGCTGGTGTGCGCGGCGTTTGTGCCGTTTCAGCCGTTCCATTTCGAGCACAGCGTCGGCTTCTATGTGCCCGTGCTGTATATGGGGCTGGTGGTGTCGGTGCTGGCGACTTTTCTGCTTTACCGACTGATCGCTCAGGGCAATCTGGTCAACGTCACCAGTCTGTTTTATCTAGTGCCCGGCGTAACCGCGATCATGGACTACCTGATCTTCGGCAACCGCCTCGCACTTATGAGCCTGCTGGGCATGGTGTTGATCGTCGTTGGGCTGGTGTTTGTGTTCAGGAAGGTCAAGTAGCGACGACGGCCCGTAGCCGTCGCCCAGAGTCAAAGACTTCGCGGGCAAGCGCGCTCCTACACTGATCGCGTTACGGCACGCTGTCTCGGCATGGCGCATGGAACGCGGAGGCGCGTCCTGACGCAATCTCTCGGCACGCCGGCCATTTGTAGGAGCGCGCTTGCCCGCGATCTGGCGCGCAGCGGCAGCAAAACTGCGCAGGCGGTGAGTCAGACAAAATGCGGTGCTTCAGGCGACACCGAGAACCAAGGCTCACCCCAACCGCACATGCCGGCTCAACAAAGCCCGCAGCGCCGCAGGCTTTACCGGTTTGGCGAGATATTCCAGGCCGGCGGCATGCACCTGGGCAATCAGCTCCGGGCGCCCATCAGCGCTGATCACGACACCCGGCACCGGCTCGCCCAGTTGCGTGCGCAGCCAGGCCATCAGTTCGGTGCCGACTTCGCCGTGATCCAGATGGAAGTCCACCAGCGCTAGGTGCGGACGGATGCCCTCATCGAGCAACGCCTGGCACTCCTCGCGATTACGGGCGGTCCAGACCTGGCAGCCCCAGCGGCTGAGCAGACTGTTCATACCGATCAGAATGCTGTCCTCATTGTCGACGCACAGAATCTGCGTACCGTTGAGCGCAGTGCCGAGGGATTCGGGCGGCGCGGCGTGCACCAATGGCTGAGCGGCGGCCAGCGGCACAGTCACACTGAACACGCTGCCCTTGCCCGGCCACGAGCGTACCTCCAGCGAATGACCAAGCACCCGACACAAGCCATCGGCGATCGCCAGACCCAGCCCCAGACCTTTCTCGGCACGGGTCTGGTGACTGTCCAGGCGCTTGAACTCCTCGAAAATCACCTGCCGCTTGTCTTCGGGAATGCCCGGCCCACGGTCCCAGACCTCCAGGCTCAATTGCCCGTGCCGGCGCCGGACCCCCAACAAAATCGGCCCCTTGGCGTAACGAAAGGCATTGGTCAGGAAATTTTGCAGCACCCGACGCAACAGCTTGGCGTCGCTGGTCACTCTCAGCGCGCTGCTTCGGACGCGGAAGTCCAAACCCTGCTCCTGAGCGAGGGCGGTGAATTCCGCTCCCAGGGTTTCAAATACAGTGTTGAGCGCAAACGGCGTGATAGTGGGTGTGAACTTGCCATTCTCCAGCCGCGAAATGTCCAGCAGGTCACTGATCAGGTCTTCGGCCGAGCGCAGCGAGCTGTCCAGATGATGGATCAGCTGCTTCGCCTCCGCAGGCACGTTGTCGTCGTTGTGCAGCAGGGCTGCCGAAAACAACCGGGCAGCATTCATGGGTTGCATCAGGTCGTGGCTGACCGCGGCAAGAAAGCGCGTTTTCGACTGATTCGCCGCCTCGGCGTGGGCCTTGGCCTCCGTCAGCGCGGCGTTCAGCTGCGACAGCTCACGCGTGCGTTCGGCGACGCGCTGCTCAAGACTCTCGTTGGCACCCTTGAGCGCGTGCTCGGCCTCGCGAAACGCTGTGATGTCGGTAAAACTCATCACGAACCCGCCGCCAGGCATCGGGTTGCCGATCAGCTCAATCACCTGGCCATTCGGAAACAAGCGCTCGGAGGTGTGCGCGCGACCCTGACGCATCCAGTGCAAACGCCGGGCGACATGCACCTCCGCCTCTCCGGGCCCGAGCAAACCGCGCTCGGCGTTGTAGCGGATGATGTCGGCTATGGGCCGGCCCACGCTGATCAAACCCTCCGGGTAATTGAACAGCTCCAGATAGCGCGCGTTCCAGGCCACCAGGCGCAGGGACTGATCCACCACGCTGATGCCCTGGGTGATGTTTTCAATGGCGCCTTGCAACAGGGCACGATTGAACTGCAGCACTTCGGACGCTTCATCGGCGATGCGTACCACGTCCTCAAGTTGCATGTCGCGGCCTTCGATCGCGGCCTTCACTACCGCCCGTGTCGACGAAGTGCCCAGCACGCCGGCCAAGAGGCGTTCGGTGTGGGCGATCCACTCGCCCGTAGCGTTTTGATTGGGGTTGAATCCCTTGCCCTGGCGATAGGCGAAGCGGATGAAGCTTTGCTGCGCGCGTTCTTCGCCCACGAAACGCGCAGAAAGCTTGAGCAGATCCTCTATCTGCACCGCCAGCAGCGAGCGATTGTTGGGCCGCGCTTGAAGTTCCTGGCCAATAAACCGTCCCGCCTGCCAGTGCTCGGACACCCGTGTCCGCGACAGCAATGAAACCCAGACGAACAGCACCAGATTGCCCAGCATCGACAGCACCACACCTTGAGTCAGTGGGCTGATCGGCAGATTGAACGGATTGCTGTGCAGCCACGCCAGCAGGGGAAAGCTGTGCAGCGGCCAACCCATGCTGTGAGCGATGATCGGCAGCACCAGCGTGTAAAACCAGATGAACACGCCGGCAGCCAGCCCGGCGAACACGCCCCGTCGGTTGGCCGGTTTCCAGTAAAGCGCGCCGATCATCGCCGGCATCAACTGAGTGATGGCGGCGAAGGCGATCTGGCCGATGGTTGCCAGGCTGGCGGTCGATCCCAGCAAGCGGTAGCTGACGTAGGCGAGCAGCAGGATGACCACGATGCTGACCCTGCGCACCGACAGCATCCAGTAACGGAACGCTTCGAACGGGCGCTCGGCGGTTTTGCGCCGCAGCAGCCAGGGCAGCAGCATGTCGTTGGACACCATGGTCGACAGCGCGACGCTGGCGACAATCACCATGCCGGTGGCCGCAGAGGCACCGCCAATGAACGCCAGCATCGCCAACGCCGGATGCGCATGGGCCAGCGGTACGCTGATGACGAACGAGTCCGGCAGCACCGAGGCAGGCAGCAGCATTTGCCCGGCCAGCGCAATCGGCACCACAAACACCGCGGCCAGCAGCAGATAAGCGGGGAAAACCCACTTGGCCAGGCGCAGGTCCTGGGGTTCGATGTTCTCCACCACCGTGACGTGAAACTGCCGGGGCAGGCAGATGATCGCCATCATGGCGACGCCGGTCTGCACCACCATCGAGGGCCAATTGACCGTTTCCTTCCAGTACGCCTCAAGCCGTGGCGCGAGCATCGCCTGATTGAACAGATCGTCCACCCCGTCGTAAAGCCCGAACGTGATGAACGCACCAACGGCCATGAAAGCGAACAGCTTGACCAGCGACTCGAACGCAATCGCCAGGACCATGCCCCGGTGGTGTTCGGTGGCGTCGAGGTTGCGGGTGCCGAAGACGATGGTGAACAGCGCGAGCACCAGGGAAACGATCAATGCGGTGTCTTGCGCACGCGTGCCCGTCGCGTCGGCGCCGGCACCGATGAGGATGTTCACCCCCAGCACGATGCCTTTGAGTTGCAGCGCAATATAAGGAAGAACGCCGATCAGGCAGATCAGCGCAACCACCACGGCCAGCGTCTGTGACTTGCCATAACGGGCAGCAATGAAGTCAGCGATGGAGGTGATGTTTTCCTGCTTGCTGATCAGCACCATCTTCTGCAGCACCCAGGGTGCGAGCAGCAACAGCAGAATCGGCCCGAGGTAGATGGGCAGGAACGACCACAGCTGTTCTGCGGCCTGGCCAACCGAGCCGAAAAACGTCCAGCTGGTGCAGTAGACCGCCAGCGAAAGGCTGTACACCCAGGCGCGCAGTCGCGGGGGCAGCGGCGCACTGCGACGGTCCCCGTAAAAGGCGATGGCAAACATGATGGCCATATAGGCCAGGGCGACGGCAGCGATCAGCCCGCTGGACAGCGACATGAGGAACTCCAGAGACAAGCGGCAAGCGGGTTCAACGGCGATCCATCGCCGGCCGGACAGTCTCGCATGCCCGGTAAGGTTCGTCTGTTACGACCAAGGTCTGAGCGGTGCGTTGCCGCAGGGACCTTACTGTTCGTATATCTGTTAAATCTATGAGGTATAGCTAAATTACCCGCTTAGTAGATAACAGCGCGAGCCCTAAGATGGAGATCACCTCACACGAGGACAGGAGCGAGCCATGAGCCATACCTTTTTTATCCCGCGCAGGCCGTTCAGCCAACTGAGCCACCCCCGGGAAGTCATTCGCCAGTTCACCCCCAACTGGTTCGCCGCAACCATGGGCACCGGGATTCTTTCAGCGGTGCTGACCCAGCTTCCGGTGAACCTTCCCGGATTGCGCGTAATAGCCGAGGGATTGTGGCTGCTTAACATCGTGCTGTTCCTGACTTTCAGTGCGCTCTACCTCGCCCGCTGGATCCTGTATTTCGACGAGGCGCGGCGGGTATTCGGCCACTCCACGGTGTCGATGTTCTTCGGCACGATCCCCATGGGCCTGGCGACCCTCATCAATGGGCTGTTCACCTTCGGCCTGCCACGCTGGGGCAATGCAGTGCTGCCGTTGGCCGAGCTTTTGTGGTGGCTGGACGTCGCCATGTCGCTGGCTTGCGGCGTGCTGATCCCGTTCTTGATGTTCACCCGCCAGGAACACCGCATCGACCAGATGACCGCCGTCTGGCTTTTGCCCCTGGTGGCCTGTGAAGTGGCGGCCGTCAGCGGCGGGCTGCTGGCGCCTCATCTGGCCGAGAGCCACAGCCAGTTCAGCGTGCTCATTACCAGTTACGTGCTGTGGGCGATGTCGGTGCCGGTCGCGTTCAGCGTCCTGACCATCCTCTTGCTGCGCATGGCCCTGCACAAATTGCCCCATGAAAGCATGGCCGCATCCAGTTGGCTTGCATTGGGGCCCATCAGCACCGGCGCCTTTGGCCTGCTTGTTCTGGGCGCCGACTCGCCTGCTGTGTTCACTGCCAACGGGTTATCCGGCGTCGGCGAGATTGCCTCCGGTTTAGGGCTGCTGGGCGGGGTGATTTTGTGGGGCGTCGGCGTGTGGTGGTGCCTGATGGCGCTGCTGATCACCGCGCGTTATCTGCGCGACGGCATTCCGTTCAATCTGGGTTGGTGGGGTTTTACCTTTCCGCTGGGCGTGTTCGCATTGACCACGCTCAAGCTGGGGGCGGTGCTTCATCTGGCGTTCTTTTCAGTCCTGGGCTGCGCGTTGGTCGCTGCGCTGGCAGTCCTGTGGCTCGTCATCATGAACCGCACCGTGCGCGGTGCTTACAGGGGCGAGCTGTTTGTTTCGCCCTGCATCGCGGCCAGGGCAGGGTAAAGCGGGTTAACGGGCGCAGCGCTCCAACGAGGGATACGTTCGAGCGCGTGCTCGACTTTGCCGCCGGTTACGTCTTCAATGTGGCCCGGAACCGACATCCAGCGTTCCAATCCGAAAGCCGTTCGCGGCGCCACTCAGGACAGGGAAGATGAGTCAGTCGCAGTTCAGTTTGTTGGGTAAACGGCGCTTTCTGCCGTTCTTCGTGACCCAGTCCCTCGGCGCGTTCAATGACAACATCTTCAAACAGTCGCTGATTCTCGCCATTCTCTACAAGCTGAGCATCGACGGCGACCGCTCCATCTACGTCAACCTGTGTGCGCTGCTGTTTATCCTGCCGTTCTTCCTGTTTTCTGCGCTGGCGGGGCAGTTCGGCGAGAAATACCCCAAAGACAAACTGATCCGCATGATCAAGGTGCTCGAGATCGGGATCATGCTGGTGGCCGCCGCGGGGTTTCTCTTCAATCACCTGTCGCTGATGCTCGCGGCGCTGTTCGCCATGGGCACCCACTCGGCGCTGTTCGGCCCGGTGAAGTACTCGATCCTGCCGCAGCATTTGCATGACAACGAATTGGTCGGCGGCAACGGGCTGGTGGAGATGGGCACGTTTCTGGCGATTCTGGCGGGCACCATCGGTGCCGGGGTCATGATGTCGGCGACTGACTATGCACCCGTTGTCGCGGCGGCCATGGTGTCGGTGGCGTGTCTGGGGTGTCTCGCCAGCCGGGGCATTCCACCTGCGGCTGCGGCTTCGCCGGAGATGCGCCTGAACTGGAATATTTTCAGTGAATCCTGGGCCACGCTGAAGCTGGGCCTGGGGCAGACCAAGGCGGTGTCGCGTTCCATCGTCGGCAACTCGTGGTTCTGGTTCGTCGGTGCGATTTATCTGACGCAGATTCCGGCCTACGCCAAGGATTTCCTCTACGGCGACGAGACGGTCGTCACCCTGATTCTCACGGTGTTCTCCATCGGCATCGCCGCAGGCTCAATGCTCTGCGAGCGACTGTCCGGGCGCAAAGTGGAAATCGGTCTGGTGCCGTTTGGCTCCATGGGCCTGACCGTGTTTGGCTTGTTGCTGTGGTGGCACTCCGGAAATTTCCCGCAGAACGTGCAGGCCAACAACTGGCTGGCGATTCTGGGTTACGGGCAGGCATGGTGGGTGCTGCTGGACATCCTCGGTATCGGTGTTTTTGGAGGCTTTTATATCGTGCCGCTGTACGCGCTGATCCAGTCGCGAACCCCGGAAAAAGAGCGCTCGCGGGTGATCGCTTCCAATAACATCCTCAACGCGTTGTTTATGGTGGTCTCGGCGATTGTCTCGATCCTCCTGCTGAGCGTCGCGAAGCTGTCGATTCCGCAGCTGTTTCTCGTGATTTCGCTGATGAACATCGCGGTCAACGCCTACATCTTCAAGATCGTGCCCGAGTTCACCATGCGTTTCATGATCTGGCTGTTGAGCCATTCCATGTACCGCGTCGAGCACCGCAACCTTGATTTGATCCCTGACGAGGGCGCAGCGTTGCTGGTCTGCAACCATGTGTCGTTTGTCGATGCGTTACTGATTGCCGGGTCCGTGCGCCGCCCGATCCGCTTCGTTATGTACTACAAAATCTTCAACCTACCCGTGCTCAACTTCGTTTTTCGCACGGCGGGCGCCATTCCGATTGCCGGCATCAAGGAAGACAAGGCGGTGTTCGACAGCGCATTCCAGCGCATTGCCCATTACCTCAACGACGGCGAGTTGGTGTGCATTTTTCCGGAGGGCAAGCTCACCACTGATGGCGAGATCGACACATTCAAAAGCGGCATGACCCGCATTCTGCAAGAGACCGACGTGCCAGTGATTCCATTGGCGCTGCAAGGATTGTGGGGCAGCTTCTTCAGCCGCGATCCGAACAAGGGCGTGCTGCGCAGGCTGTGGTCGCGGGTGACGCTGGTGGCAGGACCGGCGTTGAGCGGTGAGGCGTCGCAACCGTCGCTGGTGCGTGAGCGGGTGGCGGAATTGCGGGGGGCGGTGCGTTAGCAGGCGCACCAACCTTCGCGGGATGCGCCAGCTGACGCCTTAATTCGCTGGCTGGCCCTGAACTGGAGCCGGCTCGCTGGCGACAGCTGACGTTGAACCGTAGGAGCCGGCTTGCTGGCGAAAAGCGGTGTGTCAGACAGCGTTAATCTCGTTGACAGATCGGGTTCGCCAGCAAGGTGGAGCGCCACCCCGGCGGCTCCTGCGGGTTCTGCGTTTGCCGTCGGACCGGTGTACAACCGGCACCGGTGTTCGACGCAGAACCGGGAACTGATCTGGGTCACCCTACAATCGGCTTGTCTTCCTCAACCACCGCATCCGGCGTCATCTTCCTGAAGTACGTCGAAAGCAGCGCCCCGGAAATGTTGTGCCAAACGCTAAACAGCGCACTGGGCACCGCCGCCAAAGGTGAAAAGTGCGCAGCAGCCAGGGCGGCACCGAGCCCGGAGTTCTGCATGCCGACTTCAAGCGACAGCGACTTGCGCTGGGCTAGCGGCAGTTTGAACAGCTTGCCGGTGAAGTAACCCAGCAAAAAGCCGAAGCTGTTGTGCAGGATCACCACGGCCATGATCAACAGGCCTGATTCGGCGATCTTCGCCTGACTTGCCGCCACCACCGCGCAGACGATCATGACGATGCTGACCACCGACACCAGTGGCAGCACGTCAACGGCAAATTGCACCTTCGCGCCCAGCAGTCGTTGAGCAATGACCCCCAGTACGATGGGCAACATGACCAGTTGCAGGATCGACCAGAACATTTCCATGAAGGACACCGGCAACCACGCCGACGCCAGCAGCCAGATCAATGCCGGTGTCAGCAAGGGGGCGAGGAGGGTGGTCACCGCCGCAATCGCCACCGACAGCGCCAGATCCCCTTTCGCCAGCCAGGTCATGACGTTGGATGACGTGCCGCTCGGGCAGCAGCCAACCAGGATGACGCCGACCGCGATTTCCGGCGGCAAATGGAACACTTGGCAGAGCAGCCAGGCAACACCGGGCATGATCACGAAATGCGCGACCACCCCAAGGGCCACACGCCAGGGATGGCGTACGACTTCAGAAAAATCATCAAGCTTGAGGGTCAGCCCCATGCCGAACATGACCAGCCCCAGCAACGGCACGATGTAGGACTTCAGGCCAATGAACCAGGACGGGAACACGAACGCCAATACGGCGAACAGCAGCACCCAGTACGCGAAAGTATTACCGACAAAACGACTCAACGCAGCCAGGGCGCGCATGACCTGCTCCTTTCTTGTTGGTATGAGGTGGACTTCTAAACTGTACGAGCAGGCTTGCTGGCGAACGCGGTGGATCACCAACATTTAAGTGATCTGACTTAATGCGTTCGCCAGCAAGCCGGCTTCTGCAGAGAGAGGTGAAAATCAGATCCCCTGGGGAATCTCTTCGCCGCCCAGTGCTTCCATCAGCTCCGGCAAAAACTCGCCAAAGGTCAGCATCATCAAGGTGAAGCTGGCGTCCTGTTGACCCAGCGCATCGTCGCCGCCGTTTTGCTCGGCTTCATCCTGCAGCAAGTCTTCGAACTTCAGGCGCTTGATGCCCAGCTTGTCGTCCAGCACGAAAGACAACTTGTCCTGCCATGCGAGCGAAAGTTGGGTGACGACTTTGCCGGTGCTCAGGTGCAACTGGATTTCGTCGCTGGTCAGGTCCTGACGTTTGCATTTCACAACGCCGCCGTCTTCGTGGGTGTCGCGCAGTTCGCACTCGTCCAGCACAAAGAAGTGCTCGGCGGTCTGGCTGGTCTTGACCCATTCGGTCATCACCGCAGTGGGCGCGGTTTTGACGGTGACAGGGCGTACCGGCAGCGAGCCCACCACTTCACGCAGCGTCGACAGCAGGTCTTCGGCGCGCTTGGGGCTGGAAGCATTGACCAGAATCACGCCTTGCTTGGGGGCAATGGCGGCGAAGGTGGCCGAACGACGAATGAAGGCGCGCGGCAGGAAGGCCTGGATGATTTCGTCCTTGAGCTGGTCACGCTCCTTCTTGTAGACCTTGCGCATCTGCTCGGTCTCGATCTCTTCGACTTTCTCTTTCAACGCGTCGTTGACCACGCTGCCGGGCAAAATGCGCTCTTCCTTGCGCGCCGAAATCAGCATGAAATCACCGCTGACGTGCACCAATGGCGCGTCCTCGCCCTTGCCGAACGGGGCGATGAAACCGTAAGTGGTCAACTCCTGGCTGGCACAGGCACGTGCAGGCTTGGTCGCCAACGCGGTTTCCAGCGCCTCGGCGTCAAATGGCAGGTCCTGGGTCAGGCGATAGACAAGCAGGTTTTTGAACCACATGGGGTACAGCTCTCCTTTAAACAAAGGGGGGCATTATTCGCTCCTGCGACCCTGCGGCCAACCCTCATGTAAGCCTTTGGAAGGGTTATAAAAATTATTTAAAAAAGTGCTTGCCAGCTTTTTGATCGCTCCGTAGAATGCGCGCCACACCGAAGCGAAGGGTGATTAGCTCAGCTGGGAGAGCGTCTGCCTTACAAGCAGAATGTCGGCGGTTCGATCCCGTCATCACCCACCATTCGTTTCAAGTGTTACGCGCAGCGGTAGTTCAGTCGGTTAGAATACCGGCCTGTCACGCCGGGGGTCGCGGGTTCGAGTCCCGTCCGCTGCGCCATATTGAGTTACGAGGCCCTTGAACTCCTCGTAACGACAAAGAGAGCGACCTTAGGGTCGCTTTTTTTGTGCTTGGGATTTGTTGAGCGTCTACAGGACGCAGAGCGTCGCGGGGCTGCATTAATGATCAGGCAACGATCAGGCAACGATCAAGCGACGATCAAACATCTGCCCCTGAACTGGCCTCTTCCCGGCTAAAGCCGGTCCCACGAAAAGCAGAGTGCATCCAGAGCCGGTCCCACAAGAAGCAGAGCGTGCATCCATCGCGGGTCGCGGTGACCCCGACTGTGGGACCGGCTTCAGCCGGGAAGCTGTTGATCCATTCTTGATCTGCTTTCGATCTCGGTCGGCAAGGCGGGACTGTCATCCCACATCAATCTCCACAACATCCCCCACCAGCCGAACCGGCCAGGTCTTAAGCCGCAACGTCCCGTCTTCAAGACACGTGCCGTCTTCAAGTCGGTAATGCTGCTTATATAAAGGTGAAGCGATCACCAGATCCCCGCCCAGGCTGCCAATCAGTCCCCGCCCAATCACGTTCACCCCGGTCGCCGGATCGCGATTGTCCACGGCAAACAAATGCGGTGCGCCACCAATGGCGGCCACATAAAACAGCGCTACCTGCGTGTGGCCCACCAGCGCCACCACTCCGGAATTCAATACCAGATCCTCGCGCGCGCACACCGCGCGCCAAACCTGGACTTTGGGCATGTCCATGACTAACGCGTTGACAGGGCTCATCGTGCAATCTCCTCAGCGGCAATCAGGTTGATTTCGCCAGCACGGGCAGGCCGGCGCTGGCTGCGTTCCTTGACGAAATGGATGTCCGGGTCCGCAGCCTTGTCGTTGACGAAGGTGCGGAAGCGCTTGAGTTTTTCCGGGCTTTTGAGCGCGTTCGCCCATTCGCATTCGTAGCGGTCGACCACCAATTGCATCTGCGCCTCCAGCTCGGCGGCCAGCCCCAGGCTGTCATCGATCACCACCGACTTCAGGTAATCCAGACCGCCTTCCAGCGACTCGCGCCAGACCGAAGTGCGCTGCAGCTTGTCGGCGGTGCGGATGTAAAACATCAAGACGCGGTCGATGTAGCGAATCAGCGTTTCGTCGTCCAGATCGGTGGCGAACAATTCGGCGTGGCGCGGACGCATGCCGCCGTTGCCACACACGTACAGGTTCCAGCCGTTCTCGGTCGCGATCACACCGATGTCCTTGCTCTGCGCTTCGGCGCATTCCCGGGTGCAACCGGACACCGCAAACTTCAGCTTGTGTGGCGAGCGCAGGCCTTTGTAACGGTCCTCGATGCTGAGGGCCATTTGCACGCTGTCCTGGACGCCGTAGCGGCACCAGGTGCTGCCCACACAGGATTTCACCGTGCGCGTCGATTTGCCGTAGGCATGACCGGTCTCGAACCCGGCAGCGATCAGCTCCGCCCAGATGTCTGGCAGCTCATGCAGCTGCGCGCCGAACAGGTCAATGCGCTGGCCGCCGGTGATCTTGGTGTACAGGTCGTACTTCTTGGCAACGGCTCCAATGGCGATCAAACCGTCCGGGGTGATCTCGCCCGCAGGGATGCGCGGCACCACCGAGTACGTGCCGTTCTTCTGCATGTTGGCCATGAAGGTGTCATTGGTGTCCTGAAGCGGCACCAGCGAAGGGTCCATGATCGGCCGGTTCCAGCACGACGCAAGGATAGAACCTACGACGGGCTTGCAGATATCGCAGCCCAGATGACCCTGCCCGTGCCGCGCGAGCATGTCGTCAAAGCTCTCGATGCTTTCCACGCGGGCGAGCGCGTAGAGCTCCTGGCGAGTGAAGGCGAAGTGCTCGCACAGGCTTTTATCCACGGCGACGCCGCGCGCGATCAGCTCATGTTCGAAGACACTTTTAAGCAGGGCCGCACAGCCACCGCAACCGGTGGCCGCCTTGGTGCAGGCCTTGAGGCCGGCGAGGTCGGTGCAGCCGCCGTCGATGGCCGAGCAGATCGAGGCTTTGCTGACGTTGTGGCACGAGCAAATGGTGGCAGAGGCAGGCAGGGCATCAGCGCCGAGGGTGGGCGCGCCATCGCTGTGCGGCAGGATCAGGCTCGACGGATCGGCGGGCAGTTTGATGCCGTTCTGCGCGTA
Source organism: Pseudomonas sp. ME-P-057 (assembly GCF_030208975.1). NCBI lineage: Bacteria > Pseudomonadati > Pseudomonadota > Gammaproteobacteria > Pseudomonadales > Pseudomonadaceae > Pseudomonas > Pseudomonas sp. ME-P-057. The sequence goes on from NZ_JARVSX010000038.1 coordinate 233,775, forward strand.
TTGCAGCAGGGTGTCGTAGTAGCTGTTGTCGCCGACCAGCACCGCGCCAAGCACTTGCTTGCCGTCGGCAGAGACCACCAGGCGACGGTAAGTGCCGGTGGCCTCATCGATGAACCGATAGCTGCGCGCGCCTGTCAGTGCGCCATGCGCGTCACCGATGGAGCCCACGTCAACGCCGAGCAATTTAAGTTTGGTCGACATGTCCGCACCGAAGAACGGCTCGGCGTCCAGATCACACAGCTGTGCGGCGACGTTGCGCGCCATCTGGTAACCGGGCGCGACGAGGCCGAAGACGCTGCCGTTCCAGGCGGCGCACTCGCCGATGGCATAGATATGGGCGTCGCTGGTGCGGCAGTGCTCGTCGATCGCAATGCCACCGCGCGGGCCCAACGCCAGGTCGCATTGGCGGGCGAGGGCGTCCTGCGGGCGGATGCCGGCGGAGAACACAATCAAGTCGGTTTCAAGAAACTCATCTCCGGCGAAATTCATGCGGTAGCGGTATTCCTCTCCGGCGCTGATCGATTGCGTGGCGCGAGACAGGTGCACGCCGACGCCGAGCGCTTCGATCCGTGCCTTTAGCGCTGCGCCGCCGTGGTCATCAAGTTGCACGGGCATCAGGCGCGGGGCAAATTCCACCACATGGGCCTCCAGCCCCAGCGACTTCAGTGCGTTGGCCGCTTCCAGTCCGAGCAATCCTCCGCCGACCACCACCCCGCGTCTCGCCTGGCTCGCGGCGGCGCGGATGGTGTCAAGGTCGTCCAGCGTGCGATACACCAGCCGTGAGTGGCCTTCGGCGCCTTCGATGGGCGGCACAAAAGGGTACGAGCCGGTTGCCAGCACGAGCTTGTCGTAACCGAAGCTGCCCGTGGCGGTGACCACCTGGCGCCGGGCCCTGTCGATTTCCAGCACCGGAACGCCCAGGTGCAACGTCAGGCCGGCCTGCTCATATAAAGCTGCGTCACTCATCGCCAACGATTCGGCATCACGGCCGCCAAAGTATTCGGACAAATGCACGCGGTCGTAGGCCCGTTGGCCCTCTTCGCCGAACACGTGAATGTGATAGCGCTGGAGGGCGCCAGCGGCGATCAGCTGTTCGACGCAGTGGTGACCCACCATGCCGTTGCCGACGACGATCAGGGTTTGGACATCGTTGAGTGGGGCGACTGTGGTGTTCATATCGAGTCCCGGCCAAGGCCAATCAGGTTTTCGAAGCAAAAAAAAGGCGCCCGGAACCTCTCGGTTCCAGGCGCCTTTGCCTGTTCTTTTATCTGTTGCCACTCGACCACAGTGTCGACAGCAACTTTGTGAGCCCAACGCCTTGGGAGGCTGGCGATCCGCATTGACCGACCGGGCTGCCAACCGCGTGTTCAGGCTGGACGTGGTAGGGACGTAGCAATGGCTGTGCCAGCAGCCTTCAGTGAGCAAGTCACGCCTGTATGGACGCGCTCTGCCTTTCATTCTGGCCACAGCGCGCCACGTCGCGGCCAAGCGCGCCTGCAGCCTGTCGCCCGAAAGCTGGGTTTGAGTCAGCCCAAAGTGGCACAACAACAGTGCGATTTCGCTGAAGCCGCCCCATCGTGAAGCCGGCGCCGCCTGCTGGAATTCATCGGGTACCGGCGCAAGATACGGCCAGCAGGTCTTCCAGCGACGCTGGCCTGCCGTTTGCAAAGCCCTGCCTAAAGGCAATCAACGCCGATTGCCATATTCACGACAAAGGCGCCGTGTGCTCTCCGTTTTTCGACGGGTGAGAACAGGGCGTCTTTTTTTGCTTTCAGGAAACCGAATATGGCGATCAACCACATCAAGAGCGTGTGTCCTTATTGCGGCGTCGGCTGCGGCATCGTCATGCAGGTCGAGCACAACCGGGTGATTAAGGTAGTGGGTGATAAAGCCCACCCGAGCAACTTCGGTCGGCTGTGCACCAAAGGCACCACCTGCGGCCAGGCCATCGCCGACTCGGGGCGAATGGACTCAGCCTACGTGCGCCATCAGCGCAATCAGGATCCGGTGCGTGCCGACATGGACGTAGCCATCAGCGAAACCGCCCGCAGACTGCGCGGGATTCTGGACCGTGACGGACCTGGCGCGCTGGCGTTTTACGTGTCCGGGCAGATGTCCCTAGAGGCGCAATACCTGGCGAACAAGCTTGCGAAAGGCTTCGTGCGCACCCCCAACATCGAGTCCAATTCGCGGCTGTGCATGGCCAGCGCGGGCAGCGGCTACAAGCTGTCGTTGGGCGCTGATGGGCCGCCGGGGTCCTACGATGACTTCGACAAAGCCGACCTGTTTTTCGTCATCGGCGCGAACATGGCCGACTGTCACCCCATCCTTTTTCTGCGCATGATGGACCGGGTCAAAGCGGGGGCCAAGCTGATCGTCGTCGACCCGCGGCGCAGCGCCACGGCCGATAAGGCCAGCCTGTTCCTGCAAATCAAACCCGGCACCGACCTGGCGCTGCTCAACGGTTTGCTGCACTTGCTGGTGGAAAACGGCGACACCGACGCCGACTTCATCGCCTCCCACACCCAGGGCTGGGACGCCATGAGCGGGTTTCTGGCCGACTACACGCCTGCCAGCGTCGCGCAGACCACCGGGCTGCCGGAGGACGACATTCGTGAAGCGGCGCGCATGATCGGTTCCGCGGCCGAGTGGATGAGTTGCTGGACCATGGGGCTGAATCAGAGCATCTATGGCACCTGGAACACCAACGCCGTGTGCAACCTGCATCTGGCGACCGGTGCGATTTGCCGTCCCGGCAGCGGTCCGTTTTCCCTGACCGGCCAGCCGAATGCCATGGGCGGAAGGGAAATGGGCTACATGGGGCCGGGCCTGCCAGGGCAGCGCTCGGTGCTGGTTGATGCTGATCGCAGCTTTATCGAAGACCTTTGGCACATTCCCCGGGGCAGCGTGCCCCATCAACCCGGCGGCGGCACTATTGACCTGTTCGAGCAGATGCGTGACGGCGTGATCAAGGCCTGCTGGATCATCTGCACCAATCCCGTGGCCAGCGTCGCCAATCGTAAAACGGTCATTGACGCCTTGAAGGCGGCCGAACTGGTGATTACCCAGGACGCCTTTCTCGACACCGAAACCAACCGTTACGCGGACATCCTCTTGCCGGGGGCGCTTTGGGCCGAAGCGGAAGGGGTGATGATCAACTCCGAGCGCAATCTGAATCTGACCCGCAAGGCGGTCGATGCGCCGGGGCAGGCACTGCCGGATTGGCAAATCATCGCCAGGGTCGCCTGTGAGATGGGCTTTGCCGAGGCCTTCACTTACGCCAGCGCTGAGGACGTGTTCGAGGAAATAAAACAGGCATGGAATCCGGCCACCGGTTACGACATTCGTGGCGGCAGCTATGCCCGGCTGCGTGACCAGCCGCTGCAATGGCCCTGCGGACCTGACAACGAAAGCACGCGCAACCCGATTCGCTACCTTGGCTTTCGAGACACTCTGACCGGCGCCACGACGGCGCCCCGCCCTACAGGCCCGATATTTCCGACGCAGACGGGCAAAGCGGTATTTTTCCCACGGCCACACATGCCGCCCGCTGAACGGCCTGATGATGAATTTCCCATCGTGCTGAACACCGGTCGCCTGCAGCACCAATGGCACACGCTGACGAAGACCGGGAAAGTACCGACACTGAATGCGCTCAACGCGCGGCCTTTCATTGAGGTGCATCCCGACGATGCTAAATCACTGGGCATTCGCGAGGGGGACGGCGTTGAGATTCGTTCGGCACGAGGGCTCGCGGTGCTGCCTGCGATGATCAGCGAGCGGGTACTGCCGGGTAACTGTTTCGCGCCTTTTCACTGGAACGACGTGTACGGCGACAACCTTGCGATCAATGCGGTGACCCACGATGCCGTGGACCCTGTTTCACGACAACCCGGATTCAAATATTGCGCGGTGGCTCTGCGCAAGGTGGAGCTGATTGGCCACCGCTTTCTCGATGAGCCTTCTACCGAGACCGCTGTGCAGGACGCACTCGGAGATGCGCCGTTCTTGACGCTGTTGTGGGCGTCGCAGACTGGGAATGCCGAAGCGTTGGCCAGGCAATTCGGCGACCATCTGCGTAACGCAGGCGTTGCTGTTCAAGTGTCAGCCATGGACAGTTTCCCCATGGCCCGGCTGGACGACGTGCAGAACGTCGCGCTTATCAGCAGCACATTTGGCGACGGCGAATCCCCCGACAACGGGCAACGGTTCTGGCAGGCCCTGGCCACGCGGGACCTGCCGCTGACAGCGCTGCGCTACGCCGTGCTGGCGCTGGGCGATTCCAGTTATGACAGCTTCTGTGAGCACGGCAAGAACCTTGATCGGCGACTGCAACACTTGGGCGCTTCGTCGCTGATCCCCAGAATCGATTGCGACGGCGACTATCGCACCCACGCGACTCGCTGGTTCGCGGGGCTGCAACAGGCGTTGTCGCTGAATCTTCCTACGTTACCGGTGGGCGACCATGGCGTGGCGCTTGGCGATCATCCTTCACGGGAACGGCCGTATAGCGCTCGATTGGTGCTGAATCGGCGACTGAACGCCAACGGTGCGGCCAAAGACACGCGGCAATTGGCGCTGTGCCTGGAGGGTTCGGGTATTCGCTATGAGGCCGGGGATGCCTTGGGGGTCTGGCCGCGTAATTGCCCGGAATTGGTGAATGAGCTGCTGGAGCTCACAAGGCTGAATGCCGAGCAACCGGTGCGGGCTACGCAGGACACTGATGTGCCGCTGCGTCGGGCGCTGGCCGAGCGTGTCGAAATCGCACGGCCCGGCGTGGAAACGCTGCGCTTCATCGCCGAGCGCAACGGCAGCAACGACCTGAAGACCCTCCTTACCGAACCGTTCAAAAGCGAGCTGAAGGACTGGCTGTGGGGCCGGCAGTTGGCCGATGTGTTGCGCGAGTTCCCCGTCAGCTGCTCTGCGCAGGAGTTGCTGGACCATCTCAAGCCTCTGCAACCGCGGCTTTATTCCATTGCGTCCAGCGCCAAAGCACACCCGGATGAGGTGCACTTGACCGTTTCTGCCGTGCGCTACGGCCAGCGAAAGGGTGTGTCGTCGACCTTTCTCGCTGATCGCGCGGATGACTGCGAGGTGCCTGTTTTCCTGCAGCCTACGCGGCATTTTCGTCTGCCCCTTGATGGCGATGTACCGATCATCATGATCGGTCCGGGTACAGGCGTGGCGCCGTTCCGGGCGTTTTTACAGGAACGGCGCGCGCGGGGTGATCGAGGGAATAACTGGCTGTTTTTTGGGGAACAACATCAGGCGACTGACTTTTACTACCGCGATGAGCTGCAAGCCATGCAGGCGGATGGCCTGTTGACCAGGCTAAGCCTGGCGTTCTCGCGGGATCAGGCGGAGAAGATTTACGTCCAGCAGCGCATTTATGAGCAGGGTGCCGAACTCTGGCGCTGGCTGGAGGAGGGCGCGCACTTGTACATCTGCGGCGACGCCTCGCGTATGGCGCGGGATGTGGATCAAACGCTGCGTCGGGTTATCAGCGAGCAGGGTGGCATGAGTCTCGAAAAAGCGGCCGAGCAATTGCGCTCGCTGACCGAGCAGCAGCGCTATGTCCGCGACGTTTATTAAGGGCGTTCAGATGTCGTAGGACGGGCCGCTGAACCGCAACTGAACGGATTTCTCGATCAAACAAGAAAACCTTTGGATACCTGAACTTATCTGCCTTTTCTCCCTCTCATGCCGGTAGCCATTGATCGCGGCAGCCTGATAAGCTCGCGGCTTTACTCGTTTGCCCTATTGGCGCATGAACAAGGAAACAGAATGAAACAGCATCGGTTGGCAGCGGCGATTGCCCTGGTCGGTCTGGTACTCGCGGGTTGTGACAAGCAAGCCAGCACCGTCGAGCTGAAAACCCCGGCCCAGAAAGCCTCCTACGGCATCGGCCTGAACATGGGCAAAAGCCTGGCTCAGGAAGGCATGGACGATCTGGATTCCAAAGCGGTAGCGCTGGGTATCGAAGACGCCGTTGGCAAGAAAGAGCAGAAGCTCAAAGACGAAGAGCTGGTTGCAGCCTTCGGCGACCTGCAGAAGCGTGCCGAAGAGCGCATGGCCAAGATGAGCGAAGAGTCGGCAGCTGCCGGCAAGAAGTTCCTCGAGGAAAACGGCAAGCGTAAGGAAGTCACCACCACTGCTTCCGGTCTGCAGTACGAAATCATCAAGAAAGCCGACGGTCCTGTACCCAAGCCGACTGATGTCGTCACCGTTCACTACGAAGGCAAGCTGACTGACGGCAAAGTCTTTGACAGTTCCGTCGAGCGCGGCAGCCCGATTGATCTGCCGGTCAGCGGTGTGATCCCGGGTTGGGTCGAAGGCCTGCAGCTGATGCACGTAGGCGAGAAGGTCAAACTCTACATCCCTAGCGAACTGGCCTATGGCGCTCAAAGCCCAAGCCCGACGATCCCGGCGAACTCGGTTCTGGTCTTTGACCTTGAACTGCTCGGTATCAAGGACCCTGCAGCAGCAGGTGCCAACGATGCTGCTGCCGGCGCTGATGAAGAGGAAGAAGCTGCTCCGGCAGCCGAACCGGCCAAGCCAGCCGCCAAGAAGTAAGCGATTCATCGTTTAATCGCTGCTTAAAAAATGCCCCGTCTTGACGGGGCATTTTTGTTTCCGGGTGGATTTGATCGAACCGGGTAAGGGGAAGCGGAGTCCCATGTGCGAAGGTTGTAGCGCCTGAAGCCGGGATTTGTCGGAGGCTGAGCGGCTCGGAACACACCGGCACCAATGTCCATAACTGGGCTAAGTCAACAACTTTGCGCAGCTTTTATGTGAGTAAAAAACGCGCTATCTAAGTCGAGGCCCTATAAAACGGGGGCTTGGCCTTGGAAATACAGCGCTGTTCACAAGGTTATCCACAATTTGTGTGGATAACCTTTGGCTGTTCCGCCGGCTACAGGCAGTGCATTTCTGCAGATGGTAAAGCAGACCCTAAGCCCGATTTTTATCGGTAATGATGGAGTGGATATGAAAGCACCGTGGAATCTCATTCGTTACCTGCCCATGGCCAGACGCCTGATGGCAGCAGGGCGTTTGCCCGCATTGCTGTTTGCCGTCGCGGGTAAAGCCGCCAGCGAAGGTGGTCGGCTAGGCAAACTGAAGGACGATCTGAAACTGCTTCAAGCCTTGTGCCTGGCCTACTGGCGAGGTGAGTACCGGGCGATCAGCGGCAAGGCCATTCTTTCGGTCGTGGCAGGCCTGATGTATTTCCTCAGCCCGCTGGATGCGATCCCGGACTGGATTCCCGGCTTGGGTATGCTTGATGACATCGCCGTGCTCGCTTGGGTGATGAAGCACCTTGAAGCGGAGCTCAGCGCGTTTCGTGCCTGGCGCGAGCAGCAACACCCGGACAAGCTAGCGGTGGTCGAGCGTTTGCCAGCGACGCCTGTGCTGCTTGAGCAAGAAAAGAAGGTCTGACGGGGTTTGGCCGACCATTGATGCAGCCTCGCCATCCCTGGATTGATTGCGCTACCCAAGTCATCGCCCGCCGCTGTTAAGATGCCGCCCATACTTAGAAAAAGACTGCACCAAGCATTTTTTGGTCATACAGGGGGTGGTATGGATATTCAGGTTATTTCGCGGGATGGAGAGCCGGAATATGCCGTGCTGCCTTGGGCCCAGTACCAGGCCCTGTTACGCGCGGCGGGAGTTTCGCCATTGCAGGCATCTTCATCCTCTGTAGGCGCTGCGCCCGAGCCTGTGGGGGCGGCGAATCCGGCCCCCGGCGTGGCAGACCTCCCTTCATTCGATCAGCTAGGCGCGTTGCGCGAAGCCAAAGGGCTCGAAGTGGCGCAATTGGCCCGCGCCGTGGGCATTAGCCCCTCCTACCTGGACCTCATCGAGAATGGTACCCGTCAGCCGGACGCTGCGATTCGTCGCAGCCTGGCATGGGAACTCGGTGTCGCGGGTTGGCGGGGTGAGGCATGAGCGTGCGCATCAGTCGGCAGCATTGGGATGCCCTGCTGGCGGAACTGGACCTGGCGCGTCGCCAGCGTCATCTGGTCACCTACCGCGCGCTGCTCGAACGCTTGCAACTGCCCACCCCCGCCATGCAAACCCTGACCGCAGCCTTGGAGCACCTGGCCGCCATCGACGCGCGTGCCGAGCAGCCACTGCGCAGCGCACTGGTGATCAGTCAGGGCGCGAGTCGTCTGCCGCGCACCGGGTTCTTTGAATGCGTCGAACGCCTTGGCCGGTTCTCCGGTCCTTCCGACGGCATCGCCGCCGCCTCCTGGCACGCCTCCGAAGTGGCCCGGGTCTTCGAGTTCGATTACCCGCAACCGGCTAAGCCAGAATAGGGTTTTGACCGACTTGCTGGCGGACCTGGTTTGCCCGCCGCCTTAAATGTGACTGGCACGGCGCCTTCGCCAGCAAGCCGGCTCCTACAGTGGGTTCTGTGTCAGGTACACAATCCGCGTCGCGCCCAGCAGCGAGCCTGCGTCATACCAATCCGCGCCATGCACGGATCCGTAGGACCCGGCTTGAGCTGAGATGCTGATCGCAGCTGCCACGCTTCGCTACCGCATATTGAAGGCTGCCGCGCGTTTTACTGCCAACGGCATTCTGTAGGAGCCGGCTTGCTGGCGAACCCGGTTTGCCTGCCGCCATCAATGTGACTGACGCGGCACGTTCGCCAGCAAGCCGCCTCCTACAGTGGGATATGTCATCCTTACATCGGGGTAGGGATGACGGCATGCAGACAAGTTCATTGGATCAAACCCATATGGCGTCCCACAGCGGATAGTCATGCACCCGCCTTACGAGCCCGGCGCGGATGGGGTTGGCGATAACGTAGCGAGCCACGGTCTCTAGGTCTTCTTCGTAACGAATGGCCCGGTCGTGAAAGCCCCGCTGCCAGAATCGGCCTGATCGGCCCAGAGACTTGTTCACATTTCGTGCTGTGTGTGATTTCACCGCCAGAACCAAGTCCTCCAGAGTGGAGTTTTCAAGCTCCACCAGCCAATGCAAATGGTCCGGCATCACCACCCACGCCAAGGATTTCGCAAGGCCTTGCCTGTGCGCATCACGCATTTGATGTACGAGCAAACGGCCCATCTGCCAATCTTGGAAGAAGCATTGCCGTTGGTGAGTGACCACTGTAATGAGGTAGATCTGCCCCGGCTGGGAATAGCGTCCATTACGCAACCGTCCTGCGTGGTAGGTCTTCTGCATGGTGAAGCCGTCCTGTCTGGCGAAAGTGCCGGAAGGCTAGTGCGGCGCAGTTTGCTCTGCGTTTGGATTGCGGTTCAAAGTATGACGCGGGTGCAGTTGGTTCCCGTCGCATGGCCGGTTTACAGGGGAACTGCGTAGTGTCAGATGATGTGTCAATGCTGCTCCGGCGCGTTCGCCAGCAAGCCGGCTCCTACAGTGGGAGACAGCAAGTCGGCTTCTGCAGCAGGTTGGGCATCCGGCACACACCTACGTTAGCCGCAACGGCGGTCCGTGGTTTTCAAACACATCATCAGGATCAGGCAAAAATCCGTAGGAGCCGGCTTGCTGGCGAACCCGGTTCAACCGCCGCCATCAATGTGGCTGACATGGCGCGTTCGCCAGCAAGCCGGCTACTACAGAGGCAGCAAGTTGGCTTCTGCAGCAGGTTGGGCATTCGGCACACACTCACACGCGTTGGCCGCAACAGTGGATCGTGGCCTCAAACACATCATTAGGATCAGGTAAAAATCCGTAGGAGCCGGCTTGCTGGCGAACCCGGTTTACCTGTCGCCATCAATGTGGCTGACATGGCGCGTTCGCCAGCAAGCCGGCTCCTACAGTGGGAGACAGCAGCCGGTTCCTACAGTAGGTTGGGCTTCCGGCACACACCCGCGTCGGCCGCAACAGTGGATCGTGGTCTCAAACACATCATCAGGATCAGGCAAAAATCCGTAGGAGCCGGCTTGCTGGCGAACCACGTGTTCACCCCGTTATCGCCCGATTCATCGCTGCAATGACCTCCGCCTCCAACGTATCAATCACGTGCACGCTCGCGCCGATGACTTCCTTGGCGTGATGCTTGGCCTGGGAGGCCAGTTCGGCGAGCTGGCTGGCGTCGAGTGTGGTACACACCTCGGGATGCAGATGCACCACGCCAATCGACAGCGACAGCAAGGGGAATTCCTGACGCTGGCCCTGGCGGTTCAGCGCCACGAAGCAGCCGGCTTCAAGGTGCTCGGCGCGGTAGAAGCGCCGGCATTGGTTCTGGAAGTCTTCAAGCAACAGGTTCAAGCGCTTGCGCCAGTCTTCCGAGCCCAGCACCAGCAGAAAGTCATCACCGCCGATATGTCCGACGAAGTCGCGGCTGGGGTCGATACGGTCGTTCAGGCACTGCGCCAGACACAGCAACACTTCGTCGCCGCGCCCGTAGCCATAGATGTCGTTGAAGGGCTTGAAGCTGTCGATGTCCACGTAGCAAATCATCGACTCGCGCCCCTGTTGCAGCAGCCGGGTCAGGCACTGCTGAATGGGCACGTTCCCCGGCAACAGGGTCAGCGGGTTGGCGTAGCGCGCCTGCTGAATCTTCAATTCCGTGATCAGCTTGAGCACGTCAATCACCCGGCCCAGCCCCAGGTACGTGCCGTTCTGCATGATGACGAAATCTTCTTCGATGCGTTGCCGCGCGCGGCTGGTGATCAGTCGGCTGACTTGCTGCAGCGACTGACTCAGCTCGACGGCAAGAAAATCGTCACTCATCAACCGGCTGATGGGCTTGCGCGCATACAGCTCAGTGGCAAAAGGCTGGAGCAACACGTCCGACAAAGAATGGCGATGCACAATGCCGATCGGCTGATTGTGCTCATCCAGCACCGCCAGTGAATTAAGGTTGGCCTGCTTGCGAAACGCCTCCAGCACAGTGGCGGTGGGAGTCGTTTGTACCACGGCGGGCAACTCATTCAGCAGCGCCGTCAGGTCGCTGGTCTCCTCGCTCAACGTCGCAGCGGCAGGATCGGTTTTAGGGAGCAACGCGCGCGCATCCCGGGGCGGAAACTCCTGCGGACGGCACAGCAAATACCCCTGAACCAACTCGACGCCCATCTCGATCAGTACGGCCAGCTCTTCCTGCAGTTCAATCCCTTCGGCGATAACCAGCGCCCGCGACGCCTTGGCCATCTGCAGCATTGAGCCGACGAATTCGCGTTTGACGGCGTCCTGGTGAATGCCGTCGATGAAATGCCGGTCGATCTTGACGTAATCCGGGCGCAGCTCAGACCACAGCCGTAGGCTGGAATACCCGGCGCCCAAATCGTCAAGGGCAATGGAAAAGCCCATGTCCCGGTAGTGGTAGAGCGCGTTGTACAGCAGGCCGAAGTCGTCGGTCGGCGTCTGCTCCGTCAGCTCGATGACCACCCGGCTGGGCGGGATGCCGTAACGTTGCAACAGCTGCAAGGTGCGCCCGGGAGGGTGCGAGGCTTCGAGCAGGGATTCCGGCGAGATGTTGAGGAACAGCTTGCCGTCCAGTTTCTGCTGGCTGAAGCGCCGACACGCCGATTCGCGACAGGCCAGTTCCAGCTCGCTAAGGCGACCGGCCTGGCGGGCTACGGCAAACAGATTGAGAGGAGAGTGGAGGGCGCTGTTGGAAGGGCCGCGCGTCAGGGCTTCGTAGCCGAGGATGCGTCGATCCGATAGCGACACAATCGGTTGGAACAGGCTGTGCAAGTCGCGCTGAGTCAGGATCGAACTCAGCGCGCTCAGCTGTTCAGTCACAGTCATGGCAATCTCGGGGCAAGAAAAAGGGGCTGGACGCCTGTGGCGCCGAGCCCCGCTATTTCACGACAGCTTCATGACTGTTTGATGACTATTTGCCATCATTTCATCATGTTTCATGCCGGTCTTACTTTTTGGCCACCGAACCGCTCAGACCCAGGTAGTCCAGCAAGATGCGCCCGGTTTCGGCCAAGTAGGCGTCATCTTCCGGTTTGGTCTTGTCGTCATCCGAAGGCAGCGCGTCTTCGTCTTCCTTCTTGAGTTCCTTCAGCGGCTCTTCGCCTTTGGCCTTGCGACGCACGTTCTCCATCGCCAACTGCTTGCTCTCGATATCGGCGTGCTCCTTGCGGCGCTCGGCTTCATTGAGGCTGACGGTCTTCTCGCTCATCAGCTTCTTGGCCAGCGCGAGTTTTTCTTCGATGAAGACGAACTCGGCGTCTTTGGCAGAGCGAACGTCGTGGCGCGATTGCAGCTGGGCCAGGAACGGCTTGAACGGATCCACCGCAGGCTTGATCGCCGGTTTGATGGTGTCGTAGGTCATGGCTTCAGGCAGTGCGCTTTCGCCGATTTCCTTAGTGTCGATGATCGACGGATACGCGATGTCCGGCAACACGCCCTGGTGTTGGGTGCTCTGACCGGAAACCCGGTAGAACTTCGCCAGCGTCAGTTTCAGCTCGCCGTGATTGAGCGGCTGGATCGTCTGCACGGTGCCCTTGCCGAAGGTCTGGCCGCCGATGATCAACGCGCGATGGTAGTCCTGCATGGCGCCGGCGAAAATCTCCGAAGCCGAAGCCGAGAGGCGGTTGACCAGCAATGCCATCGGGCCTTTGTAGAACGCGCCGCTGTTTTCGTCTTCCAGCACGTCAACCTTGCCGTCGGCGTTGCGCACCAGAACGGTCGGGCCTTTATCGATAAACAGGCTGGTCAGCTCGGTGGCTTCCTGCAGCGAGCCGCCACCGTTGTTGCGCAGATCGATGACCACGCCGTCGACTTTCTCCGACTGCAATTCGGTCAGCAGCTTCTTGACGTCGCGCGTGGTGCTCTTGTACTCGGGATCGCCGGCGCGGTAGGCCTTGAAGTCCAGATAGAAAGCAGGGATCTCGATGACGCCCAGCTTGTAGTCCTTGCCGTCCTGATTCAGGTGCAGCACCGACTTCTTCGCCGCCTGCTCTTCGAGCTTCACCGCTTCACGGGTGATCGACACGATCTTGGTGGTCTGGTCACTTGGCGCGTTGCTCGCCGGGACGATTTCCAGGCGCACGACCGACCCCTTCGGACCGCGAATCAGTTTGACCACTTCATCCAGACGCCAGCCGATCACGTCGACCATCTCTTTGTCGCCCTGGGCGACGCCGATGATCTTGTCGGCGGTCGCCACTTGCTTGGTCTTGGCGGCGGGGCCGGCCGGGACCAAACGGACAATCTTGACGTTGTCGTTGTCGCTCTGCAGCACTGCGCCGATGCCTTCCAGCGACAGGCTCATGTTGATGTCGAAGTTTTCCGCGCTGTCAGGCGACAGGTAATTGGTGTGCGGATCGTAGGACATCGCGAATGTATTCAGGTAGGCCTGGAACACGTCCTCGCTGCGGGTCTGACCCACGCGCGCGAGCTGGTTCTTGTAACGCTTGGTCAGGGTCTCCTGAATCTTGGCCGGATCTTTACCCGCAATCTTCAGGCGCAGAACTTCGTCCTTGACGCGTTTGCGCCACAGGTCGTCGAGTTCGGCTTCGTTCTTGGCCCAAGGCGCGTCCTTGCGATCAACCAGCAAGGTTTCCTGAGTGTTGAGGTCGATCTTGTCGACGCCCTTGTTCAGTTGCGCCAGGGCGAAATCCAGACGCGACTTGATGCGGTCCAGATAACGTTTGTAAATGGTGAAGCCCGGTGCCAGGTCGCCGCTCTTGAGGAAGTCGTCGAACTGGAAACGCCACTTGTCGAACTCGGCGATGTCGCTGGCGAGGAAGTAGCTGCGCGCAGGATCGAGGAGTTTCAGGTAGCTCTGATAGATGATTTCGGAGCGCTTGTCGTCCAGCGGCGGCTTGCTGTAGTGGTGGCGCTTGAGCAGCTCCACGACATTCAGACTGGCGATGACTTCATCGCGATCAGGTTGAAGATTGTCCCAGCTGTTGGCGGCAAACGAACTGGCCGACATTGGCAGAACTGTCAGGCCAATGAGGAGTGCAAGGGTAGTGCTGGGTAAAAAATGCTTCATGCTGATTCGACGCGGGGACAATTGATAACGCATATTAGGCCGTCTTTGGAGGTCGCCGGTTCGGTCAGAACACGGTCGCATAATGCAAAAAGCCCAATGGCCGTGAGGCACATCGGGCTCAGTCAAGACTCACTATGGAGGCACCGTGAAAGCATTGCAAGGCGTTGAAGGTCGGGTGGAATGGGTTGAACAACCCTCGCCGACGCTGGATGTAGGACAAGTCCGCATCAAGGTGGCCGCAGCCGGACTCAATCGTGCCGATTTGCTGCAACGTTCGGGGCATTACCCGCCGCCGCCGGGTGTCACGGAAATCCTCGGAATGGAGTGCTCAGGGGTAATCGCCGAAGTGGGGCCGGGCACTGCCTGGGAGGTCGGCGGCCGCGTGTGCGCGCTGGTTGCAGGCGGTGCAATGGCTGAAGAGCTGGTTGTCGACGCACGGCATGTACTGCCGGTGCCCGAGGGCATTTCACTGCACGAAGCGGCGGGCATTCCTGAAGTCTATGCCACCGCTTGGCTGAACCTGTTCCAACTGGCCGGCCTCAAGCCCGGCGAAAAAGTGTTGCTGCACGCCGGTGCAAGTGGCGTTGGTTCAGCTGCCATTCAGCTGTGTAAAGCCTTCGGCAATCCGGTGTGGGTGACAGTCGGTTCGGCAGAGCGGCTGGCGTATTGCGAAGCGCTCGGCGCACAGGGCGGTGTCCTGCGCACCGAAAACCTCGATGCGTTGAACGACTTCGCGCCGTTCCAGGTGATCCTCGACCCGGTCGGCGCGAACTATGCTGCCCTGAACCTGAAAGTGCTGGGTGTGGACGGTCGCCTCGTGCTGATTGGTTTGATGGGCGGGCGCAAGTCCGAACTGGATTTCGCCCAGGTGCTGGGCAAGCGCATTCACATCCTCGGCTCGACCCTGCGCAGCCGCGATGACCAGTTTAAGGCTGACCTGCTAAGCGATCTGGGGCAGCACGTCATGCCGCTGTTCACTGAAGGCCGCTTGAAGCCGCAACTGGCGCGCAGCTTCCCGATCAGCGAAGCCGAAGCGGCTTATGCGGAGCTTGCGACCAATCAGGTGTCTGGCAAGGTCGTGCTGGTGATCGACGACAGTCTGGTGTGACCCGCCTTTTGCTCCGATTCGGTTCGGGACAGCTGTGCGTCGTCAGCCGACCGGCGGTGGCTCAAACTGTCATTTCTGACAGTAGTCAGGCTGGCCCATTCGGTTCTCAATAAGCCTTGTTGCGTAAGCTCGGTCGGCGGGTATCGGCTGAGAACGCTTCATCGGACGAGGTGAGGACAGGATGGCCAGGGATCGGAAAACGCAGCCGGTAACGCGGCGAACAGGGGATGCATCAAAGGCACTCTTGGCGGTGCCTGAAGTGCCGGCAATCATTGATCAAAACGATCCTGAGGGCCTGGTTTCCACCGGTACCCAGGTCACTGATCTAGAGGTCCTGGTGCCGCTTTGGCCGTTCCCGGCTACGCCCGGGGACACCGACCGACTGGACCTGTTCTGGAGCGGTGTGAGCAGTGATACACCTGTGGCCACTGCTGACTTTCCAGGACCGGTCGATTCCGCAAAGTTTCCTGTCTCCCTGAAGGTGGCTAAAAACATTCTGCAGCCGGACGGCCAGTACCAGGTCTGGTACACGGTCACCACTAGCGCGAATAACGCCGCATTTTCCGAGCGCCGTACCGTCACCATCGACACCCGCCCGCCGAGCTACAACCAGCAGTTGATGCCCTTGTTGTTACCCGATGATCTGGTGAGCGGGGTGATCAACGAAGCGTACCTGGTCGGTCATAGCGATCAGGTAGAGCTGCGCCTGCCGAGCCCTGTGTACCTGGACGCCAAAGAAGGCGATGTCGTCGACCTTTACTGGTCACAGGACAACCCGCCAACGACATCGGTTGTGGCCAGTGCGACGGTTACCCAGGCGCAGATTGGCATGGACGATATCCGCATCGTCCTCCCCGGCAGCGCCGTGCGGGCGCCGGATCGGGATGGCAATTTTTACGCGACGTACAAGGTGCGAGACCGAGCCGGCAACGAGACCGACTCGTTTTCCCGCGAAACGCCTGCCACCGTCGCACTCAAGCCATTGCCAGGGGGCGATCTGCCCGAGCCGGAGTTCCCGCAGGCCGATATCGAGGGCTACATCAATTGCGACGAAGCGCCCTGGAACGGGATCGTGGTGCGCATCGCTTTCGTTCGTAGCCTGTTCGAGTACCAGGACCAGATCACACTTTACTGGCAGGGCTATCGGACGCTCAACGGCGCCGATCCGATTGCCGGCACCGAGGGCGTGTTTGCCCGGAAAGTCAGCGCACAGAACCTGACTGACGGTTACATGGACGTTTTGGTCGAGCCTTTCATTCCCCACATCGAACCCATCATCGAAGGATCGGCCCTGGGCACTTACCGGTTGACGAAGGTCAGCGGGCAGTCGGGCGCCTCCTACCCGGGGCTGGTGAAGATTAATCGCCAATGGCCCAGCGGGGAGATCTGCGGCCCCGTAACGCAGACTGCGCAGTCTGGCTCGCGCAGGGAGGGCGGGTGCAACGCCTGTCGCCGGTTCAATCAATTCATCGCCCGCATGTTGCAGAGGCTCGGGCGTGGTGGCAAAGGGCTGTAACGCTGGAAACCCAGGACGCGCCAAGCGGGACAGGCGCGAGTCAACTCAAGGAGAAAAGAGATGAGCAACTTATCAAGCAAACAGACCCGTGTGCTTGCCAGTGCACTGGCACGCTCCGTCAATCAGCAACATCAGGCCATCAAAAGACGCTTGTCTGGAAGGGCGAACCTGGAGAAGCCAATTCCGCCGACCTGGTGGAACGGCGATCCTGCCTTCGCCGGCCTGGTGCCTCGGGAGGAGCAGGAAGCGGACATGACTATCCTGATACCCCTGTGGCCTGACAGCGCAGGTCAGGACGAGACAGACACTCTTCAGTTCCAGTGGAAACTGTCAACCTCGGGTACATGGCAGAATGCCCAGGCCCCGATCCCGGTTCCAGGTCCGATAAGTGGTGGCTTCCCAATGCCGGTGACGTTGGAGAAATCCTACTTTGCTTTCGAAGGCGCCTTCGACTTGCGCTACACCGTCCTTACCGAGGCGTCCAATACCGCAGAATCGGATATCACCCAATTCATCATCGATAAAACGCCCCCCAACGATGGTCAGTCGCCAACGTCGGCGACGTTTCCAGACCCTCTCGTCATCAGCGACGGCATCACACAGGATTACCTGGATGACCACGGCGGTCTGGATCTGGCCATCCCGATCTATCAAGACGAGAAGCTGGGCGATAGCCTGGACGCTTATGTTCATGAAGTAGGAACGAGCCCGACTACGCCGGCGTACTCCGGTGCGATTGATGCGAACCGGCGGGTAAAATTGCCGATTGATGCCTTTTCCGATTTGCTGGATGGCCTCATCTATATCTCCTACCGACTGGTCGACAAGGTGGGTAACAAAGGCGCTCACGCTGATAACGCGACAGTCGGCCTCTTTCTGAATCCGCTTCCAACTGAGCCACTGCCTGCACCCCGCGTGCCCAAAATCGCGGATGACGACACGCTGCAGCTTGTCGACATTGACCGGGTAAATGCCGGTTTGGTTGAAATTGATCCGTACCCGAACGCGCTCGAGAATGACCTTGTGGTACTCACCTGGGGCACTGCGGCACTCAAGGTCACTCACAGGATCACGGACCCTTTTGCGACAATCTTCCTCAATGTGCCCTACGAGACCATACTGAAGCCTGCCTATGGCACAGCGACCGCAGTGCTGCCGACTCCGATTGGGTACGTCGTCGAGCGTGGCGACAAGTCGTTCGCTTCGCGCCTCGCCACTATCAATGTGGATTTCTTCGTCCCTGGGCCCGTAAACCCGGACCGGCCGGATCCGGTCAACAGCGCTCTGCCCAGAGTGACGGTAAAGGGCTCGACTTCTACAGTCGATAACGTGCTGACGGCTGACGACGTCGGCGACCCCGTTACGGTAACGCTCAAGTTGTATGACCCTATCGGCACGGACGAGGAGATGGTTCTGTACTGGGGTGGCATCACAAACGTGGTCGGCAGGTTCAATCCCGTAACGGGGAACCCGGGTGAGGACTATGAGTTCACTCTGGATTGGGACGCGATCAAGGATCTGCCAAGCAGCACGCAGGTGCCGGTGTTCTATACCGTTGGGCGTGCCACTCCTCCCGGCAACGTCGAGTCCTGCGTTCCGACACCGGTAGACGTCAGCGCAGCCCTGCCGATCAAACTCGCCAATCCCGAGTTTCCCGAAGCGGCCGAGGCTTCGGACGGTAGCCCCATCCTCAACTGCAACACCCACGTGGGCCCTGAGCGGTTGGTCAGTGTGCGTATTCCTGGCAACACCGGTCTGCTCCAGGGCGGCGAAACCCTTAACTTTACGTGGCAGTGCTACACCGACAAAGCGGGGACCGCCCCGGTAAACGCGCCACTGGAATTCGACCGGACAATCACCGCAACCGAGGCTTCCAATGGGTTCGAATTCCTGCAGGGGCCGTTTGATGATTATGTCCTGCCAACGGGCCGGAACGGTTCGATCAAGCTGACCTATATGTCTGATACCACACCGCCGATGCAGGGTGAGACGCTGATCAGGGCATCGGGCACGCTGCCAGGGGGCGAGTGTCCGCCCAATAGTCGCCGTGCATTCGGCGCAGGTGGCTGCGGTTGCTAAGCGGGTAAGCTCAACTTGGGATGAATGGATAGACTCTTTAGTTGGGACGTTAAAAGACAAGGCCGCGCTAAACGGCCTTGTTTATTTTCAGGCTTACTGCTGCGTTTTTACGATGAGCGGTAGTAATTAGCAATTGTAAGAAACTACGCTCAATACGTTAGGAAACTTCCTACACGAATAACAATTTGAAGAATGTAGTCTTCGCGCCTTTGTCCTGCGGAGCTTTTCTGTACTCCGTGGGAATGGCGATATTCCCAAGGAGCTGGACATGGCTGCGTCGCGTTTTACACCCTCCCGTTATATGAACCCCTCAACCTTTATTTCACTCGCGCTGTGCATCAGCACCGCCGCCCAGGGGCGCACATTGTCCCCTGACGAATCTGCGGTGGTGAACCAGGGCGACGCGGCCGAAGCCTGGACGTTGGCGACCGGTTCGTCGCTGACGGTGGGCAGCGGCGCCCAAGCCCTGACGATTTCCGGTGGTGGTGCAGGCGCTGTGGTCAATTTCAATGAGGGCAGTTCGACCACAGGCATCAATCTCGGCGAGGCGGGCGCCTTGGCGAACGTCAACGGTGCCAGCGTTAATGCCGCCGGCAATTCGACGGCCTTGGTGCTCGGCAACAGCCAGGCGGTCCTGACGAACGCCATCATCACCAGCGAGGCAGGCCTCGGTCTCAACGGCGCGCAGTCTCAGGGCCTGCCCGGCAGCGCGTTCCTGATCAATGGCGGCACCATCAGCGGTGGAACAGGCGGCGCGACGCTTTCCTCTCGCACCAGGCTGGACGCTACGGGCGCCGTCATCACCGGGACCGGGGCAAACAGCTACGGGCTCCGCGGTTTCGGCTCGGACATTTCCCTGCGCAGCAGTACCGTCACCGGCGGCTTGAACGGCCTCGTCTATCGGGTGGATACGGCCAATGTGCGCGAGGGTACGGTCACTATCGAGGGATCACATATAGAAGGCACCAACGGTGCCGCGATTCTGGTCAATGGCCAGGGCGGCGGTCTGGTCGCCAACCTTAATCTGCTTAATGGCACAATCCTCACGGGTGGCAACGGCAACGCGCTGGAAGTTACCAACGGGGCGACGGCGACTGTGCTGCTGCAGAGCAGTGAAGTCACCGGCAACTTTGCCCTCTCCAACGGCAGCATTGCCAACATGACCTTTGATCAGGGCCGGTTGATCGGCGACGTTTCGGCGGATGCCACCAGCAGCGGCACTCTGGCGTTGAACAAAGGCTCGGCGCTGACAGGAAATGTCACCGGTATTGATACGGTCAATCTGAGTGCGAGTTCCATGACCGGAAATGTGACCTCGGCCAGCAGCGCCGGTGTGGTTTCGCTGGCTAACGGCTCGGTGCTGGAAGGTAACGTAACCAGTGACAATGCAAGCCTGGCCGCCAGTCAGATGAAGGGCAACATCACCTCTATGGGCAGCGCCGGCATCGTCACCTTGGCTGGCGGCTCGTTGCTGGCGGGTGATATCAGCAGCGACAACGTGAGCCTGAGTGGCAGTCAGATGATCGGCGACGTCACCTCGATGAGCGGCGCGGGCGTGGTATCGCTGGCGGAGGGCTCAGCGCTTCAGGGAAATGTAAGCAGCGGTAACGTGAGCCTGAACGCCAGTTCATTGAAAGGTGACATCACGGCTACCAGCAACGCCGGCGTTGTATCCCTTACCGAAGGTTCGAGCGTAGAAGGTCAGGTCATCGGTGACAACGTTAGCCTTGACGCCAGTTCAATTACCGGCGATGTCACTTCGGCCAGCGGGGCAGGCGTCGTCAATCTGGTCCGGCGCTCATTGGTGAAAGGCAACGTTAACAGCAACCAGGTCACTCTGGACGCGAGCTCGATAATGGGCAACGTGACCTCGACCGGTAACGCGGGCGTGGTGTCCCTGGCGGCGGGCTCTGTGCTGGAAGGTGATGTAAGCAGCGACACCGTCAGCCTCGACGCCAGCTCTATGGTCGGCAATGTCACATCGACCGGCGGGGCAGGTGTCCTGAGATTGCTGGGCGGCTCAACGCTGAGAGGCGATGTGAACAGCAGTGATGTAAGCCTGGATGCCAGCTCGATGTCCGGCGACATCACCTCCAGTGCTGGCGTGGTTTTGCTGACCCGTAGTTCGGTGTTCACCGGCAACCTGATCAACGTTGACAGCGCCACCCTCGCAGAATCATCCACTTGGGATATGGTCGGGACCAATACCGTCAGCTCGCTTTCGATGAATGACAGTACGGTGAGGTTTGGCGCGCCCAACGCGTTCTATCAGCTCAACGTCGGCACGCTGTCCGGCAACGGCACCTTCGTGATGGATGCCGATTACGCCACCAATCAGCACGACATGCTGAACATCACCGGCTCTGCGACGGGCAACCATACCTTGCGTGTCGCGGGTTCGGGCGTGGACCCTGTCGCCCCTGGCCCTTTGACGCTGGTGCACAGCGCCGGTGGCAACGCTGCCTTTGCACTGGCAGACGGCCGCGCCGTTGACGTCGGGACCTATTCCTACGAACTGACTTCCGCTGGCGACGGCCTGGGCGGCACCGACTGGTTCCTCGATCCGTCGCGCCCGACGACGGTTACCCCTGGCGCGCGCTCGGTACTGGCGCTGTTCAACACCGCACCCACCGTCTGGTATGGCGAGCTGACCTCGTTGCGCAGCCGCATGGGCGAGCTGCGGTTCAACGGCGGGAAAGCCGGTGGATGGGTCCGCACCTACGGCAACAAATACAACGTCTCCGATGCTTCCGGCGTGGGTTATCAACAGAATCAGCAGGGTGTTTCCCTGGGGGCCGATGCGACGTTGCCGATCGGCGACGGCCAGTGGCTGGTCGGCGTTCTGGCGGGCTACAGCAAGTCTGATCTGAACCTGGACCGAGGCACCTCCGGTACCGTAAAGAGCACCTATGTCGGTGCGTACACCACATGGATGGACCAGGACAGCGGCTACTACTTTGACGGTGTACTGAAGGCGAACCGTTTCCGTAACGATTCAAAGGTCAGCATGAGCGACGGGGCGCGTGCCAAAGGCGATTACACCACCCAGGGTGTGGGCGCATCGCTTGAATTCGGGCGGCACATCAAGCTGGACGACGGGTATTTCGTGGAACCGTTCGCCCAGGTGTCGGGTGTCGTGATCAGTGGCAAGGATTACGGTCTGAACAACGGCATGCAGGCAGAAGGTGATCGGACGCGTTCCCTGTTGGGCAAAGTGGGCGTCACGACGGGGCGCAACTTCGCGCTGGATAACGGCAGCATTGTGCAGCCCTATCTGCGCGTGGCAGCGGCTCAGGAGTTTGCAAAAAACAACGAAGTTCAGGTCAACAACAACGTGTTCAACAACGACCTGTCCGGTTCGCGTGGAGAGCTGGGAGCTGGTGTGGCAGTGGCGATGTCAGACAGCCTGCAACTGCATGCTGATTTCGACTATTCAAATGGCGAGAACATCGAGCAGCCGTTTGGGGCGAATGTTGGGGTGCGGTATAGCTGGTAGACCAGAAATCCCCCGCCGTGCTCGGCGGGGGATTATTCAGGCGCGACGCAACTAGGGCGCAATTGCAACTATGTAAGCGTAGCTACCAAAATTTTCGTGCTTGACCGAAAACGCAAGCTCTTCCCCGGTTACCAGGTTCTTGACGTAGTTCTTCCACAACCCGGCGCCGTCAGTCGACCAGTAGTGGCCGTTACCCATGGGCCATCTGTTTCCGTACATCGCGTATATGCTTCGCAATTCCCCAAGTGACGGAATCCTCAGACCTCTGCTTGACGCGGTGCCTTGGGCTCCTTTGAACGTGTCGTTTCCAAGTCCGTAACCCAGCCTGACATTGGACACCACCACGGTGTAGTTCCCTGAGCGTCCTTGGGCATCCCGCACGGTAATGACCGACGAGCCGTTGCTGACGGAGGTCACCCAGCCGTCGGCGCTGACCATCGCCTTCGAAGTATCGCTGGAGGAGTAGCTATATGGCGCTACCCCACTGCTTGGAACCCTTTGATATCGAGTGTTAGCGGGCCAGCTGAGAGGGGCATGCCCGGGGTAGCCAACCAGTCCCCAGAAGCCTCCGGACAAACTGACTTGTGAGGTATTCAACACAAAGTCCGGCACCGGCGATTCCACCCGGAAGTTTCGAACATTCGAATCAGGTCTTTCCCCGTAAAGCCCCTTGGCCTTGATGGAATGGTTGCCCAACACCAATCCACTAACGCTCAAGCTCCACTCACCCGCAGCAGTCACGGAGGTACTGCCTTTGGACGCGTTGTTATCAAGTATATCTACCTGTTGGCCGGCTGCCGCCGTGCCTGTCACAGTTAGGGCGATGTACACCGTTGATCCATTTTGCCCCACCTCTCCGTTTGGATCCTTGACGTGGATGAGTTGAGGCACCGTAGCCTGCAGCACATTGAAGCTCCACGGCGTCGAGTCTCTGCCGCCTGCGCCGTAAAGCGCCCTGGCCTTGAGGGTGTGAAAGCCTGTGGCCAACGCGCTGACCTCTCGCCCCCAGCGGCCATTGCCGTCAGCAGTCGCATTCCCTTTGGGTGTGTCTCCATCAAGGACTTGCACCTGCTGCCCAATGGATGCCTGACCCGAGGCCGTGACCGTGTTGGCAAAGGTCGACTGGCCGGGTGGTACGGCGGTGCCAGCGGGGTCAACCACGCTGGTAATCGAAGGGGCCACATCAGCCGTGACCGTAAAGCCGCGCTCGTCAGACTCCAGGTTCTCACCGTAACAGGCCCGGGCTTTCATCACGTGCCTGCCCAGGCTGAGGCCTGCCACCGGCAGGCTCCAAGTGGCTGCTGGCGTGGCGGTAGGCATGCCGAGCGACCGGTTAGCGTCGAATACCTCCACCTGGAGATTTGCATTGGCGCTGCCGCTTAGCGCGACATTGACGTCGACCGTAAAACCTTCCGGCGGAACCTCAACATTCTTTGAGTCGGTAACGCTGGCAATGGTAGGGGCCATGGCCGTCTCGATCTTGATTTTCCATAGTTCCGACTGAGGCTCCGTGCCGTAATGCGCCTTGGCCCTGAATTCATGCGATCCAATGCTGAGCGGCGACAAGGTCACCGTCCACATGCCGTCTCCATCAGTGTGCAGCTTGCCCTTTGATACGTCGTTGTCGAACAGTTCCACTTGCTCGTCTGGACTCGCTTGTCCGGAGACGGTCAACGCGACGTCGACGGTGGTACCACCATTGCTTACCAGGCCCCTTGAGTCTTTAACCTGCTCGATGATGGGGGTGAGGTTCGGGAGCACTTTGAAGGTACGTGGCCGCGAAATCAGGCTACTGTCGTCCAGCGCTTTAGCCGTGAGGCTATACGATTTCGCCTGCAGACGGGGAAGCTCTATTGTCCAGTTTCCGGCCTCGCTGGCGCGCGTTGTGTCCATCGGGCTCGCGCCATCAAGAATCTCGAGCTCAGCCAATACGGTCGAAGTCCCGCTGGCCGTGACCTTCGAATAATAGGTCGTTTCGTCATTCTCGACCTCACCGTCGAGATCTCTGACATTGACGATCACAGGCGTCAGCCAGTCATAGTGCAGCTTGAAATCGTAAACGGCCTCTGGAAACGCCACCGCTACGCTTTCACTGTCGACGCCATCAAAGGCCACATTGCAGATCACCGTGAGGCGAGTGTCCTGGCCCAACTTTTCGAGTTCGTTGCGTGACGCCGGTTCGGACAAGCCGATCAGGGCCTGATTGCTGGTCAGTTCAGCGCCCTCCAGAAGCGGGATCGAGGAGAAGCCCCCGGTGCTGTTTTCACCCTCAAGCCTTAGCCAGACTCGCTGCCCCGTCTCGCTGAAAGGCCATTTGGCCACTGTAACGGTCGCATTGCCGGCGAACGTCGCCAGGTTCAGCGTCATCGCCTGGCTGTCGGCCTGGGTAATCGTAGGGTGGGGCAGGTCGTTGTCAGGGTCGCCGAACAGAACGGACAGACGCAGGGTCTCCGAGTTTTTTTCAGCCGTGTAGCGTTTGACGCGATACGAAACGAACACTTCGCGGCCGATGTTTGCACCGATGACTTCTGGCGGTACGGTGAACACGATTTCACCACTGTCGCTGCCGTGCGCTTCCTGGTCCGGAGGCGTGCCTCCGTTGGGGCTGCCGAGCCAGACCAGCGTGATGACGTCTTGCTGTTCCATGCTGCCGTATTTCACCGTCACCTTGGCGCCATCCGGCACTTTCATAGGGTCGAGCACGCCGGCGCTGGCGTCCTGCACAGCGGGCGGGGGCAGGTCGCCGATCAGTTTGCCGATGGTCAGGTTCAGTACAGCCGAATATTGATACTCACCGGTGCTGCCCAACTTGAGGGTATAAAAGACCTGCACCTCGTTATTGATATTGGGCTCGATCAGAGACCTCGCAATGGTGAAGTCCAGCGTGTCGCCCGCTGAGCCTGTCGTGATGGGGAACGAATCCGTGCCACTGCCTTCTTCGGAGATGCCTTGCCAGTACCAGGTCAATAGGTCTCCGGCCTCAGTGCCGTCGTACCCAACACGAAGCGTGACGCTATCAGGGTGCAGTTCGGGGTCCAGTACCGCGTCTGGAGCCTCAACGATTGAAGGGGCGGGAAGTTGCGCATAGCGTTCACTGACCTTGACCAGCAGATGCTCCGAACGCCGTGTACTGGCCGTCAGCCAGGCGTCGTTGCTCACGTTATAGCTGACATCAAGTGTCCCGTTCTTGAGGATGCTGATGTGTTCGCCCATGACGGGGATATACAGGCTCTCGTGGGCGCCAGCCTCATTGCCGGTGACGTTATGTGTGTCTTCGTGCAGGTAAATCGAACCGTTCGCTTTAGTGCCAAGCCAGCTCAGCACGATGAAGTCGCCGGCCTCCATGCCGTAATCCGGAATCTCAACGTGAGCCCGCTCCAGGTCCGGCGCCAACGTGTCGCCTATCAACTCGAAGATGCTCGGCGCCGGAAGCGGTGCTTCGCCGACAATCCTTACTGTGGCTCGTTTCGAAGACAACCAAGGGTCACCGTTCGCTTTTTTGAGAACATACGTAGCCTGGCCCGAACCACCCAGGGTGGCACGGACTACGGCATTGGGCACTTCGACGTCGTATATTTCCGGAAGGCTGTCGATGATGAAGGATGCATTGAACGTCAGTTGTTCCCCGTTTTTGTCAGTGCCGAGCCAGGTCATCTCCACTTCATCATCCCATGTGAAGTTATCCTCGCGGGCCAGTATGTGTACGATCACGTTGCGGCTTTCCAGATCCCCCAAGTCAATGGTAGGGGAGCCTTCGCCAATAATCGGCGCGTCCAGCCGCCAGGCTCCGGCTTCTACCGAGACGCTTGTCTGCATTGAACGAGGCTTGGCGAAGTTATACACCTCGTCATACACCTCGTAGTCCACGACCAGGTTTTCGCTGTCCCCTGCCGCGAGAATGATGGTCTGATCAATGGGGATCTGGATAGGATCGTTGCTGTCAGCCTCAGCTTCGCTGACCACATGCGAGACGACGACGTCACCCCATGCCAGTCCGATGGTGTCGCGGGCCATACGACCCGGATAAGTCTGGATAGTCAGCGTGAAGCCGTCCCGCGCCCACTGTTGATCGACGCCATTCTCGATAATGTCGGCAGGTGGCTCAGGTGCTTTCAGTTCGGAGTGGCCTGGCAAGGCAGGGTTGTGGTCAAATCCCCCGGGCAGTTCGCGCTTGACTTTGATGCGTTTTGATGAAGATTCCTCGGCCGCCTCTGTCACCTCGCGTGTCAGCCGATAAAATACCTTTTCGGCCCAGCCGTCTTTGATGAGCTCGCCAGGCACCGGGAGCAGAATCCGCTCATTAATGTCTTCTGGCACTACGTCATGGGTAGCTATCAGCTCTGTGTCCCAATAAACATCAAGATGGTCGCCCTCAAGCATCTTCCACCAAGGATCTATCCCAATTAGTAGACGCGACGGCTGGCATACCGGGTCAGTCAGCGATTGACACAATACATCTCTGTTGATGCCGCCATCTCCGCCTGCGACCGGCTCGATCATTCCGCCAATCAAGAGTGGGCTTAGGTCACCAACCCGGTAACTGCGGTCAAGTGGCGGGAACAGAGTACGTAATCTGCGTTTCATGACGAGCTCCTTGCTGTGATGGTCCTTGAACGGGGGGCAGCTGTCTGCTGGGCCGCTGTCAGTGCTTCGCTGGGTGTCTGCAGGATTAAAAGTCGAGACTAGTCATTGCGATTCCTCATAAAAACCGCGAAATGAGCGCGTTGCGGGGCTTCCCGGAGCGAGCTGATCTGCCGGGGCATAGCTGAACATCGCGCCGTTTGGCGCCGTCAGGTCCATCCGCACGATGGGCAGAAAGCGTTGCGTTCCCGTGAAATAGTCGTTTTGAATGAACTGGGCCTGCGGGCGTGCTGCTTCTGTCTGGTAATAGAAGGACTCCAGAGGCAGCTGGTCAGGAATACCGTCTGTCCATGCGGCGACCATGATTTCGTTCCATAGCGTGTTGCTCGGCACTTGCTGGCGTACCGCGCTGTGCAGCTGAAACTGCGCCGCACCCGGCCCGAAGGCGCAACCCCGCATCGGGGTACTCAGGTACTGGGCCACCCACGATTCAACACTGACGATGCCCAGCGCTTCGCATTCTCCTCGTCCGGTGCAGGTGTCGGCCATGGCGCTTGTAGCGGCGTCGTACGGATAGGCACAGCGCAGAGTAGGGGAGTAAGCCGTGGGCGCAGCCCACTCTTTGAAGGTGAATCCGTAGGCGCGATCAAACACCAACTGGTCGATCTTGATGTCGCTTCGGGCATACGAAAACGACACCCCGTTGTTAGCATGGGAGCGGGGGCTCGGGTCCCAGGCGTGAAACGCCGTCGTCGCGGCGTTGGAGCGAAACAGCACGCCATTGCAGTGGTAAGCCGGTTGTGCCCCGGGGCATTCGGAACGCGTGTCGGCGTAGCGCGCATTCATCCGCGCGACCACGGCATAGCCCACGTAAAGCTGGTCCTGAAGATTGAAGCCGAACACCTTGCCCGAGGCGTCATTCAGGTCCAGACGAAACACCGGCAGCCACTGGCCGGTTGCGTCGAAAAAGTCGCGTTGATCTTTTTGTGCCGCACTCAACGAGCCGGTTTGGTGGATGTCGTAAAACAAGCCTTGCACCGGAGCGGCGAGGGGAGCGGCTTGATCCCAGTTGCTCACCTGCACCTGGTTGGGTGCGCTGTTGAGTTCAGCACCCAGCCCTTCATGCGCCTGCAAACTGGCGGCGAATTGCGAAGGGTCCACGCTGCTGAGCGAGCATTGGCGGGCCGGCTGGCTACCCTGTTGCTGAAAGTACGTTAACCAGGTCGCAGCGTCCGTTACGCCTGCTCCCGTGCACGAGCTGACGTCGGCGCTCTTGCGAGACGGCAGCGCGGGCAGGCCGCAGCCGTAGCCGCTACGGCTCGCCTCCACAGTTACGGCCAGCGGGTAGGCGCAGAGAACCTCGAGCGTTTTGCCGTTGCCCACGGCGGTGAAGTGGTCGTCGAATACCGCGCCATTGGGCTGGGGCAATTGGCGAATGCTCAGGTCGCTGCGCAGGTAAATCAGGCCCTCGGCCCCCAACGTGGCAGCTTCAGCAGAATGCTGCCAGAACAACTGTCCGACAGGTCTTGCTGCAGACATGACAATCACGCCGTTGCACTGCCAGGCGGGCTTGGTCAAGGCGCAAGTCGAGGCAGTATTGGTGTAGCGGGCATTAAGCAACTGTGCCGCCTGGGGGCCACCTATTACACCTGCCCTTGGAGCCGATGCTCGCGTCAAATAAGCAGTACTTTCCGGGGGGCGCCCTGTACAGCCCAGGCAGAGTGTTATGAACAAAACGAGCAAAGCAGTGGAAGTCTTCATGACGGCTGGAGCTCCTTGAAGGCCCCCTGGGCTATACGGACAGAGGGGGCCAAAGAACGACACTTTTACTTCGTGGCTGGCGCCCGATTTGCAAATCGCGCCGCCTGTGCTGCATTGGAGGAAACACCGACCGCTTGATACCGCGACGACTGCTCGGCACTGCTTGCATTGCTCTCGACGTCTGCACCGCTGAGGTCATACGTGCCGTAGGTACCGGCGCCAATGGGGTCGCTCGTCCAGAAGGGGTAATCGAGCCAGCCAAGATTCGTCCCTACGGGCTGATGGTCCGAGTATTGCTGCCACAAGGCCTTGAACTGCTTGAGCGTGATGGGTGTCAGTTCCGCCTCCGCGCACACCGTCCCCATACCGCTCCAGTCCACGTTACCGGTCAGGAAATGCACCACGCTGATGCCCGAAATCGATAGCGCATACGACTGGGTCTGGGTGCTGACATCCGTTGACGTGATCCTGCATTCGCCGTTACGCAATGCGGTCACCGTCCCATGGTCATCGACGATTGCAATGGCCTCGTTGCTGCTCCTGTAGGTGTACGGTGCAACACCCCAATGAGCTTCACGGGTTATGCGCGCCGACTCGGGCAGAACACTGGGCAGCCCGGTTTCGGCGATGATGTAGCCCAACGCGCCCAAATCAATCGACGCGTCTTGCTTGAAACCGCTGCTGATAGTCAGTACCACTTCATCCGATGGTTGTGGATCCTGGGTGTCCGCCAGAGTGACGCAGTAATACACCGCGACTGTCGCACCCAGGTAGGTGAGGAATTCGCTGGCAGGTACTTCAAAACTAATGCCTTCCGGACGCGGTTTCGAGGGGACATAGGTGCCGTCAACCAGCTTGTCGCCGATGTACAGATCAACTCTGTCCTTCCACTTCAGATTGCCAAGAGGCACGGTTATGGGGATGAGCCTGGCTGGGTCCTCGCCAGGCTCCAGCAGACCCTCCTCTGCACCCGACACAAGAGGCGTGGCCCAGGCACCTAAAGGTTGCGGTGTCGAGCTGGTAGTGAGTGGGGCAGCTTTGTGCTGATCATCCAAGGGACGGGCTTTCAACGTTCGGGTTGAAGTTGTCGGACCGACGAGGTAGGACACATAACCGTTCAACAAATCGCTGACAGCGCTGCTGTCGCCGCCGCCCAAGGGTTGACCCCAGGTCACCACTCTGCTGTCGGCGGTCAATGCCGCGAAGCTTTGGCTGTTTGCATAAATGGCGCGTACATCGGTGAGTTGCGCGGCCACGCTTGTGAGGTCAGCGCCAACGGTGGTGTCGCCCCAGGCTACCACCTCGCCAGTGCGGCGCAGTGCGGCGAACGCAAACGCACTACCCACCACTTGAACAATGTCTTTAAGCTGACTGATAGGTTGCGGAACCGAGCCGCCATTGTCAGCTTCGCCCCATGCGACCACTGACCCGTCAGCACGACGAGCTGCAAAGGCCCGCCAAGTGGCAGTGACTTCTACGATGTCAGTCAAGCTGGCGATCTCTGGGGGTACATCGCCGCCGTAAGTCGAGTCGCCCCACGCCTTGACGCTCCCTTCCTTTGTAATGAGCGAGAAGCATCTGGCCGTGCTTGCTCCCAGCGTCGCGACGTTGGTTAACGCAGCAATACTGCCAGGCACCATGCCGCCGTCCCTCTCGTCGCCCCAAGCCACTACTTGGCCAGTGGAACGCAACGCCGCGAAGGCATAGTAGTTACCGATCACGTCGACCACGTCGGAGTATGCGGCGATGGTTGGGGGGACCAGCCCCCCGGCGGCGGCATCGCCCCATGCCATTACCTTGTTGCCCGTCGTGATCCCGGCGAAAGCGTTGCCTGCGCCGATGATACGACCGATGTCCGTGCGCTCGGCGATGTCAGGCGGGACCACAGCAGCATCGCCTCCCCCGAAGGCAAGTACACCGTGGCTATACGGTGAGATGCCGGCGAACGCCATGCTGCTGCTGCACAGATTGCTTAGCACTTCGGTGCTGGGGTCGACCAGCCACGCCCATCTCCAGTAGGCACCTCCCGCGTCGGCATCGCCCCAGGTCAACATGAGTTGCTGAAAACTGCCGTCCCCAGGGCGAAACGTCGCGTATGCAGCGCTGTTCGCACACATCTCGACGATGTCACGCACATTTGAGGCCGGGGATTCACCCCCGTTAGCAGCATTACCCCACGCCACCACCGATCCGTCATCGCGTTGCGCAGCCAGTGCCGCTTCGCCCGTTACTACCTGGTCGGCACCGCTGCCCACAATATTTACATGCCTGAGCGTGACCACATTGCCAGCCGCGCGCGCATGTAGCTGTAACTCTGGTCGCGTATCGCGCCATTGAGATGACGCAGTACTCCACTCAGTCTCCCCCTCATAGCGCCACTGCGTCGCGACAGGCGCATGTGTATCTGTGTGAAACGCGCTGATCATCCGCGGGGTTGCCGACGCCCGATAACTGCCACGGTTGAAGCGCGCACCCATGACTTTTAGGGTGCCATCTCCAGCCGCACTTTTTACCTGATAGATCGCGGAGGGCGAGGGGCTATCCACACCGTCGCTGGCGCGGGTCACGATGTAACTCAGCTCAATACTGTGGCCGTCGTTGGCTTTTACGGTGTCGTATCCAACCTTGATCAGCAGTTCACCGTCCGCCAGTACCTGTTTGTCGATCTTTGCACTGCCAGCCCCTCGCTGCCCTTCCCATGCCAGACGTACCCAGTCATCTTTTTTCAGTTGAGCGTTGGCACCGATTTTTACATCAGCCCCGCCAAAGACGTTATTGGGGTCAAGAACATAGCCCTCGGCTTCGAGAATCTCCGGCGCTGGCAAGTCGGGGCCTGCGGGACCGGTGACTGCAAACTCCAGCGGCTCGGATTCCCGGGTACTCCCATCCGCAAAGTAGGTCACCTCGTAGGTCAGCGTGACGTTGCTGTCCAGGCTTTTTTTGACATCCGCCAAGGCCGCCGTAAATACTCTATCTTGATCTACTTCTGTTCTTGTGATGTCATCAAACCAAGTGAGTGTGTTGCCCTCATCGTCCCGCCAGGTCACGTCTACCTGATCGCCTGCAGCCATGCCGTCCCAATGTGGCACCACGAGCATTGCTCCGTTCGGGATGTCTGCTGTCGATAACTCTGCATCAATGACGGCCGGGACTTGAGGTGGTACCAGCATGCTGATTTCGGTCACGGTGAAGTCGTACACCGCAGACACCGGGTTGGAGCCGTACTGCCCCACGGCCTTGATAGCGTGCGCTGCACTCGCCAGGTCGCTGAGGGTCGTCTGCCAACTGCCCAGGTCGCTAACTTTCACCGCGTCGCCGACGACACTGTCTTCATCAAAGATCTGCAGCGTTTGATCAGCTGCAGCTTTACCCTTGAGGGTTACGGTTGTATCAGATGTAGATCCGCCTTCTGGGATGTTGGTGCCTTTGGAGTCTTCGACGCTGGAGATGACGGGCGGATCGAGTACCACCGGTTCGCCTACGCTGAAATGCAGCGTATCGGAGTAACTCGTAGTCCCATCCGCGCGCTCGATCAAGTAGGAGGCGTCGACAGTGCCGCCTTCGTTGCCTGCGACAAGTTCGTCGTCGATATCGAAGGAGACGGTCTTTCCGAGATTGTATTTATTCACCGGAAGGTCATCGGTATAGGGGGGGCTTACTACGCTGCCAGCCCACGTTATGAAGATCTGGTCACCTATCTGCATCCTGTTGTAAGGCATCACCTTAAGCGTTGTGTCTGCGTGGTCCGGCGGTAGAACCTCCTCCTCAACCCCCGGAACGACAGGGGCGGGCAATTCGCCACGCGGTTCTCCCACTGTCAATATGCTGGCATGTGCGGATTCTCGGTCCACCGAAATGCCGCCGATATCCTTGGACAGGACGTAGAACAGTTCAAGGGTTCCGCCTTCAATTTCTTTAAGGTGCTTGCCCTCTACGGTAAAGACAATGGGCTCTTTTTCCGCAACGTCGTTTCTGCTGACAGGGTGTGGGTCAAGTGCGGGGTCATAAGGTCTTTTGTCGGGATAAGTCCCACTCCAGTGCAGGTAGACATAAGATCCATATTCAAAGGCATCGTCCCATGGGACCTGAACGTGCGCGCCGTCCAGGTCAGGGTTGAGAGCGCCCTCGTTCTGGTCAACAGCTATCGGCGCGGCGAGCCGTACAGGTTCGCCAACGATGTTGACGAACAGGCCTTTGGATTTCAGATTGGAAACTCCAGCGCGTTCTACTTCGTAACTGAACACGGCCTGGGTCTTGGCGAGTTTGCGGACGAGGGCGTTTGGTGTGAAGGCTTTATAGACATGGGGAAGTCTGTCGACGATGATGGGGTCGGCAGTCCAGATCAACTCGTCGCCATCTGTTGTTGTACCGACCATCTTGACCAAGATGGTGTCGCCTATGACAAGTCCCTTGTCCACCGCCGCATACACCTCTACGAGAGCGTCCTCATTTTCTAACTCCTCCAGATCCAGCTCGCTGTTGAAAGCCTGATCGACGGTGGGCGAGTCCAGTCGGGCATTGCCGGTATCGACCAAAACGCGGACTTCGGCGCTCCAGTCTGCCGAGGGGTTCTGGACGACGTCATAGACCATGAAGGCGACCGCGAGCTTGTTAGACCCTGAATCACCGGCCGCCAGGATGGTTGTTTCGTCCACCGTAATCTCGATGGGATTGCCTACCTCATCTTCCTTTACGTAGTGATCAACAAACTTCCCCCCCCACGACAACTTGATGTGGTCACACAAAGCCATGTCGGGATAGGGCTTGATAGTGACCACGACTCCTGCTTCGGCGGCGTCCTTATCAACGCCATTGTCCATGATTGGCTGCGGCAGGGTCAGGATCAGTGCGCAATGCCCTTGACCGGAATCATCGTCTGGGCCACCCGGCGGATTGAGTTTGACGTAGATATTCGTTACAGCAGACGGCTGGGCTTCCTGACCGAAGGCCTTGATTGTGTAATAAACGGTGTGAGCGCCAGCAGTGAGGTGCTGGTCGTCGATAAACATGCTCAGCCGTTCACAAAGCTGGGCGTCGCTCAGGATTGTGTCTGTGGCCACCAATAAAGTGTTGAGGTAAAGCTTTACGGTGTCGCCTATTTTCATGTTCAACCACTGCTCTATATAAATCTTCAGCCCCTGCTCGTGCGTGGTGACGGCAGCACCTTCGTTGATGCCCCAGACTTCAAGGTTGGGTAATGCTGGAGGGCTTGGCAGCTGCCCGTTGGCGGCGGGGACTTCCGGCGGGACCAGCAGCGCATTGGCGGCGCGGGCATTGGCGCGAGCGGCCGGGTTGGCCGCCAGTGCTGTTATGGTCTGCGAAAGGTGTGCTGGGACGGGGAAGTATTGCGAGCGAGGTTTGTTAGCCATGGCGGTTGACTCCTGTCATTTTGGGCGCAGGAGTCATTTGGCGCTGTCGTGGTGTGTATGGCTACTGTCACAAATGACAGGTTTGGCTTCCATTGGTCGGATGCCGGGCAGGGCTCATGCCCATGCCTCAGTCAGGCACCAGGTTGCAAGTCAGCAAAGCCCTGAACTCACGCCTTATTTCCACTCATGAATCGGCCAACCCGCTGTCTCCGCCACTTCTCGCAATGCCGGGTCCGGGTTCACCGCGTGGGGGAAATCGACTTTCTGCAGCAGCGGCAGGTCATTGCGGGAATCTGAATAGAAACTCGCGCCTTCAAGATTTTCGCCTTCCTGATCAAGCCACTCCATCAAGCGCGTGATCTTGCCTTCGCGATAGGTCAGCACCCCAAGGGTCTTGCCGCTGTACACGCCGTGTGCGACTTCCAGATCAATCGCCAGCACTTCCTCCACGCCGATGCGTTCGGCAATGGCCTTGACCAGATGCACGCCCGACGCCGAGATGATCAGAATCCGATCTCCGGCGGCGCGGTGCTCGGCGATGGCTTTGGTGGCGTCGCTGAAAATGATCGGCTCGATGTAATCTTCCACCCAGGGCCCCACCAAAAACTCCACTTCTTCTGGCGTGCGTCCGATCATCGGGTCCAGGCTGAACGCCATGTAATCTTCCATGGCCAAGTCGCCCTTGCCGTAGGCCTCCATCAGTTCGTGATCCTTTTTCATGAACCACTCGGGATCGACCCAGCCCAACCGCCCCATCTGCTCGCTCCACAGGCTGGAACAGTCACCGTGGATCAGGGTTTCGTCCAGATCGAAAATTGCTAAAGCCATTGAAGCTGCCCTCTTTCTTGATACTTGCGCAGTCCTTTGTAGGAGCGCGCTTGCCCGCGATTGCGGTGGGTCAGCACCTTAGATGCCGCCTGATCCGACGCGTTCGCCAGCAAGCCGGCTCCTACAGTGTGGCGTCGGCTTTATGCGACTTCGCACAACGCCGAGTCTTCGATGTGCAGGGTGACGCGCTGGCCGTTCGGGTGCAAGTCGCTGGCCGAGCGATTGAGCACGTCGACGACCAGTTCCACGCCGCGGGCTTCGACGCGATAGCGGATCACATTTCCCAACAGGCTGTGGCTGCGCACTTCGCCTTCCAGCGAACCGGTCAGGGTCAACTGAATGGCTTCCGGGCGAATCGCCACGCGGCTGTTGATCGGGCGCAGCATCAGGCGGCTGGCGGCGTCGGCCTCCAGCAAGTTGTAGTTGCCGATGAAGCCTGCAGCGAAGGCATCGACCGGCGAGGTGTACAGGGTTTCGGCGTCGCCGCTCTGCACGATCCGGCCCTGATTCATCAGGAAAATCCGGTCCGACATGGTCAGTGCTTCTTCCTGATCGTGGGTCACGAAAATTGTCGTCAGCCCCAGCTCTTGCTGGATGGCGCGAATCTGCTCACGCAGGTGCTTGCGGATGCGCGCATCAAGGGCTGACAACGGCTCGTCGAGCAACAGCAGGCGAGGGCGGGTCACCAGCGAACGCGCCAGTGCCACACGCTGACACTGCCCGCCCGAGAGCTGATGCGGATAGCGGCTGGCGAACTCGTTCAGCTCCACCAGCTTCAGCACCTCCGCCACGCGCTGCTTCATTTCATCGGAGCTGACTTTCTGCATGCGCAGGCCAAAGGCGACGTTCTGTTCCACGTTCATGTTGGGAAACAGCGCGTAGCTCTGAAAGACCATGCCGATGCCGCGTTTTTGCGGCGCTACCGGCACAAGGTCCTTGCCGTCCAGAAAGATCCTGCCACTGGTCACTGGGGTCAGCCCGGCGATGCAGCGCAGCAAGGTGGATTTGCCGCAGCCGGACGGGCCGAGCAGGGTGACGAACTCGCCTTTGTTGATCGCGCAATTGATGTCGCTGAAGACCGCTGTACTGCCGTACGTCTTTTGCAGGTTTTCGACACTGACGAAGCTCATATCAGTCTTTGTCCTTGTTCAGTCGGTTGGCCGCCCACGTCAGCAGCAGTACGAAAAAGAAGTAGGAAATCACCAGCGCGCTGTTGAAGTGCCCGCTGCTGTTGCGCATGTTGTTGAGGTACACCTGCAGCGTCTCGTAGCGGGTGCCGACCAGCAGGTTGGCGAACACGAACTCGCCGAACAGGAACGAAAACGACAACAGCAGCGCGATCATCAGGCCCTTGCGCAGGTTCGGCAGCACGACCAGAAACGCCGCCTGAAACGTGTTGGCCCCCAGCAGTTGAGCGGCGTCCATCAGGTCCACCAGATTGATCGCTTGGAGGTTATTGGTGATCGCCCGGTACATGAACGGCAAGGCAACGGTGAAGTAGCAGCCGATCAGAATCCACGGCGTGCCCACCATCGCCAGCGGTCCCGAGCCGTACAGCTGCAACAGTCCAACCGACGACACCACCGGCGGCACGGCGAAGGGCAGCAGGATGAGGATGTTCATCAGCGCGTCGAGCCTGGGGAAGTGGTAATGCACCACGAACAGCAGCGGCAGAATCAGCACCACCGAGAGCACCAGCGCACCGACGCACACCAGCAGCGATTGGCCGAAAGCGCGCAGAAAACGCGGATCGCTCCACAGCGCGACGTACCATTTGTAAGTCAGGCCGTCGGGCAGAATCGTCGCCGACCAACTGGTGGCGATCGAATACACAAAGGTGCCCAGCAGCGGCGCCAGCAGAATCAGAAACAGCAGGTACACCACGACGCGGTGGTAGAGCCCCGGCGGGCGGCGTTCAGCGCGAGACATGGTAGCTCCTCTTCAACAGCCACTGATGCACCACCGTCACCAGCGTCATCATCCCCACCAGAATCATTGCCAGGGCGCTGGCCATGTTCGGATCCAGCGTGATGTCACCCGCCACCATCGCCGCGATGCGGATCGGCAGCACGTTAAAGTTGCCGGTGGTCAGCGCATAGACCGTGGCGTAGGCCCCCAGCGCGTTGGCCAGCAGGATCACGAAGGTGCCGAGCAGCGCAGGGGTCAGCACCGGAATCCCGATGTGCCGCCAGAAGTCCCAGCCGCTGGCACCCAGCAGCGCCGCCGACTCGCGCCAGTCTTCCCGCAGCGCATCGAAGGCGGGGTAGAGCAGCAGCACGCCAAGGGGGATCTGGAAGTAGGTGTAGAGAATGATCAGGCCGGTTTTCGAATACAGGTTGAAGTCATCGATGATCCCGGCCTGCTTGAGAATCAGCGTCAGCGCGCCGTTGAAACCGAGCAGGATGATGAAGGCGAACGCGAGCGGCACCCCGGAAAAGTTGCTGGTCATGTTGGCGAAGGCGCTGACAAAATCCCTCAGCCGCGACGGCACCTTGCGCAGGGAATAACTGCCGAGAATTGCGATGATGATGCCGATCAGGCTCGACCAGAAGCTGATCTCCAGGCTGTACTGCATGGCCTGGCGGTAAAAGCGCGAATTGAACGCCTTGATGAAGTTGTCGATGCCCCAGCCGGCGTCTGATTGCAGGCTGTTGATCGCCACCCACGCCAGCGGCGCGATCTGGAAGGCGATGAAGAACACCGCAAATGGCACCAGGCACAAAAGCCCCAGCCATTTGCCCCGACTGTGTGAATTCACTTGAGCACCTCGTTGCACACGGGCTTGTCATGGGGCACGCCGAGCAACTCGCAGACGATGCCGCAAATTTCCAGCTGCTTCGGTTGGGCGTCCGGGTCGAGGCTGAAGGCATCGCCAATGACGAACAGCGGCACCTCCCGCTCTTCCGCAAGCACGCCGTTGTGGGAGCGGTCGTTGTTCATGCCGTGATCGGCGGTTACCAGCACCTGATAACCCGCATCCAGCCAGCGCTGCAGATACTCGGCGAGGATGATGTCGGCGGACCGCGCGCTGTTGCGGTACTGCGCAGTGTCGAGCCCGTGCTTGTGGCCGGCGTCGTCAATGTTCATCGGGTGGACGAACAGAAAGTTCGGCGCGTACGCGGTGCGAAGATGCTCGGCGTCGTCGAACAGGTGGGAATCAGGGTAATGGTCGACGTAGTAGAAGTGCCCATGCTGGATCGGCAGTTCGGCGTCGTCGGTGTGGCGGTCGCGTGCGGCAATGAACGGGCTGCGGTTATACAGCTCGCTGACCCAGTGGTACGCCGCAGCGGCGGTGGCCAGGCCGGCGTCGGCGGCGTAATGAAACACGCTGCGCTGGTTCGAAAGCCGGGAAACCTGATTGTGGACGATGCCGCTGTCGATGGGCGCAACGCCGGTGAGAATGCACTCATACAGTGGACGTGAAAGAGACGGCAGCTCGCACTCAAGTTTGTACAGCGCCGCACGTCCTGCGTTGCGATAGGCCAGCAAATGCCCCATCGCGTGGTGCGCCACGCTGTAACTCAGGCCGTCCAGCAGGATGAGGATGACGTTGTGTTTCATGACATCTCCGCAAGGTGGATCGCCGAACATGACTGTAGGAGTGAGCTTGCTCGCGATCGAGGTATGCCTGCGACAGACAGGTTGACTGACACACCGATATCGCGAGCAAGCTCACTCCTACAAGGGTCTGCGTTAGCAGTGAAGGGTTACTGCATCTCGACGATGACTTGCTCGTTCCACTGTTGCGGCAGAGCCTTCGAGGTTTTCTCCCACGCCGCAGGGTCCTTGATCGGCGTCACGTTCTTGTACTGCTCGTTGGGCAGCAGCTTGGCTTGCACCTCTGCTGGCAGCTTGAGGTGCTCGGCGCGGATCGGACGCGCGTTGCCGTTGGCCAGGTTGATCTGGCCGGCATCGCTAAAGATGTATTCGCGGGCCAGCTTGGCAGCGTTCGGGTGCTTGGCGTATTTGTTGATGATGGTGGTGTAGCCCGAGATCACCGAACCGTCGGACGGGATCAACACCACGTAGTCGTCAGGATTGGTCATCTTGGCTTTGTAGCTCAGGCCGTTGAAATCCCAGACCACGCCCACTTCCACTTCGCCTTTTTCCATTGACTGGATCGACGGGTTGTTGATGCCCAGGCGCTTCTGTTTGGCCAGTTCGGTGAACAGCTGCAGGCCCGGCGCGACGTTGGTTTCATCGCCTTTCATGGCAATAGCCGCGGCCAGTACACCGTTGGCAGCCTGGGCTGCGGTGCTGACGTCGCCGATGGTGACTTTGTATTTACCGTCCTTCAGGTCAGCCCACTTGGTCGGCACGTCCGAGCCATGCAGCAGCTTCTTGTTGACGATGAAAGCGATGGTCCCGGTGTAGGCCAGTGCCCAGTGGCCTTCCTTGTCCTTGGCCCAGTCCGGCACCTGATCCCATGTGGTCGGCTTGTACGGCTGGGTCACGCCTTTGGCCACCGCAATGGGGCCGAACGCCGCACCGACGTCGCCGATGTCGGCGCTGGCGTTGTCTTTTTCCGCATCGAACTTGGCCACTTCCTGCGCCGAACTCATGTCGGTGTCCATGTGCACCAGACCGTACTTGGCGGTCAGGTCGGTCCAGGTGCCTTTCCAGTTCGCCCAGTCATCGGGCATGCCCACGCTGTTGACCGCGCCTTCGGTTTTGGCGGCGGCTTCGAGCGTCTTGAGGTCAGTGTCGGCGGCCATGGCCGAAGTGCTCAGCGCGATGGCCGAACCCAGGAGTGATGCCAGCAAAAGGTGTTTCATTCGAAGCTCCTTTGTGCACTTCTCGACGGACTCATAGAAGTGTTCGTTGCGGATGGTTGGTCTAGGTCAGCAATACCTGAGCCAAGTTAGGCGAGTTACATGACGCTTTCGTGTCCAGGCCGGCACTTGCCGGGGCCGGCGACTGGCCCGGTCATTGCTGTGCAAACAGCGTAGACCATGCACAACCCTCTGTTCTGCAAAGGCAAATGACGCAGGGTCAGTCCATGCGAGAGCGTTCCACCGGCTGGAATGTCACGCAACGGTCATCTACGCTGCCTAGGCTCGGGAGCACCGAAACGGGCCAGACAGCCGGCAAGCCTGCCCCTAAATAGCGCTGGTCTAGTCCAGATAGGTAACGCAATGCGCGAAGAAATGCCCCGAGCGGTGACGACCATCTGCAATGCGCTGCAAGAACAGATCGAACACGGTCTGCTGCCGCCGGGCAGCAAGTTGCCCGCCGAGCGCAAGTTGAGTGAGGTCTTCAATACCACGCGGATTACCTTGCGTGAGGCATTGGTGCAGCTTGAAGCTCAGGGGCTGATTTACCGCGAAGAGCGGCGTGGCTGGTTCATCTCACCGCCGCGGCTGGCCTACGACTTGATGCGCCGCAGCCACTTTCACGCGATGGTTCAGGCCCAAGGCCGTGTGCCGGCGACTCAGGTGATTTCGGCAAGACTGCAGCCCGCCCCGGCAGTGATCTGCGGCCTGCTGCAACTGCCGGCGCTGTCCAGCGTGATCAAGATCTGCCGAACCCGTCGCATTGATGAGCGGCTGGTGCTGTACGTCGAGCACTACCTCAACCCGGATTACTTTCCGCAGATCCTTGAGCTGGATTTGAATCAGTCCCTGACCGAGCTTTATGCCAGCCACTACGAGATTCACTACGGCCAGGTGCGTTTCGAGATGGTGCCGACCGCGTTACCGGTGGAAGCCGCCGGGGCACTCAAGGTGTCCATCGGCAGCCCGGGCCTGCGCATCGCCCGGGTCAATCACGATCAGCGTGGTCGTTTGATTGATTGCGATCTGGAGTACTGGCGCCACGATGCCATTCATGTCAGTGCGGTGGTGGGAGACACCTGACATTTACAACGCTGCGTCATCCTGCTTTCCGCGCACCTTGCTCACGCTGCCGCCGCTGGTGCTGACCTGCACGTTCAGGCGCGGCGTCGCCAGATCCATTCCGGCTTCGTCCAGGTAACGCTTGAGCGACAGGTTGAACGCCCGCGACACCTCCCATTGCTTGATCGGCGCGGTCTTGAAACGCGCGCGCAGGATGGCATTCCCGGATTCGAAACTCTCAACGCCCTGAATCTCCAGCGGCGACCAGATATTGCGTCGTTGCAGGGGGTCGGTGCGCATCTTCTGGCCGACGTCGCGGATCATCTTCAATGCGTCGTCGATGTTCATGTTCGACGGAATCGCAATGCGGAAAATGGCGTAGCCGAACTCGCGAGAGTAGTTCTGGATGCTTTTGATTTCGCTGAACGGGATGGTGTGCACGATTCCGTCGATGTCGCGCAGCCGGACCGTGCGGATGGTCAACCCTTCCACCGTCCCCAGGTGCCCGCCGACATCGACATAGTCGTCGATGGCCAGGGAGTCTTCGATGATGATGAACAGCCCGGTGATCAGGTCAGCCACCAGTGATTGCGCGCCGAAACCGATGGCCAGGCCGATCACGCCGGCACCGGCCAGCAGCGGCGTCACGTTCATGCCCATGTTCGCCAGCGCGACAATCAGCGCGATGATGAAGATGGTGACGAACAGGACGTTGCGGATCAGCGGCATCATGGTCTGTGCGCGGGTGTTGGCCAGGCCTTTGCGCGAGCGGGTCAGGGCATGGTGAATGGCCGTGTCCGCCAGGATCCAGACCAGCCAGGCAAACATCAGCGTGGCGGCCAGGCCGATGAGCCGGATGCTGATGTCGTGGCCATCGCCTTCAGCGAAGCGAATCAGCGAAAGCCCCCACACACGCAGGCCCAACTCGATGAACACCAGCCAGATGAACAGGTGCGCGACGGTGTAGAAGAAGTTTTTCAGGCGATCCGAATACAGCGCATGCCGCTTGTGACTGTGGCTTGGCCGCAGCGAGTGCCGCCGCACTAATCCGTTGATCACCATGCACAGCACCAGCAGTACGGTACAGATCAGCGCCTGACGTAATGCCGTGCTGGTGTCGCCGGCAGAAAAGAACGTGGCAAACAGCGATACGCCCACCAGGACCAGTGCCGGCAGGTACCAGAAGCTGCCCAGGACCTCGATGCTGTCGCTCAGTGCGCGACGTTTGAGGCGGCGGGCCAGTGGCTGGTTACGAATCAAATGGGCAATCGGGCGGCGAAAACGCACGATGAACAAGCCGGTCGACAGCGCCGCCATGACATTCGCCAGCGTTGCTGCGGTGTGCGCCAGATGCACCCCGAGGCTGGCCACCAGACGCGGATCGCTGAGCGCTTCACCGAACGCAGCAAAACTGCCGATCCACCACAAAGGCCGGAAAGCCTGATGACGCAGAATGTACAGCGCCTGATGCCGGTGTGGGCCGTCCAGCAGCGAAAACGCAATCACGCAGACTGCAGAGAACAGCGTGCCGATGACCAGCGCGTAAGCGAGCACCATGGCCAGGTCGCGGCCAAGTGACGGCGGCAGTGAGTAGCTGAGGTAAACCGTGATCACCAGCGCCACCAGCCAGGGTCCGAGCTTGCGCAGGGCAAATCGCAGCATGTCGGAAGGGCGCGGGTGTTGCGGCAGCTCCGCAGACAGGCCGAAACGCAGACGCACCTTGTGGCCCAGCCAGATCAATGCCGCCGCCAGCAGGCCCCATATGGCCAGCACGACGGCAAAGCCCCAGATGATTGGCCACCACTGATTGGCGGGCAGCATCAGCGCCATGAACTCATCTTGCGCCAGAGCGGCCTCATCCCCCCAGCGACTGAGCGGGCTGTCGGCGCCGGTGAACTGCTTTTCCAGCCCGGCGAACGAACTGCCGATTAGCCCAAGCACGCCCTGTTCAACGGTTGGCTGCGCTTTTTTGGTGGCGTCGCGGAGTTTTTTCAGGTCGTCCAGCAGTTTGCTGCGCTGTTGTTCGTTTTCCAGCGAAGTGATGACTTCATCCAG
This sequence comes from Pseudomonas sp. ME-P-057, assembly GCF_030208975.1. Classification (NCBI taxonomy): domain Bacteria; kingdom Pseudomonadati; phylum Pseudomonadota; class Gammaproteobacteria; order Pseudomonadales; family Pseudomonadaceae; genus Pseudomonas; species Pseudomonas sp. ME-P-057. The sequence continues at coordinate 276,329 of NZ_JARVSX010000038.1, forward strand.
CGACTGCCCCAACGGTTCTTGCGCTTGGGGCTGAGCCTTGTCGCCACCCCCCAGCAGACTCGGCAAACCGGCAGCCTGCGCCAGCGCAAAAGGAAATAGCGCCAACAGGCAGAGCAGGAGCAGGCGCGGCAAAAAGGACAGTTGGGCGGGAGCAGTCACCGGAGAGCAGACCTCGAATCGACAGGCGCTTGAAGACGCGCGGCAATGGGCCGTGACGGGGTCAAGCAGAGCCGGTTGAGTTTACGAGTGGATGAGGGGTGTGGCGAGGGGCAATTGTGAAGTCCGGCCAAGCGCGATGTGCAGGCCGTTTCCGTGACGTGTGAAGGACACGGCACGGCCTGCGTCAGACCGGGTCTGCGGTTAAGGCAATTCGGCGCTGGCGTAAAACGCCGACAGCACCTTGACCAGGTGCGCAAGGTCCTGACTGCCAGCCAGCTCACGGATCGAGTGCATGGCAAAGGTCGGCAGGCCGATGTCGACCGTCCTCACACCGAGGTGACCGGCGGTGATCGGACCGATGGTTGAACCACAGGCCATGTCGCTGCGCACCACAAAGCTCTGCACCGGCACCTCTTCAGCCATGCACAGGTGGCGGAAAAAGCCCGCGGTTTCGCTGTTGGTCGCGTAACGCTGGTTGCTGTTGACCTTGATCACCGGCCCGGCATTGAGTTTCGGGCCATGGTTGGCGTCGTGTTTCTCGGCGTAGTTGGGGTGTACGCCGTGGGCATTGTCGGCCGAAATCAGCAGGGATTTCTGAACCGTGCGCACATAGTCGTCGCCATCCGGGAGCAGGCGTTGCAGCACTTGTTCCAGCATCGGGCCGTCAGCGCCGCAGGCGGAAGTCGAGCCGACTTCTTCGTGGTCGGTGCAAATCAACAGACAGGTTTCGTCGCCGTCTGCGTTGAGCAGCGCCTGCAAGCCGGCGAAGCAAGACAGCAGGTTATCCAGCCGGGCGCCGGCGATGAAGTCACCATTAAGGCCGATGACCGCAGCGCTTTGGGTGTCGTAGAAGCTGAGCTCGTAGTCGAGCACAACGTCGGCGTTCAGCCCATGCTCGCGGGCCAGTTGATCAGTCAGCAGGGCACGGAAGTCAGCGCGTTCGTCGCCAGCGACCTGGGCGAGGATCGGCGGCAGTTCGTTCTGCGCGTTGATCGCCCAGCCTTCATTGGCGGTGCGGTTCAAGTGGATCGCGAGGTTGGGAATGATCGCGATGGGCAGTTTGAAGTCGATGAGCTGGCTCTCGACTTTGCCGTCACGGCGGAAGGTGACGCGGCCGGCGAGAGAGAGGTCGCGGTCAAACCAGGGGGCGAGCAGGGCGCCGCCATAGACTTCGACGCCCAGTTGCCAGAAACCTTGGCGTTGCAGTTCGGGTTGAGGCTTGACGCGCAGGCATGGGCTGTCGGTGTGGGCCCCCACCAGGCGGATGCCGCCGGTCAGTGGCGACAGGCGACCCAGCTTGAATGCGACGATGGATGAGTCATTGCGGGTGACGTAATAGCGGCCGCCGGTTTCGGTGTACCAGGGCTCTCGTTCGTCGAGGCGCTGATAGCCGGCGCCTTCGAGGCGTTGAACCAGGCTGGCGGTGGCATGAAAGGGGGTGGGGGAGGCCTTCAGGAAATCGATGAGGCCTTGGTTCAGCTCTTCGCGCATAAGTTACTCCAGACAGCAATGGACGGGAGTTTACAGGCCAATGGGTGGTTTGATCGAGATCAAGATCAAGATCCAGATCCAGATCCTTAAGATCAAAAGCGTCTGCCTAACGGCAAACTGTTTCGCCTTCGGCGAGTTACTTGATAAAGCCCCAAGTAACCATGGGCTTGTGCTCCTGGTTGGGCTCCTCCTTCGTCGGAGTACCTTCACTCCGGTCTCGCTCCGTGGGCCCGCGCCGAACGGACATCCATGTCCTGACGGCGCTCTCGCCGGATCCATGCGGCTCGGCCCACTGCGCGAAACCTGCGTTCAGCCTGCACCCAAGTCGCGATTGGCGGTGGCTGAACATTTGTGTATGAAGATCAAAAGCGCATTTAGAGCAGATCAAAAGCTTCCCGGCTGGAGCCGTTGCGTACGCTGGCCTTACTGAATGAATGCAATCCCCTGTAGGAGCCGGCTTGCTGGCGAACGCGGTGAGTCTGGTATGCAGATGGCGGCTGAATAAATGCATTCGCCAGCAAGCCGGCTCCTTCAGATCCAGTGTCCAAATCGAAATCCACCGTTGCCGTTGCCGTTGCTGTTGCTGTGCTTTTGATCTTCCTACACAAAAAGTCCAAACGCCGCAAAACGCGACTTTGGTGCAGGTCATATTGGGTGAACGCAGTCCCCCTGTAGGAGCCGGCTTGCTGGCGAACGCGGTGAGTCTGGTATGTAGATGGCGGCTGGATAAATGCATTCGCCAGCAAGCCGGCTCCTACAGATTCAGTGTACAAATCGAAATCCACCGTGGCCGTGGCCGTTGCCGTTGCCGTTGCCGTTGCTGTGCTTTTGATCTTCCTACACAAAAAGTCCAGACACCGCAAAACGCGACTTTGGTGCAGGCCGAGCGCAGGCGATGCGCAGTGGGTTGAGCCGCATGGATGCGGCGAGAGCGCCGTCAGGACATGGATGTCCGTTCGGCGCGGACCCACGGAGCATCGTCGGAGTGAGGGAACCCGACGAAGTCGGGCCAAACCGAGAGCAAGCACCCTTGGTTACTTGGGGTGCTTTTCCAAGTAACTCGCCGAAGGCGAAATGATCTGCCGTTAGGCAGATGTTCTTGATCTTTGCGCTGTTGCAGACAACTCGCCGAAGGCGAAATGATCTGCCGTTAGGCAGATGCTCTGGATCTTTACGCTGTTGCAGACAACTACGATCAAAACGGCGCCGGACACTCAAAGCGAACCCGCTCGCCCGTCCCCGGATGGGTAAACGCCAACATGCTCGCATGCAGGCACAACCGCGGATACGCCGCCAGCGCCTCGGGATGCGCATACAACCCGTCGCCCAGCAACGGATGCCCGATCGACAACATATGCACCCGCAACTGATGCGACCGACCCGTAATCGGCGTCAGCTCCACCCGACAATGAGTGTCATACCGCTCCAGCACCTTCCAGAACGTCAGCGCGTGCTTGCCGAACTCATGATCCACCACATGCCGAGGTTTGGTCGGCGGATCGTAACGCAGCGGCAAATCAATACTCCCGCTGTCCAGTTCTGGCTGACCCCAAGCCAACGCCGTGTACGCCTTCTCCGTCTCACGGTCATGAAACTGCCGCGACAGCTCACGGTGGGTGTCGGCGTCACGAGCCAGCAAAATGATGCCGGACGTTTCCCAATCCAGCCGGTGGACGATTCGCGCCTCGGGGTAGCCATTTTCCTGCAGACGGGTAATCAGACAGTCCTTGTTGTCGTCAGCACGACCAGGGACCGAAAGCAGCAGGGTAGGCTTGTTCACCACCAGGACAGCGTCGTCCTGATGGAGGATATGAACGTTGGACAGCGGCATTGAACAGCCTCATCACTCAAACGGTTGCAGCACGGTCACGGCGGTGATCGCGGTGCAAAAAAAACGGGTCTTCAGTAAACGCCAACGGCGGCTCGCTCACCTGATTCCGCAAAGGGATTCAGGCAACCGAGCCGCCGTGGCGACTGCCTTTTCGATCAACGATCAGGCAGGGTGATGTTAAGTTCCAGAATCGAGCAGCTGCCGTCGTTTTCAAGGGCGACATGCACGTCATCGTTGCCGATGTTGACGTACTTGCGGATCACCTCGACCAGTTCCTTCTGCAAGGCCGGCAGGTAATCCGGGGTGCTGCGTTGGCCGCGTTCGTGCGCCACGATGATCTGTAGACGCTCTTTCGCTACCGACGCGGTGCTGGGCTTTTTGTTGGCACGAAAGAAGTCAAAAATGCTCATCAGTTACCCCCGAACAGGCGTTCGAAAAATCCTTTTTTCTGTACGTCCAGGAAGCGGTGCTCACGGTCCTTGCCCAACAGACGGTCAACGGCATCGCTGTACGCCTGGCCGGCGTCGCTCTGGTCATCGAGGATGACCGGCACGCCCTGGTTGGACGCCTTGAGCACGGCCTGGGACTCCGGGATCACGCCCAGCAGGGTGACGGCGAGGATTTCCTTGACGTCTTCAACGCCCAGCATCTCGCCCTTGCTCACGCGCTCAGGGTTGTAACGGGTCAGGAGCAGGTGCTCCTTGATCGGGTCTTCACCACGCTCGGCGCGGCGGGACTTGCTGGCCAGCAGGCCCAGCATGCGGTCCGAGTCACGTACCGAAGACACTTCCGGGTTGGTGACGACGATGGCCTCATCGGCGAAATACATGGCCAGATGCGCGCCCGTCTCGATACCGGCAGGGGAGTCGCACACGACGTACTCGAAGGTTTCCTTGAGTTCCATCAGGACTTTTTCAACGCCTTCCTTGGTCAGCGCGTCCTTGTCACGGGTCTGGCTGGCGGCCAGGACGTAAAGACCTTCGATCTTCTTGTCCTTGATCAGCGCCTGCTGCAGGTTGGCTTCGCCGTTGACCACGTTGACGAAGTCATAAACGACACGGCGCTCACAGCCCATGATCAGGTCGAGGTTACGCAGGCCGACGTCGAAGTCGACGATAACTGTTTTGTGGCCGCGCAGTGCGAGACCGGTACCGATGGCGGCGCTGGTGGTGGTCTTGCCCACACCACCCTTGCCGGATGTAACCACGAGAATCTTGGCCAAGGTGTATCACCCCTAGAGGAAAAGGACATTGAGTCCCTGAAGAGCCCCTCGTGACGACGCGGCCAAAGCGGGCGAGGGCAGTGAAAGAACCGAGAAAGGTTCGTGTTCGGGAAAACAAAAAAATGACCCGAACCTACTGGTGCCTTCGCGTCGTTTTCGCGACGAATCAGAGTGGCTTTGAAAATGGCGCAGTATCCGTTAAAGACGGGTGATGTTCAACACGTCCCCGGCCAGACTGATTTGCACACCGGCGCCCCACAGCGGATCCCTGCGCAGGTCTTCGGACACCTTGTACTGGCCGGCAATGGAGATCAGTTCGGCAACCATCTGCTGGCAGAAAATGCGGGCCTTGGTGTCGCCCTTGATCCCTGCCAGCGCACGGCCGCGCATCGGGCCGTAGACGTGAATGTTGCCGTCGGCAAGCAGCTCGGCGCCGGGGCTGACCGAGGAAATCACCACAAGGTCCGACCCCTGCGCATAGATCTGCTGACCACCGCGCACGGGCGCGGTGATGATCTTGGTCGGCTTGATCAGCGGCTCCGGCGGCTTTTCGATGACTTCCGGCTTCTTTTTGACCTCACCCTCGATCGGATCGAGCGGTCGTTCGCGTGCGCCTGAAGGCGGCAGCACCGGCAGGTCGATTGAGATGGCGGCGGCGATGTCTTCGATGCGATTGGCGCGAATGGCCAGGGTGCGCAGGCCGTGTTGGCGGCAGATGCGCATCATCGCGGGCAGATCTATCGCGCCTTCGTCGGGCGGCAGCTTGTCGAGCGCGAGCACCAGCGGTGTATTGCTGAAAAAATTCGGTGCCTGGGCGACTTTCGCCGCCAACTGACGATCCAGCGCTTCGAGGTTGTTGCGGGCCAGTTCCAGCACAGTGATGGCCAGCATGCTGCCCTTCAACTGGAACACGGGGTCCTTGTCTTGCAATTCGATTTGGCTCATGTCGGCATACAGCGGCTTGTCGCTAAAAGTGCCGAGACTTATAACGATAACGCCCGCCAGCCGCAAGGGAGGCGCAACCGTTGGCGGCCACGATCGGTACGAACCGATGTAGAATGCCCGCCTTTGTCTTGACGGAAGCTGTAATGGATCGCCCGCGTTTTCGAGCTCATTTTCTTCATCCCCGCTTCTGGCTGCTCTGGCTGGGGCTGGGCTTGCTCTGGCTGATCGTGCAATTGCCGTTTCGCGTGTTGCTGGTGATCGGGCGAGCGTTGGGCTGGGTCATGTACTACCAGGCAACCGACCGCCGGATCATCGCCGCGCGCAACCTTGAGCTGTGTTTCCCGCAGTATTCAAAGGCCGAGCGCAAGCGCCTCCTCAAAGAGAACTTTGCTTCAACCGGGATCGCATTTTTTGAAATGGCCATGAGCTGGTGGTGGAGCCAGCCGCGTCTCGCCCGGCTCGCGCACATCGAAGGCCTGCATCACCTGAAGCAGGCGCAGCTGGACGGGCACGGCGTGATTCTCATGGCGCTGCACTTCACGACACTGGAAATCGGCGCGGCGCTGCTCGGTCAACAGCACACCATCGACGGCATGTACCGGGAGCACAAAAACGCGCTGTTCGATTACGTTCAGCGGCGCGGTCGCGAACGCCATAACCTGGATTCCATCGCCGTCGAGCGCGAAGACGTGCGCGGGATGATCAAGCAACTGCGCAAAGGCCGCGCCATCTGGTACGCACCGGATCAGGATTACGGCGCCAAGCAAAGCATCTTCGTGCCGCTGTTCGGCATCCAGGCCGCCACCGTCCCGGCCACCAGCAAGTTTGCCAAGCTCGGACATGCGCTGGTCGTACCGTTCACCCAGGAGCGCCTGGCCGATGGCAGCGGCTACAAGTTGGTGATTCATCCGCCGCTCAGCGATTTCCCCGGGGAGAGCGACGAGGCGGATTGCATTCGCATCAATCAATGGGTGGAGCGTGCCGTCACCGACTGCCCCGAGCAGTATTTGTGGGCACACCGGCGCTTCAAGAGTCGCCCGCCGGGTGAGCCGAAGCTGTATAAAAAGCGTGGCTGACACCAAGAGCCGATACCCATGACGACCAGCGCCACCGAACAACTAGCCACGCACAATGCCTCGGCCGTACACCCTGGCGTCGAGCCTGTTACCGGGCTGATTCTGTCCGGCGGCGGTGCCCGCGCGGCGTATCAGGTCGGGGTGCTGGCCGGCATCGCCGACTTGCTGCCGGTAGGAGCGAAGAATCCTTTTCCGGTGATCGTCGGCACCTCCGCCGGAGCAATCAATGCGGTAAAGCTCGCCAGTGGCGCCGCCGAATTTCGCACCGCCATCCACGAACTGACCGACTTCTGGCAAGGCTTTCGCAGCCATCAAGTGCTGCGCAGCGACTGGGCAGGTGTGATTCGGCAGGCAGCGCGATTCTTTGCTCGGAGCTTGTTGGGCCTCGGTCGAAAGCAGGTGCCGGTGGCGCTGCTCAACAGTTCGCCACTCAAAGACCTGCTGACCGCACGGCTCAACCTCGACGGCATCGAGGAAGCCATCAATGCCCGGCACCTGCGCGCCGTGGCGATCACGGCGTTTGGCTACGAGTCGGGGCAGGCCGTTACGTTTTATCAGGGCAAGGGCACAATCGATTCCTGGCTGCGCCACCGCCGGATTGGTTTGCCGACGCGGTTGACCGTTGATCATCTGCTCGCGAGCTCGGCGATACCCTTGCTGTTCGCCCCCGTGAAGCTGGGCCAGGAATATTTCGGCGACGGGGCGGTGCGGCAGTCAGCGCCCATCAGTCCGGCACTGCACCTTGGCGCAAACCGCGTGCTGGTGGTGGGTGTCAGCGGCAACCCGCGCGGCCCGGGTGCGAATCCGCCTGTTCAGCGTGCGGTCAGTGGCACGCAGCCAAGCCTGGCACAGATCAGCGGTCACATGCTCAACAGCACGTTCATTGATAGCCTGGAAAGCGACATTGAACTACTGGAGCGTCTGAATCTGGTGAGCCGCATGTTGCCGGCCCCCGGCGCGCCTGCACCGCCAACGTCATCAACGTCAGGCCATTCGCTGGCACCGGTTGAGGTGCTGGTGATTTCCCCCAGCCAGCCGATTGATGAAATTGCCGCCCGCCACCGTCGTGAATTACCGCCAGCACTGCGCACGTTCCTGCGCGGCCCGGGCGCGACCAAGACCAGCGGGGCGGGGGTGCTCAGCTATTTGCTGTTCGAATCGGGCTATTGCAGCGAACTGATCGAACTGGGCCGCCGCGATGCGCTGGCCCAGAAGGATGAACTGATGCGGTTTTTGCGGCTGGATTGAAGGATCGAGCTGTACGATCTGCCGCAGAATCTGGCGTTACCTGCGTGTCCATTGCAGATATACCCCGTTCGTGGGCAAGCGCGCTCCTACACAGTTTGTGGCGATCAGGCCGTCAGTTTGTCGTCCCTGAAATCGCGCAGCGCCTGCTCGATTTCTTCGCGGCTGTTCATCACGAACGGACCGTATTGCACGATCGGCTCGCCCAGCGGTTTGCCTGCGATCAACAGGACGCGGGCGGCTGCGTCAGCACTCAGGTGAATCTCACCGCTTTCCGACAGCCGCGCCAGACGGCTCTGACCCAGCTTTTGCGTTTGGCCAGCGATTTCTACCTCACCTTCGTACACATACAACAGCACACGGTGACCGTCGGCGATGCGCGGCGTGATGTGGCTGCCGGCGGGCATATGGAAATCAAAATACTGCGGCTCGGTGTCCGGGCGCTGCACTGCGCCGGGCTGGGAGGTCTGGCCGTCGTCGAACTGGCCAGCAATGACCACCACCTGAACGCCGTCCCGAGTCGTGATCCGCGGAATGCGCTCGGGCTGAATGTCATCGTAGCCGGCGTCACCCATCTTAGATTTAGCCGGCAGGTTGAGCCAGAGCTGGAAGCCGCGCATGGCGCCTTCTTCCTGTTCGGGCATTTCACTGTGAATGACCCCACGCGCCGCCGTCATCCACTGCACGCCGCCGCCTTGCAGCAGACCCACATTGCCCATGTGGTCCTCGTGCCGCATGCGGCCTTCGAGCATGTACGTCACGGTCTCGAAACCGCGGTGAGGGTGCGGCGGGAAGCCGGCAATGTATTCGTCGGGGTTTTCAGAACCGAACTCGTCAAGCATCAGGAACGGATCGAAGGATTCGATGCCCGGCCCGCCGAAGACGCGGGTCAGCTTGACGCCAGCGCCGTCCGAGGTCGGTTGGCCCGCCTGGATTGACAGCACTTTACGAAATTGAGTCATGGGGCTCACTCCGGCAGATTGGAATGGCACCTATGGTAGGCCAGTCGAAGCGATGAATGGGTGAGGTTTTTGCGGGGGAATGATCGGGTTTGGTGATGGGTTTGAGCGACGTGTGACAGTGAGCTTGCTCACGAAGAGGCCCGAAAATCCGACATATCTCCACATGCCGGACCGCACGTGTAGGACTGGCTTTAGCCGGGAAGACGCCGGCATTAACACCACGAATTTGATGGCGTGCCGACGGGCCTCTTCCCGGCTGAAGCCAGTCCTACAGGGATTGCTGCCAGCAGCGCCGGCAGCGTTCAGATCAAGTTACTCGGAAACCTGCAGCTTGCGGGCTTCGGTGTACACGTAACGCACTTTCTCGTACTCGAACGGCGAATCCATCTGCCCGTATCTGAAGCTGGTGGTGTAGCGACGGTCGATGGCGCGCAGCAGGTACAGCTCAGGGTGGTCTTCGCTGACCTGCGCCACGTTGAGGAAGTTGATCTGCGATTCGGCGGTGAAGTCGAACACCAGACCACCGGTGTCACGCAGGTTCGACGGGCCCAGGATAGGCAGGACCAGGTACGGGCCTGCCGGCACGCCATAGAAGCCCAGGGTCTGGCCGAAGTCTTCGCTCTGCTTCTTCAAACCCATCATGGTGGCCGGGTCCCACAGCCCGGCAATGCCCAGCGTGGTGTTGACGATCAGGCGGCCGGTGGTTTCCATCGAGCGCTTGCCCTTGAACTGCAGCAGGCTGTTCAGCAGGTTGGGGACGTCGCCCAGGTTGCTGAAAAAGTTGCTGACGCCGGTGCGCACGAAGCTTGGGGTCACGTATTTGTAACCGTTGACCACTGGCAGAAACACCCACTCGTCGAAGCGGTAGTTGAAGTGATAGACCCGACGGTTCCACGATTCAAGCGGATCGTAGACGTTCAGCGCGTTGAGCGACGAGCGCTCGAACTCTTGAGCATCAAGACCCGGGTTGAATTTCAGCGACTTCAACGGCTCGGTGAAGCCATCCGGGTTATCGATCCGCTGGACCGGGGCTGCCTGGGAAACGATCGGCGCGTCGGCCGCGTGGACGGCGCCAGCGCAGAGGAAGGCGGCGATAAGCAATAGACGTTTAGCCACGGAAAAACTCCAGCATGGCGTCGCTGTTGACGCGATAGTTCATGTTGCCGCAGTGACCGCCGTAAGGGTAAACGGTCAAGCGATCGCCAAAGGTCGTGCGCAGGAAACCGAGGTCGCCCGGGCCGAGGATCACGTCGTCGGCGTTGTGCATCACAGCGATCTTCTTGCTGCTCGCCAGGTAATCCTTCAGCGCGTACAGGCTGACTTGATCGACCAGTTGCAACAGGCTGCCGCCGTCAGTGCGAGCTCGCCACATCGGGATCACCTGCTCGGTGACGTAGCAGTCGAAATCGCACTGCAGCGCGCGCTTGAGGAACGGTGTCAGGCTGGTGCCTTCACTGATCGGCGTTTTCGGTGGAGTGATCAGGCCGCGGCGGTTGATCAGGTCCGAGGTGAACGCAATGTCGGCCGCCGAGAAGCGGAACGATGTACCGATCAACATGGCCATTTGTTCGTTGGAGAGGTGCTGCTTGGACTGCTGGAAGTCATAGAGCAGTGCATCGTTGAGGTCGATGTAACCCTTCTCACGGAAGTAACGGGTCAGCTTTTGCAGCACCAGCTCATAAAAGGTCGTGCTGTTGGTGATGCCCTTGACGTCGGTCTGAACCATCTTGTCGAGGTTGGTGATCGACGTGTAGAGGTTCACTGGCGGGTTGATCAACAGCACTTTCTTGAAGTTGAAACTGCGGCGGGTCTCGTCGAGTTTGCTGACGAATGCCGCATCAAGCGCGCCGAGGCTGTAACCGGTGAGGTAGTACTCGGTCACCTGCAATTTGGTCTGCTGAGCACGCACCGCCTGCATGACGCGATAGAGGTCTTCGGCGTCTTCCTTGGTCACGCCGGGGGTGGCAAAACGTGAGGCAGCGCTCATGAAGTCATAGCTGGTGGGCGATGACAGCTGAACGACGTTGTAGCCTGCTCCGTAGTAGAGCTTCTTCAGGTATTCATTAAGGGTGCTGTTGTACGGCGCGCCTGTGCCGGCAATCAGGAAGATCAGCGGTGCAGGGTGGTCTTGTTTGGCGAGGCGGTAACGCAGTTTTTTCACAGCCCAGAAATTGTCCGGCAGTGTGAACTCACGCTCCGGGCGCATGGTGAGGCTGTAATCGTCCTGATCGATGTCGGCATCTTCAGGCACCTTGGCACGCAAATCCGGTGGGGTCGTGGCGATAGTCGCTTCGAACGGATTGGTCAAAGGGTAGCCATAGCTGGACGGATCGATATCGACCGCCATCACGGACGCACTCAAAAACAGGCCGCCAGAAAGGGCGGCGAGGCGCAGAAAACGAAGCATGACTAAATCCCTTGGGAAAGAAGTGCTGTTGAAATACGCAGGCTATGACACAGGTGTAGTGCCAAAGTGCCGTGACGGCGAGTGACTCTCGCATGACCCTTCGCGACGATACAGGTTATGGCAGTTCTGGCCTGTCTGCTCGTGCTTTTTTACCACCTTGTGGTTTTGCCCGGGTCGCTGCGGCTATGCTGCGCGCCGTCGGTTATTTTCTGGAGTCTGTCGTGTCGCGTCGTTTGCCGTTGGTGGTGCTTTTATTCGTTCTGTTGCTGTGGCTCGCCGCCAGCTACGGCCTGCGTTACGGCCTGATGGAAGACGTGCAGTGGGTGGGGATCTGCGTGGACGAGGCGTCGAAATGGCAGTGCCAGGTCCGCTCCAGGCTGGGCCTGTTGATCCATTTCGGTGTGTTCGGGTGGGGCGCCCTGGCGGCGGCAGGGGTTGCGTTCTTTGTTCCGCGTCAGGTTGGACGAGCGCTCGCCGTCGTTGGGCTGCTTCTGGGAATACTTGCGCTGGTGCTGTACACGGCCAGTCTGGCGGTCTTTGCAGTGGTGATTGCCGGGTTGCGACTGGTACGTCGTCAACAGCCCTGACTTCACAACGGGCCCGGGTTCAAGAACCAAAAGCCAAGAGCCAAACGCCAGACAGCATAAAGGGGAGCCGAGGCTCCCCTTTAAATCGTTGCACGTGCTCTTTCTTATTGTTCTAGGGCGGTCTGTTGTTGTTATTGGCAACCGGTCCCTCTACAGCGTCTTCAGTGATCCCCATTCGGGATACAAGAGCAAACGTATTTTTTTGAGCGCTGATCTGCTTTGATTCCTCTTCTGCGAGAGGTCATCCAACCCGTACTGGCCGCTACCTGAGGGTAGTTTTATTATTCTCTGTCGGGCTGCGAGGCCTGGGCCTCGGTAAAGCATGTCTACTCCAAAAAAATCTGTTGGCTGCGTCTCTGTGCCGTTGTTCTTGTTATGTCAGAGCCGATTCATCTTATTTTTATTGGGTTTTCACATTTTGTTCTTGTTATGCAGGAGATATAGCAGGCTGCGTGCCAACTTTTGAAATGTGTTTAAAAACAGTAAGTTAAGAAATCCAATGATGATGCGGTTGTCAGATGTAACGGATTTCTGTTTCCGTGTTACCCGCTTGGCAACCCTGACGTCGCGCAGCGGTAACACAATGTATCCGCCACACCGCACACTCGGTTACACAGCGCCCGTGCTTATACCCACCGCTTCGCTCGGCGCCTGCACCGCCACCGCAGTGCTGATCCGCACGCTGCGCCAGAGTGCCAGCGCCATGGTCAGACTGACAGCCGCCCATGCCCACGCCTGTGGATTGCTCAGCCCTTCGCGGAACAACTGAGGCACGATCCCGGCGGCGACGATGAACATCAGCAGGCTGATTTCCCTGCGCGGCGCGGCGACCGGCCGAATTAGATAGACCAGGGCGGGCAGCCACAGCGTTGCCGTCGGAAAGCTGCGGTACCGTGGATCGAACACCATTGCCAACATCATCACGGCGGCTGCAAAACCGCTGGCGTACAACCACCCTCCGGCGCGCGCGTCCAGCCAGAAGAAGGCACGCTCGCGCCAGCCCGCCCTGGCTGACAACGCCAGCGCGGCATGGGCCAGCACCACGAGGTTCAGCGCCACCAGCGCCGTTGCCCAGAGGTACTCACCGGCGAAGCGACTGGTCACCCGAGCCAGCTCACCCCACGTGCCTATGCAGCAACCTGCGAACACCGCAAGCAATGGAAGCAGCAGTGCATTGCGTGGCTGCGTCACGCGGCCAGCCCACGCCAGCGTCAGCAGGGCGATGACCCCACTCGCGATCAGCCAGTACGGCCACAACGGTAGATTGGAAACCGGCCCGGCCAGCACCCCTTTGTCCTGACGGTCAGCATCGAACAAACCCCAGTACCCGCCCACCGCACCTTCCGACTGACGCTTCCATGGCTGATCGAATGCCTCAATCAGGTTGTAATGCCAGCCGTTTTGCTCGGCCATGGCGACAAAGCTGCGAATGAATACCGCCTCGTTGACTCGGCTGGGCAGTGCGGTCTCTCGCTGGCGGCCTTCGCTGGGCCAACCGGTCTCACCGATGAGAATGTCCTTGGGCGCGAATTTCTGGCCGAAGGCTTCGCGGATCTGCGCAACATGAGCCAGCGCCTTGTTGATGCCGGTAGGGTCATCCTCCCAGTAGGGCAGCAGGTGAATGGTCAGGAAATCCACGGCGGGCGCAACTTCCGGGTATTGCAGCCAGTATTCCCAGACGTCGGCGTAGGTCACCGGCTGTTTGACCTGCGCTTTCACCTGGCGAATCAGCGTGGCGAGCTGTGCGCCGGTCACTTCCTTGCGCAGCAGGCTTTCGTTACCCACGATCACCGCCGTCACCACATCCGGGTGAGCGTTCGCCGCCTTGATCAGCGCGTTGACTTCCTTGGCGGTGTCGACCGGGTTGCCATTGACCCACGCGCCAAGCATGACTTTGAGGCCGTACTTGCGCGCGATGTCCGGGATCGCCTCCAGCCCCGTCATTGAATAAGTGCGGATGCAATCGAAGCGCGTCGCCAGCAGGGCGAGGTCTGCGTCCATGCGCGCCGGTCGCAGGGTGAACGGCTGGTCGAACGGCGATTGGTCCTTGTCGAAAGGGGTATAGGACGCACATTGCAGCTTGTGCGTTGGTGTGGCCGCGTCGGGAAGGATCACCGGCTTGCCCAGCCAGTACCAATAGCCGCACAGGCCCGACAAGGCGATCACACAGGAAAACAGATACAGGAACAACGGCGAGCGTGAGGTAACGGACATGATGGGGCCGAAGTGAGGCGAAGGCCGGCATAGTAGCAAGATGACGCACCGGCATACCTCATCCGGGCAGCACTTTCGCCAGGCATGCAAGTTCCGGACGAATTGTCGGCCTCTTTGCGACCTCTCTGTCGTTGATGGCCTGGTGATGTCGTTTAACGGGTGAGTGGGCGTCGCTGGCAGGAAAGGCGCAAGGTGTGCGGGGGTTGATGATCAATCGGCCTGGCAGCGGTTGCGCCTGCGCAGGCACGTGGTGGAAGCGTGAAACGCGTGACTCGCCCTGAACAGGGGCACGAGTGCGACGTTATAAGAACGTTAACGATGCCCGACCGCCGTCGGGTTCTGGACTACCGGGGAAGTGAATATGACGATGCGAAAAATCCTGGGCGTCGGTGCCGCGCTGGCACTGGCCATCAGTTCCACGCTGGCCTTGGCCGACGCCAAACCCGAATTGAGCATCGGCTATGTCGATGGCTGGTCCGACAGTGTCGCTACCACTAACGTGGCCGCCGAAGTGATCAAGCAAAAGCTGGGTTATCCGGTGAAGCTGCAGGCCGTCGCGGCCGGGATCATGTGGCAGGGTGTCGCCACCGGCAAACTGGACATGATGCTGTCTGCCTGGCTGCCCGTGACCCACGGCGAGTACTGGACCAAAAACAAAGACAAGGTCACTGACTACGGCCCGAACTTCAAAGACGCGAAAATTGGCCTGATCGTGCCCGAATACGTCAAGGCCAACTCGGTAGCGGATCTCAAAACCGACGAGTCCTTCAAGAAAAAGATCGTCGGCATCGACGCCGGTTCTGGCGTGATGATCAAGACCGATCAGGCCATCAAGGATTACGGTCTGGACGGTTACAAACTGCAGGCGAGTTCTGGTGCCGGCATGATCGCCGAGTTGACCCGTGCCGAGAACAAGAAGGAGTCCATCGCGGTGACGGGGTGGGTGCCGCACTGGATGTTCGCGAAATGGAAGTTGAAGTTCCTCGAAGACCCGAAGGGCGTCTACGGCGCAGCTGAAACCGTCGACAACATCGGCAGCCTGGAACTGGCCAAGAAGGCCCCGGACGTGGCGGATTTCCTGAAGAAATTCCAGTGGACCGACAAGGACGAGATCGGCGAAGTCATGCTCGCGATCCAGGACGGCGCCAAACCTGACGCCGCCGCCAAGGCCTGGGTCGCCAAGCACCCGGACCGGGTCAAGGAGTGGACCGGTAAGTAATCGGTCACCAAGATTTAACGAGTTATCGAACCGCCTGGTGAGCAATCACCAGGCGGTTTTTTATTGAGCCCACCATGACCCGGCACCGGCGGTGGACAAAACAGGCAATCGCGCGCATTTCAACTAATGTCGTTCTAATACTAAGGTCGTCTGGAGTGCTTCGCAGAGCGGACTAAAGTGCAAACCGTGACATCCATCTGTGCTGCGAGGACAAAAACAATGAACGACAGCATTTACCTCTCGATTCAGAACAGCCCGCGCTTCAAGGAGCTGGTCTCGAAAAGGGAACGATTCGCCTGGATTCTCTCGGCAATCATGCTTGGGCTCTATGCCGCCTTTATCCTTCTGATTGCGTACGGCCCCCATATTCTGGGAGCCAAGCTCAGCGCTACCTCGACCATCACCTGGGGAATGCCGATCGGCGTCGGGCTGATCGTGTCCGCGTTTGTGCTCACCGCGATCTACGTTCGCCGGGCCAACGGTGAATTCGATGATTTGAACAACGCGATTCTGAAGGAGGCACAGCAATGATCCGGCGCCTGCTTGCGGCCTTCGGCCTTGCTGCTTTCGCACCGACCCTCTGGGCAGCCGACGCGCTGACCGGTGCGGTGCAGAAGCAACCGTTGAACGTGTCGGCGATCGTCATGTTCGTGGTCTTCGTAGGGTTCACGCTCTACATCACTTACTGGGCGTCGAAAAAGAACAAGACTGCGTCGGACTACTACTCGGCAGGCGGCAAGATCACCGGTTTTCAGAACGGCCTGGCCATCGCCGGTGACTACATGTCGGCGGCGTCCTTCCTGGGGATCTCCGCGCTGGTGTACACCTCCGGCTACGACGGTCTGATCTACTCCATCGGCTTCCTCGTCGGCTGGCCGATCATCCTGTTCCTGATCGCCGAGCGCCTGCGTAACCTGGGCAAGTACACCTTCGCTGACGTAGCGTCGTATCGGTTGAAGCAGAAGGAAATCCGCACCCTGTCCGCCTGCGGTTCGCTGGTGGTGGTGGCGTTTTACCTGATCGCGCAGATGGTCGGCGCCGGCAAGTTGATCCAGCTGCTGTTCGGTCTGGATTATGCGGTGGCGGTGGTGCTCGTCGGTATCCTGATGTGCCTGTACGTGCTGTTCGGCGGCATGCTGGCCACCACCTGGGTGCAGATCATCAAGGCAGTGATGTTGCTGTCCGGTGCGTCGTTCATGGCGCTGATGGTGATGAAACACGTCAACTTCGACTTTAACGTGCTGTTCTCCGAAGCCGTGAAAGTTCACCCCAAAGGTGAAGCGATCATGAGCCCGGGCGGTCTGGTGAAAGATCCGATTTCGGCGTTCTCCCTGGGCCTGGCGCTGATGTTCGGTACTGCGGGTCTGCCTCACATCCTGATGCGCTTCTTCACCGTGAGTGATGCAAAAGAAGCCCGTAAATCGGTTCTTTACGCAACCGGCTTCATCGGCTACTTCTACATCCTGACCTTCATCATCGGCTTCGGCGCGATCTTGCTGGTGAGCACCAACCCGGCTTTCAAAGACGCGGCCGGCGCGCTGTTGGGTGGTAACAACATGGCAGCCGTTCACCTGGCCGATGCGGTCGGTGGCAGTCTGTTCCTGGGCTTTATCTCGGCGGTGGCATTCGCGACCATCCTGGCGGTGGTAGCGGGTCTGACCCTGGCGGGTGCTTCGGCGGTGTCCCATGACCTGTACGCCAGCGTCATCAAGGCAGGCAAAGCCAACGAGAAAGATGAAATCCGTGTGTCGAAGTACACCACCGTTGCGTTGGCGGTTGTGGCGATCCTGTTGGGCATCGCGTTTGAAAGCCAGAACATTGCCTTCATGGTTGGCCTGGCGTTCTCGATTGCAGCAAGCTGTAACTTCCCCGTGTTGTTGCTTTCGATGTACTGGAAAAACCTGACCACCCGCGGTGCCATGATCGGCGGCTGGATGGGCTTGATCAGTGCGGTGGTGTTGATGATTCTCGGCCCGACCATCTGGGTGCAGATTCTTCACCACGAGAAGGCGATCTTCCCTTACGAGTACCCGGCGCTGTTCTCGATTGCGATTGCATTCATCGGGATCTGGTTCTTCTCGATCACTGACAAGTCGAAAGCAGCAGAGGGTGAGCGTGCGTTGTTCTTCCCTCAGTTCGTGCGTTCCCAAACGGGCCTGGGCGCCAGCGGTGCGGTGTCGCACTGATCTGACGTAGGCTCGCTTCAAAAACGCCCCGATTTTCGGGGCGTTTTCGTTCGTGTAACTGTTCTTTTTAGCCGCAGGCTTGAAAAAGATTGAACCGGTTGCGGGCCGCTTCGCCTAATGATTAGCGTGTGGATACTCCCACAGGCCTTGTGCCAATACCGGCACTCTCCGAGAGGTGGTTAACGTGGCTAAAGACGAAAAGAAAAGTAAAAGCGAAGCTTCGAAAGCCAGCAAAGACCTGAAAGATAAGAAGGCGTCACCGGCGAAGAAATCAGCCGCTGCTTCAGCGCTTTCCAAGTCCTCAGAGAAGAAAGACAAAAAGAAAGAAGCCGAACCTAAAAAAGCCGCAAAGAAGGCAGACAGCAAGCCGGAGAAGGCAAAAAAGTCGGATAAGGCAGAAAAAGCAGAAAAGGCAGACAAGCCTGCAAAGAAGAAAAAGTGACAGCTGCACGCTGCTAGGGCGCCACGCCCTAGCTTCCCCCCGCAACGCCTTCTACATCCCTCCGCCAGCCCGTTATGAATCCCGTTGCACTGCGCTCAGTCCATTCGAGCTTCACAGGTGCGAGTGAGTACGTCCGGTTTTAGAAGGCAAGGTGCAGGTCTACTCCAATGTTACTCAGTGGTACTTATACCCTCCGGCTGCCGCGCAAGAGTTAACTTTTACCCATAAAAAAACCGCGCCGAAGCGCGGTTTTTTATCACAACTGTTTACCCGTTATATCCTGCCCAGTAATACCAGAATCAGCAGGATCACCAGGATCGTACCGATAATGCCCGACGGGCCATAGCCCCAGCTCCGGGAGTGCGGGAATACTGGAAGTCCGCCGATTAACAGCAGGATCAGGATAATGATCAGAATTGTGCCGATGCCCATGACGAGTTCCTTCTAGTGTTCTTGGAAGATGGCTATGCAGTCCACTCTGTCACCCCATGAGGCTGATCATTGTGCTGCTTGATGAATCCGACTGTCCGGTTAATCAAAAGGTTCTAATGCCCGGAAATAAAAATAAACATTTTTAAAGTGCCCGTACGTGTCACTAAACGCGCTTATTTACGGAATTCACCCAAAAGCGTGAAAAACACCCTCAAAATACAGGTTTGCCTCCCATATTCAGCGAGTGGATTAAGGGTTTGTCAGACAATCCGTCTGTTTACACTCTGCGTACTTCTTCATCACCCACAAGGCGTTCGCTATGCATAACCGCATCATGATCACCGGCGCAGGGTCCGGGCTGGGCCGCGAAATCGCCCTGCGCTGGGCACGCGAAGGCTGGCAACTGGCGTTGTCCGATGTCAGCGACGGGGGGTTGCAGGAAACTCTGCGCCTGGTGCGCGAAGCGGGCGGGGAGGGGTTCATTCAACGGTGTGACGTCCGCGACTACAGTCAACTCACCGCTTTCGCGCAGGCCTGCGAACAGAAGCTTGGCGGGATCGATGTGATCGTCAACAACGCGGGCGTGGCATCCGGCGGCTTCTTCGGCGAGTTGTCGCTGGAGGATTGGGATTGGCAAATCGCGATCAACCTGATGGGCGTGGTCAAAGGCTGCAAAGCGTTCTTGCCGCTACTGGAACAGAGTAAAGGCAAGATCATCAACATTGCTTCCATGGCGGCGTTGATGCAAGGGCCCGCCATGAGCAATTACAACGTTGCCAAGGCTGGCGTGGTTGCATTGTCTGAAAGCCTGCTGATCGAGTTGCGCCAGCAGGAGATCGGTGTGCATGTGGTATGTCCTTCGTTCTTTCAGACCAACTTGCTGGATTCTTTTCGCGGCCCGACGCCAGCGATGAAGGCCCAGGTTGGCAAGTTATTGGAGAGCTCACCGATCAGCGCAGCTGACATCGCCAACTACATCTATCTGCAGGTGGCCAGCGGTGAGTTCATGATTCTGCCCCATGAGCAAGGACGAATGGCCTGGCAACTCAAGCAGAAGAATCCGCAGTTGCTCTATGACGAGATGGCCAGCATGGCGGAGAAAATGCGCGCTAAAGCCAACTCAGGCAGATGAGCCAGACAATTGAAACGGTGGCGGGTCGAGCGATTCCGGGGGTTGATTTCTGATAGGGTTGCCCCTGTTTTTGGCTGTCCTGAACGAGGCTCACCGTGCTCAATTACCTGTGGTTCTTCCTTGCAGCCCTGTTTGAAATCGCCGGGTGTTATGCCTTCTGGATGTGGTTACGACAGGGCAAGAGCGCGTTGTGGGCGATCCCTGCGCTAATCAGCCTGACCCTTTTTGCAGTGCTCCTGACTAGGGTCGAGGCCACCTACGCGGGGCGCGCCTATGCGGCCTACGGTGGTATTTACGTTGTTACCTCCATCGCCTGGCTCGGCATTGTCGAGCGCGTCCGCCCATTGGGGTCGGACTGGCTTGGCCTCGGCCTTTGCGTCATCGGTGCTACCGTCCTTCTGCTAGGCCCTCGCTGGTCGGCGAGTTGAGTACCCGCGAGAGTTGAATCACCTCAGCCTGCCTCGCGGTTGTCCGTCCGCCAATCGTTTATGGCCTGGCGTAGGAAATGTCCGTCGGTCATGTACCCATCTGGTTGAAGGACGTTACTGATTTCGCTTCGGCGCATTGCTGCGCCATGAGCGGAGCGTCAATCTGCCCCCTCGGTTCAGCCAAGGGAGTAGGACGTATGCTGGTATTGACGCAGGAAGTCGGAGAGACCTTCGCCATCGACGAGGGCATTACCATCAAGATTCTGGGCATCAGCGGCAACGAAGTCCGCCTGGGCATTGAAGCCCCCTCTCAGGTGAAGATTCACCGGGCCGAGGTGTTGCGAAGAATTGCGTCACGCTTACAGCAGCGAGCCAACCGAACACCGGGGAACTGACGCGCGAGCCCTGGAGAGCCACGAGACAGGCTAAGCGGGGTTACTCCTCGAAATACTCTTTAGGCACGTCATGCTTGAGCATCAGTTGGCACTGTTGGGTGTCCATGTCGAAAAAAATCACCGCCTGACCTTTACTGAGCGCATGCCGCACGCGCAGCACCCGGGTTTCGAGGGGCGTTTCATCACCGTTGTCGGTGCCATCGCGGGTCACGAAGTCTTCGATCAGACGGGTAAGCGTGTCGGCTTCGAGTTGGTCGTAGGGGATCAGCATGGGTTTCTCGGCAATCAGAAAGTCGCGGGGCGCAGATGCTAACGCGCCCCGCGCTGGCAGGCTATGGCCGTGGATCAGCGCTGCCCGACCAATGTATCCACTGAAGGCACCCGCGTGTCGCTTTCCATTTGCGCGTCATGTTCCAGTTGATGGCTGAAGTTTTCCAGCGACGCGTTGGAAGGGTGCGCGTCGCTGGCGAACACCGGCGGGCTCATGATGTAAGCCGTGAGCAGGCGGCTTAGCGTGCTCAGGCTGTCAATGTGCGTGCGCTCATAACCATGGGTTGCGTCGCAGCCGAACGCCAGCAGGGCAGTCCGCGTGTCGTAGCCGGCAGTGATCGCCGAATGCGCGTCGCTGTAGTAATAGCGAAACAGGTCACGGCGCACGCTCAACTCGTTCTGCTCGCCCAGGCGCAGCAGATGCCGAGACAGGTGATAGTCATAAGGGCCACCGGAATCCTGCATCGCGACGCTGACAGCATGCTCGCTGGAGTGCTGACCCGGGGCGACAGGCGCAATGTCGATGCCGACGAATTCACTGACGTCCCACGGCAGGCTGCCCGCAGCGCCACTGCCGGTCTCTTCGGTAATGGTGAACAGCGGGTGACAATCGATCAATGGCTCGACGCCGCTGTCGACAATGGCCTTGAGCGCTGCCAGCAGTGCGGCCACGCCAGCTTTGTCATCCAGGTGCCGGGCACTGATATGGCCGCTGTCGGTGAACTCGGGCAGTGGATCGAACGCCACGAAATCGCCAATGTTGATGCCCACCGATTCGCAGTCCGCGCGGGTGGCGCAGTACGCGTCAAGGCGCACCTCGACATGGTCCCAACTGATGGGCATGGTGTCGACGGCGGTGTTAAACGCATGCCCGGAGGCCATCAGCGGCAACACGCTGCCCCTGATAACGCCGTTGTCGGTGAATACGCTGACTCGGCTGCCCTCGGCAAATCGGCTGGACCAGCAGCCGACGGCCGCCAGGCCCAGACGCCCGTTGTCCTTGACCTCGCGCACACTGGCGCCAATGGTGTCCAGGTGCGCGGACACGGCTCGGTCGGGGCTGTTCTGTTTGCCTTTCAACGTGGCGCGAATGGTACCGCGGCGGGTCAATTCGAACGGAATGCCCAGTTCTTCAAGACGCTCGGCCACGTAGCGCACGATCGTATCGGTAAAGCCGGTTGGGCTCGGAATCGCGAGCATTTCCAGCAGGACTTTCTGCAGATAATTCAGATCCGGTTCAAGGATGTTCGCAGTCGTCATAGGGACCTCAATGTGTGGCGCGGACTCATCGAAAACGGAGTCACCCGCAGAGCGGTCTGATAACGACGGATCGTATGCCGACCGCTCCCGGGCGAACCTTACTGTTGCCGACGATGCGCCCTAGCCATGTGCAGGCTGGCTGTGGGGAAACAATAGATCAACGAAACGCTCGGCGGTCGGCTGGGGTTCATGGTTGGCCAGACCGCAACGCTCGTTAGCTTCGATAAATACATAGTCCGGTTGATCGGCGGCCGGCACCATCAGGTCCAGACCCACCACCGGGATGTCGAGCGCACGTGCGGCGCGTACTGCAGCGTCCTTGAGCACCGGATGCAGGATGGCAGTCACGTCTTCCAGGCACCCGCCGGTGTGCAGATTCGCAGTACGGCGCACGGCCAGTCGCTGGTCAGCGGGCAGGACACTGTCGAAGCTGAAGCCCGCCTCTTGCACGGTGCGTCGGGTTTCGTCGTCCATGGGGATCTTACTCTCGCCACCGGTGGCCGCGGAGCGACGCCGGCTTTGCGCTTCGATCAATTGACCAACGGTATGGCGGCCATCGCCCATCACCTCGGCAGGACGACGAATCGCCGCCGCCACGACGTCAAACCCGATCACCACGATGCGCAGATCAAGGCCTTCGTGGAAGCTTTCCAGCAGCACGCGGCTGTCGAACTGGCGGGCACGTTCGACTGCAGCCTGGACGTCCTCGATAGTGCGCAGATCCACTGCCACACCCTGGCCCTGCTCGCCGTCGACCGGTTTGACCACCACACGCTGGTGTTCTTCAAGGAAGGCCAGATTGTCGTCGCCATTTCCCGCCAGACGTTGCACAGGTACTTGCAGACCCGCTGCTTTCAGCACCTTCTGGGTCATGCGCTTGTCCTGGCACAACGTCATGCTGACGGCGGTGGTGAGGTCGCTGAGCGACTCACGGCAGCGCACTCGGCGGCTGCCGTGAATCAGCGTAAATAAACCAGCTTCAGCGTCGTCTACCTGGACTTCAATGCCACGACGATGAGCTTCTTCCACGATGATGCGAGCGTAAGGGTTGAAGTTCGCCTGCGGGCCCGGACCCAGAAAGAGCTTCTCGTTGATGCCGTTTTTGCGCTTGATGGCGAACGTCGGCAGGTTACGAAAGCCCAGCTTGGCGTAGAGACTTTTGGCTTGCTCGTTGTCATGCAGCACCGACAAGTCCAGGTACGCGAGACCACGGCTCTGGAAATGCTCGACCAAATGCCTTACCAGCACCTCGCCGACGCCGGGCCGGGTGCATTGCGGGTCCACCGCCAGGCACCACAGGCTGCTGCCATGCTCGGGATCGTTAAAGGCTTTTTGGTGATTGAGACCCATAACGCTGCCAATGACAGCCTTGGTGGTCTCGTCTTCGGCGATCCAGTACACCGGCCCGCCATGGTGACGCGGGGTCAGCAAAGCAGGGTCTATGGGCAGCATGCCGCGGGCGGTATACAGGTTGTTGATCGCGGTCCAGTCCTCCTGGTTCTGTGCCCGGCGAATCCTGAAGCCCCTGAAGACACGCTGCGCCGGACGATAATCGCTGAACCACAGGCGCAGCGTGTCCGAAGGGTCGAGAAACAGCTGCTGCGGCGACTGTGCCAGCACTTGCTGCGGGGCCGCGACGTACAGCGCGATGTCGCGTTCGCCCTGTTTCTCGGTCAGCAAATCATTGGCCAGGGTTGCAGGGTCCGGGTAGGTGTGACCGATCAGCAGACGCCCCCAGCCGCAGTGCAGCGCCAGAGGCTCCGTATCGGGCCGGCTGCCATCTTCTGCAAGCCGCGCCTGCAGGCGCTCGTAAGACGGCGGCTGGCCACGCAGCAAGCGCTGATTGTAGATCGAAGCGTTGGCTTTCATCGGTCAGAGTCCTTGTTCGCTGAGCCACAGATTCAGCGCAGCAAGCTGCCACAGCTTGGAGCCGCGCAGTGGCGTCAGTTGACCTTGCGGATCAGTCAGCAGTTTATCCAGCATGACCGGGTTGAACAGGCCGCGATCCTGGCTCGGATCGAGCAGCAAGTCGCGGACCCAGTTCAACGTGTTGCCTTCCAGGTGCTTGAGGCCGGGTACCGGGAAGTAACCTTTCTTGCGATCGATCACTTCTGACGGGATGACCAGACGCGCGGCTTCCTTCAGCACTTGCTTGCCACCGTCGGGCAACTTGAAACGGCCGGGAACGCGCGCTGATAACTCGACCAGTCGGTAATCAAGAAACGGTGTACGTGCTTCAAGGCCCCAGGCCATGGTCATGTTGTCGACCCGTTTGACCGGGTCATCCACCAGCATCACCGTGCTGTCCAGCCGCAGCGCTTTGTCCACTGCAGCATCGGCGCCAGGCATGGCGAAGTGCTCGCGAACGAAGTCGCCCGCCGCGTCGCTGTCGGTCAGCCATTGCGGCGCAACGGTGTCCTTGTATTCAGCGTAACTGCGGTCAAAGAAAGCGTCCCGGTAAGCGCCATAGGGATCGCTGGCGCCGTCCACTTGCGGGTACCAGTGATAGCCCGCGAACAATTCGTCCGCACCTTGTCCGCTCTGGACCACCTTGCAATGCTTGGCGACTTCGCGAGACAGCAGGTAGAACGCGATGCAGTCGTGGCTCACCATCGGCTCGCTCATGGCGCGGAACGCCGCGGGCAGTTGCTCGATGATTTCGCTTTCCTGAATACGCAGTTGATGATGTTGCGTGCCGTAGTGCCTGGCAATCAGATCCGAATACTGAAACTCATCCCCGCGCTCGCCGCCGGCATCCTGAAACCCGATCGAGAACGTGGACAGGTCTTTTACGCCGACTTCGCGCAGGAGCCCGACCAGCATGCTTGAATCGACGCCCCCCGAAAGCAGCACGCCAACGTCCACCGCCGCGCGCTGCCGAATGGCGACCGCTTCGCGGGTGCTGTCGAGAACCCGGTCGCGCCAGTCTTCAAGGGTCAGATTCATCTCGTCAGGACGCGGGCCGTAGGGCAGCGTCCACCAGACCTGCTGCTCAACCTTGCCTTCGGCGCTGACGCGCATCCACGACGCAGGTGGCAGCTTTTCGATGCCCGCCAGCAAGGTACGCGGCGCAGGCACCACGGCATGGAAGTTCAGGTAATGGTTGAGAGCCACCGGATCGAGCATCGGACTGATGTCGCCGCCTTTCAATAACGCGGGCAGTGCCGAGGCGAAACGCAGGCGCTTGTCTGTGCGCGAGAGGTAAAGCGGCTTCACCCCGAGACGGTCTCGGGCGATGAACAGACTGCGTTTGTCGCGCTCCCAGATAGCGAACGCAAACATGCCATTAAGCTTGGGCAGCAGGTCAGCGCCCCAGGCATGGTAGCCCTTGAGCAAAACCTCTGTGTCGCCACCGGAATGAAACTGATAGCCGAGGCTTTCGAGCTCGGCACGCAGCTCGGGGAAATTGTAAATGGCGCCGTTGAACGCCATTGACAGGCCCAGGTGGCTGTCGATCATCGGCTGCGCCGAGCCGTCCGACAGGTCCATGATTTTCAATCGACGGTGGCCAAGGGCAATCGGCCCCTGGCTGTGAAACCCCCATGCATCCGGGCCGCGAGCCGCGAGATGATGGGTGATACGTTCTACTGCGGCGAGATCCGCAGGTTGGTTGTCAAAGCGTAGTTCGCCAGCTAATCCGCACATAAGTCCTTACCGGTTTTCCGTTGGGGAGCGCAGCCGGGAAGTCGGCTACCCAAAGACTGACCGACAGAAAATGCCAGAGTTTTAGAACGATCAGTTATAAGCAGCGGCGCGCGCGGGCTCGCGTTGGCGGTTCAGGTGTCGGCAAGACCCGTTTGAAGGTGCGGCATCAGTACCCCGTCATTTCCAGATAGCCGACGCCCTTGTGGGTGCCGCTCAAGCTGACCGGACCCTCCCAGTACGGGATCTGCAGGTTCATCCAGGCGTTGGGATTGAGCGCTTCGACCTCTACTTCCAGCGCCTTCGAGCGGATTTTCACGGACCAGCGCGTGGGCATGTCGCGTCCCTCAACGTCTGTGGTTTCTTCGGGTACCAATTGAATATCCGTCGCAGCCAACGGCTCTACGCTGCCGTCCTTTTTGATCCATGTGCCGGTGAGGTAGGGCTCACCTGTTTTTTGCCGCATGCGATAGAGCATGACTTCAGTGCCATCGGCCAGATGCAGCGAGAACCAGTCCCACCCCGTCTGGTTGTCCGTCAGCGGCTGACTGCTCCACTCGCGATCCAGCCACGCGGGGCCCGACACCTGATAGGTTTTGCCGTCGATGTCGATGGTGCCGTCTGCCTGGAAAAAAGGCTGACTGTAGTAATACGAAGCTTGACCCTGTTCCGACTTCTGGCTGAAACCTTGATTACCCTGCAGCACCAGCGCCTGGGTGGCTTTGAGGTGCAGCTGATAGTTGAACTGCGGGCCGCTGGCCTGCAACTGCATGTCTGCCAGCGGGTCATCGGTCGCGGACTGACTGGTGAAGGACCAGTTGTCGATCCATGCAGCAAAGGGCGCCAGGGTCACGCCTGCCTGCTGAACACCGCCACGGGCGTAGCGCTCCGCTGCAAAATGTTCATCCTCGGACGTCACTGCAGCATGGCCCATCCACAGGTTGCGATTGCTCCACCCCGAGACATCTGCCTGCAAACCCTTGGGGCGCGGCAGTGCGTTGCGAAACAGCGTCCACTGCACGCCGAACGACTGGCCTTCGGAGTCCGTCAGGTTCGCGGTGACGTACCACCACTCGATGCGGAAATCATTGTGAGGGCCGTGATCGTTGGGGAATACGAACGGCTTGCCCGGCGTTACCTGGGCATAATCGGCAGCGTCGTCGGCCAGGCCGGCGAAGCCTTTCTCTTCCGTCGGCTTGTCGTCGCACCCGGTCAGCAGCAGGCCAGCGAGAAGGCCGATGATGGCCAGGGCAGGGACCTTAGGCTTCATTGGCGAACGTCCTCAGCAGATCAGCGGGGCGGGTGCGGTACAGACGATAAAGCGGCCAGGCCGAGGCCAGTAAGGTGGCCAGCATTGCCAGCAGCGTCAGGCGCAGGAGCTGCATGGGGAACACCTGCAGCGGCAACCGCCAGCCGAATGCCTGAACGTTGATCACGGCGTCCAGGCACCACGCCAACAGCAGCCCCAGAGGAATTGCCAGAATCAGCGTGAGTACGGCCAGCAACCAGGTTTGCGCCAGATTGAGCAGCATCAGTTGTCGTCGCGTTACCCCCAGTGCCCACAACGGCGCAAGCTGCGCGAGCCGGCTTTGGCTTTGGGTCAGCAGACTGATGAACAGCGCAACGCCGGCGACCATCAGCGTCAGGCTGTTCAGTGCCGCAGTAGCGGCGAATGTGCGTTCGAACACCTGCTGCGACCAGGCCTTGAGCTGGATCTGATCGACGATACGGTTGTCGTCGATGGTGAATTTGTTGTGCAGTACGCGCAGCAGCTGCGGGATGGCGCGCGGATCGATGCGCAGGTTGAAACGGTTGGGCGTCAGTTGTGGCCAATGCCTGAGCAAATGATCGGCGTTGACCAGCAGGTGGCCTTTGGGATTGCCGTAATCGGCGTAGATACCCACGATGCGCACGGTCCAGGGGCCGTCCGGCGCTGGGAGGGTCACGTTATCGCCGACGTTGACTTCCAGTCGCCTCGCCAATTGTTCGCTGAGCATCAGGGTGTCTTCCTGAGCCAGCTGCTGCCATGCGTCGCCGCTGGCCGATTCCAGCAGCGGCCAGTGCTGCCGGTAATGTGGATGATCGATCACGCCAAACAGCTCGGCGGGCCAGCCGTTCAGCTGTAGCGACACTTGCCAGTTGGGCAATACCGCAGAGGTCAGCGGTTGCTGGCTCAGCCATTGCTGCAACGGTGCGGCCTGTGCAGGATTTTGAGGATTGATGTACAGCTCGGCACTTAAACGCTGCTCGAGCCAGTGGGTGAATGTTTGCCGGAACCCCGACGTCATGCTGCCCGCGCCAATGTTCGCTGCCATCGCCAGCAACAGCGCCATCAGCGCCAGGCTCAGTGCCGGTAACTGCTGGCGACAGTCAGCGAGAAACCACTGCCCCAACACCGAGCGGCTCTTGCCCAGAAGCGCGTCGAGTAACAGATTGAGCAAGACCGGCAAGCCTAGCGCCGCGCCCAGCAAGAGACTGGCCATCAACACGAAGCCCAGCGCCAGGCTGTCACCGAAGAGTCCGGCCAGTAATGCAACGAGCGCTGAAATGCCAGCGATCCAGCCCTGCCGTCGTAGCCACTTGGCGTGGGTCTCCTGCCACGCCTGCGCGTTGGCCAGGGCGAGCAACGGCAAACGCGCGGCGCGCAACAGGCTGCTGGCCCCGGCCAGAAACGCGCCAAGCAGGCTGACGCCCAGACCGCTGAGCCACCACCAGATGCTCAGGTTCAGATGCCCGGCGACTTCAGCGCCATACAGCCCGCGCAGGCTCGCGGCCACGTCAGGCAATAACGCACTCGCCAGCCAGTAGCCGCTGACAACGCCCGCGATGCCGCCGAGCAAGGCCAGGGCGCCAAGCTCGACGACCAGGCTCACCATCAACCCGCGTGCGCTGACGCCGCAGGCGCGCAGGTTACGCAGCAGTCCGCGACGCTGCTCCAGCGCGAGCCCGATGGCCGCGTGCACGATGAACAGGCCAACCACGAACGACAGAAACCCCAGTGCATCAAGGTTCAGGTGGAAGCTCTCGGTGAGCCTGCCCAGATCGTTGTCTTCGCCACTTTTGCGCAGGACAAGCTCACCGTCGAGTTGCGCAGGCAAGGCAGGAGCGTTGTCGGCAAAGTCTTTGGGCAGTACCAGTCGTGAGATCTGATTGGGCTGATTGAGCAGTTGCTGGGCAAAGCCGATGTCCATGAGCAGGACGCCCGGGGCCATGTCGACCTTGGCGCGCAGTGGCGGCAGTGATCGGCCGGAATCGGTCAGCGCCTCCTGCCCTTCATGGAGGCCAAGGGCGGCGAGGGTTTGCGGCGAGACCCAGGTGGTGCCGGGCGGAGTGAAGAAGTCGACGATCTGCCCGGTATCCAGAGACTGCCCCGCCAGGGCGGTGTTGACCGGAAGCGACACCGGCTCGATGCCGAGTACGGTCAGGCGTTGCTCCGGCGCTTCCTTCAGGGTGACCCGGCCGCGCAGCGCCGGCGATACCGGCCAACCAGCGCGGCGCAGGCTGACAAAAAGGTCTTGAGAAAAATTGGCGCCGTTGGGCGAGACCAAAATCTGCTGCGGCTCGCCACCGATCATCTGGCTGGCCTTGGCGTAGCTCTCCCGGGCCTGGCTGTTGAGTGCCTGGACCCCGGTGAGCAGGCTGGTCGCCAGCCAGAGGCCGGTGAGCACGCTGAAAAACTGCACGGGATGACGCCGCCAGTGGCTAAGCAGGGCTTTGAGTGTCCAGTAGAAGACGGGCATTTCAGCGCTCGCCTTCGCGGACCAGACGACCCAGATGCAATACCGCCTGGCGCTGCAGACGTGCCGCCACCCTCGGACTGTGGGTCACCATCAGCAAGCTGGTAGTGCTGTCGCGAAGCAGGTCCAGCAATAACTGCAGCACTTCGTCGCTGGTGGCTTCGTCGAGGTTGCCTGTGGGCTCGTCGGCCAGCAAAAGGCCCGGGCGTGAAGCAAGTGCCCGGCCAATGGCAACGCGTTGCTGCTGCCCGCCGGACAGCTGTTCGGGATAACGCTTGAGCAATGCACCCAGGCCCAGCCGTTCGGTGAGTTCGGCCTGCCATTCGGGATTATGGCGACCCGCCAGCCGCGCCTGAAAGGCAAGGTTGTCTTCCACCTTCAGGCTGCCGATCAGGTTGAACTGCTGAAACACCAGGCCGATCTCCGTACGCCGCCAGTTGGCGAGCTGTGCTTCGTTCATCTGGTCCAGTCGCCGTCCTGCAACCTCGATGCTGCCCTTGTCCACCTGATCCAGTCCGGCCACCAGGTGCAGCAAGGTGCTCTTGCCGCTGCCGGACTCGCCCATCAGCGCCAGGCTGCCGCCCTGATCCAGCTGCAAATCCGCGCCACGCAACACGGCCAAAGGACCCTGAGCGGTGGTGTAGCTCTTGAACACACCCTGGACTTGCAGCATCGACACGCACCTGATGGAGGGATGGCTGGAGGATAACGGTTGAGCGGTGCCCGCGTAACGGACTGGACAATGGATCGTCGGCTGGCGGGAGAAGTTGCGTCGGATAATGGCTGGAGGCCGTCGAGCCCCTTTGACACCTCCCTACCGGGTTTCCTGTTTGCCTCGAATCAAGCCGCGCAGCACAAACCGGTTGGGGTGACAGGCTTCGGCGACGCTTCGCGGCAGGGGCAGTGGTTCGTTGTCCAGCCAGGCGGCAATCAACTCGCCGGACAGCGGAGCAGTGATCAAGCCGCGAGAGCCGTGCCCGCTGTTGACATACAGGCCTTCAAGCCATGGGCATTCGGTGTCCGGCGTCTGACGCGCATCCTTGCGCAGCACCGCATAGGCCTCAAGAAACGCCGCCCGATCCGCTAGCGGGCCGACGATGGGCAGGTAATCGGGGCTGGTGCAGCGAAACGCCGCGCGGCCTTGCAGATTCTCGGGAGGCAGAGTGTCTACCTTCAGGCGCTGGCTCAGGTCTTCGGAGATTTCCCGCAGCAACGCAATATTGCCGAGGTGCTCGGCAACGCTGGGTGTGAGGTCGTCGCTATTGAAGGCGAAGCTCGCGCCCAGCGTGTGTTCGCCGCCGCGCGCCGGGGCGACGTAGCCTTCTGCGCAGACCACGGTGGCCAACGCCTGGCTTGCAGGGGTCTCGGCCAACCGTGTGATCTGGCCACGAATGCGTTTGAGCGGGAGTTCCGCGCTGGCCGGAAAGCGCTTGATTTCAGCCGCTCCCGCCAGCACGACAACACAAGCAGAGGCGAGCAGGCGTTCGCCGTCCCATGCCTGCCATTGGCCTTCGTCACGGCGCAGTTCAATGACCTCGCGGTGGGCCAGCACTTGAACCTTGTTCATGTTCACCTGATGGCGGCACAGCGCGGGCGGATGCACCCAACCGCCTTGCGGGTAGAAAAGGCCGCCGCTCTCCAACGCCACCCCCGCGCGACTCTGCGCGGTGGCGGGGTCGAGCACATGCAGCAGATCGTCCGGGAATGCCGCTGCCAACTGCGCCTGTCGTTCGCGCTCCTTTTCATCGAATGCCAGCTGCAGCACCCCGCAGTCGTCCCAGTCCACACCTCGTTCAAGGCGCTCGAGCAACCGTCGGGTGTGGCCAAACCCGCTCAGGATCAGTTGCGACAACGGCGTGCCGTGGGCAGACAGCTTCAGATACAGCACGCCCTGCGGGTTGCCGGACGCCTCTTGGGCAAGGTCCCCGTGACGCTCCATCAGACTGACCTGCCAGCCGCGCGCTGACAGGCTAGACGCCGTGGCGCAGCCGGCCAGGCCCGCGCCAATGACCAATGCCGTGCGAGGGCCGTCGGGTAATCGCGGCCGGGCAAACCACGGTTTTACCCGGGATGTCATAACGGCTTCGGTGTGGCGGGCGTCCTCGGGCTGGCCAACGAAGTGGCCTTTAAGTACCTCCCATTTATGGCCGATACCCGGCATCCGTTTCATTTTGAAACCCGCAGCGTTGAGTGCGCGACGCACCCAGCCGGTGCTGGTAAATGTGGCAATGGTCGAGCCCGGCGCGGCCAGTCGAGCCAGCTCGGCAAACAGTTCGGGCGTCCACATTTCCGGGTTTTTCGCAGGTGCAAAACCGTCCAGAAACCATGCATCGATTTCGCCATCCAGCTGCGGCAGCATCTCCAGCGCGTCGCCAATCAACAGGGTCAGCGTGACGCGACCTGCCTCGAACACGAACCGCTGGAAGCCTTGATGGACGGCCACATACTGGCCGAGCAATTGATCTGCAAAGCCCTGCAGTTCAGGCCACAACCGGAGCGCGCGCTCCAGGTCCGCACGGCTCAGCGGATACTTCTCGACGCTGACAAAATGCAGCCGCGCGTCCGCTACCGCGCTGGCGTTGAACAGCTGCCAGGCGCAAAGAAAATTTAGCCCGGTACCGAACCCGGTTTCCCCGATCACCAGACGGCCCTGCGCAGGCAATGCGGCGAAACGCTCGGCGAGTTCGTTCTGCGTCAGGAACACGTGACGGGTCTCATCCAGACCCGACTCGGTCGAGAAATACACGTCGGCGAATACACGGGAATGCGGATTGCCGTGTTCGTCCCAGTCGATCTGGGCGTGGTCGGTGGCGGTCATGTTTGGCTCTGGGCAGGCAAGGCAGCGAGTTTACTCCAGGGCCCCTTGCGCGGTGCACTACATATGTATGCCACTTTGCGGGTCGATCCCTGTTTATGTATGCACCTTTTTCAGCAGCTATAAAACAAGGACGTACGATGAACACCGCCAGTCTGGCCCTCACATCCTCATTCATTCAGAGCACCCTGCCGCAATGGTTCATACAGGCCCCGACACTGATGCGCGACGCGTTGCGCCTGGACATGACCCGCGCCCAGGCAGCACGGGATGATCTCAGCACCATTTTGCGACGTATCCAGGATCTGCCATCGTTTGCCCGGCCTTTGCTGCAGCAGGCACTGGACGCCGCGTTCGGGCCAGGCTTTGATGTCGATCACGACGTGTTCCTGCACGCCAGGTTTAAACACCACTGGCTGACGGGCCGCGCTTCGCCGCTGGGTTCGGGCACTTGCTCGCTGCTGGCCGCCGCGTTACAGAATTTCGAGGCGCCCGAAGCGCAGGAGGCCGAACGCGAAACCACGTCGGCCATTCTCGCCAGCAGCCGCATTGGCAGAGAAAGTGAAAGTGAAAGTGAAAATGCGATGCCGGCGCAGCGGGACGGTGACGTCCATCCCTTGAATGTGCAGCCCGCGCGCTTCATCGAGCTGTGCCGTCGCCTTGATCTCGGTGGCCAATATCAACGGCATCTGCATCACGTGCTGCACCCTGTCGCGCGGCCGGACGTGCCCGGCAGTCTGGACAGCGAGGACATCAAAGCGCGCATTATCGAGCACGCGCGGCTGGCGCTGAGGGTCGAGTGTCACATTGGGCGTCTCAAAGGGATGATTGATGAAGCGCAATATCAAGCGCTGCTGAAGATCGATGTGAACAGGCCCACCGATGAGTTTTTTACCCTGCACATCCTTGGCTGCAAATTGCGCAACGCATTGCTGTTCAAACCCAAAGGCGACGCCCGATGGATCGCCTATTTACCTGGCGAGTCCGATAACGTTGTCCAGTCTTTCGCGTCGCTGGATCAGCTCACGCAGGTGTTGCGGACCAGACTGCGTGACGAGGCCTACCAGCACTACGTCGACAGGTTCATTCCCGAGCGCAGCAAAGCCGTTTTTTTTCAACGATTGCGCGAGCGTCTGGCGCCCCATGTCCTGCACAGCGTCGCCCGTGGCACAGGCTTCCATCGGCAGTTCATCAGCGTTGCCGAGGTGGACGAGAAGGCTGAGCTGGACCTGGAGGCGATCAGCCTGGGCGGCTCGTTGGGTGGCGTGTTTTACCTTGATACGTTACTGCGGATCAAAGATGACGCGCGCGTTCTGGCTGTGCCCACAGACGACGAAGACCGCAAGACCCGCGAGCAGCGCCGGGCTGAATGGCTGAGCTTCGGCATTGATGCGGCGAACCTTGCCGCGCTGTTTGTGCCGGTTCTGGGCGAAACGATGCTGCTCGTGGCAGGCGCGCAACTGCTCGACGAGACCTTCGAGGGCGTTGATGCGTGGCGCCATGGCGACATGGACCAGGCCCTGGAGCATCTGGGGAATGTTGCCGAGAATCTGGTGCTCATGGGCGCGATGGGGGCGGCGGGCGGCGCGACACACGCCATGACTGCCGACGCTGCGATCCTGCAACCGCCGTATTTCATCAAGCGTAGCGTGCTTGCGCGCGACCCGGTCGGCCGCTTGCGCCTCGCTGACCCGGCCGTTGCGCTACGGCGCCTGCACCCGGACCTGGCAGAGCTTGAAGGCAAAAACGTTGCCCGGGTCATGGCGGTGAGTGGCATGGACGGTGAGCAATTGGCGGCCTTGCACATTGACGAACAGCCCGCGCCGGCGGCACTGCTCGACACGGCAAAGCGGCTTCGTTTGCGTCGGAACCCGGCAGTTTCTGCCCAGAATTTCGAGGAGGCGTACGCTGCCAGCGAACAGTCCAGTGAGCCCATGATCATGCTGCTCAGGCGGGATTTTCCTTCCCTCACCCTGGCGTCGGCCGAGGCGTTAGTCGCCGAAACGAGCGCGGAACAGCGACTGGCAATGTCGAGTACTCGACGCATCCCGCTGGAGGTCGCCGGCAAGGTCCGCCTGCACCTGCGTCAGACCCGGATGAGCCGCGCGCTTGAAGGTTTTTTCGCCCCCCGCGACACTCCCGGCAACGATGTGCAACGCCTGACGCTGCGCAGCCTTGCGACATTCCCCGGGTGGCCTGCCGACCTGCGCATCGAGATCCGCGAGGGCGTCGCCACCGGACCGGTGCTCGATCGCATCGGGGCAGAGCATGCAGCGAGGCGACGATCGCTCATCAAAGGAGCCAATGGATTTCACCTGGACGGCGTTGCAGGGCCGCAACCCGATACCAGCCTGTTTTCCGCGCTGCTTCAGGCACTTCCGGAAGACATTCGGCAGGTAATGGGTTTAGACGATTCTGGCACTGGCGCCGAGGTCCGCGCGCTCAAGCGGCGAATTTTCAATTGGGTTCACTCGCAGCCGAAGTGGGCGTTCGAGCAATTGGGGGAGTGGACCCTGCCGACGGCGTTCAGACCGCCGCAGCGCTTGCCGGGGGGCCGCCTCGGTTATCCGCTCAGCGGCCGCGGACCGGGCTTGCCGGCGAGTGACGGCGCCGTTCGGCAGCAACTGCTTCAGGCAATGACGGACCTCTATCCGGAAAGCACGGATATGGCGCAGCAGGTAGAGGAGATGGCGCAACGCGGGCGGCCGCTGCCGTCACTCCTGGCAGCCACAAATGCGCGGGCTTTGGCCTACGAGCAACTGCACGCAAGTCTGATCGCGTGGGCGGAAGCCGATGACATGAGCGTCTTGCTCAATGACGGTGAACGTGCGGCTCGCCGCCAGGTAGCCCAGGTGCTGAGCAGGGCCTGGCGCTTCAGCCACGATGCTGCGCCTCGGGGCTCTCGCTGGCTAACCCTGGAACATACCTCCCTTCCGGAGCTGCCGCCGTTGCATCATTTCTACGCGGATATCACTCGGGTGGAACTCAATCATGTACAGGCTGACACGGCCGCCGTGAATGCTTTTGTGGCGCACTTCCCGAACATGACTCACCTCAATGTGCGCGGCAGTTTCACCGAGGTCCCGCAGGGTTTGCTGCAACTGCAATTTCTTGAGCATCTGACGCTGGAGAATATGCCGTGGCCGATCAGTCAGCCGGCGATGGACAGATTGATGGATATTCCGGCGCTGCACTCGCTCAGTTTGGCGGGGACCTATCTGGGTGAATTCAGCGATACCAGCCGCTTTCGCCTGTCGACCCTGTGGATCAACAATACAGGCTTGACGCAGTGGCCGGACTGGACTCGTTCGCTGGCCCTCGCCGAGCTGGACATCAGTGATAACCACATCACCGAGATCGCCTCCGAGATCGTCGAAAACCCGCGGGATCATGAGCGGCATACCGTCATCTATGGCTACAACAATCCTTTTTCGCGCCAGACGCTGGAGGATTACTGGCGCAACGACACGGGATATGGGCATCGCTACCGCCTCGATTTCGATTTCCCCGACGACATCCGTGAGATCCCCGTGGAAGGTGCCCTGACTGACAGCGAGTCCGACCGCGAGTCTGAGACATCCGACGACGAAAGCGCGTCTCACGCCCACCGTGCCCATTCGGGTCGCTCCGCTGCCGCCCCCTCGGTGCAACAGTGGTTACGTCCCGGCGAGGATGTGCTGAACCGGCGCTTGCAGGAAGCGTGGGCACAGGTGGCGGCGGACGGCGACGCGCCACATGTGCTGGTGCTGTTGCAGCGACTGAGAGAGACCCCGGATTTCTCTCAGTTCCATGCCGAGCTTGCCGCCGACGTGCTCAGCGTTCTGGAAGCGGCCGCGCAGGATGCTGCGTTGCGCGGGCAGCTTGAAGTGATGGCCAACGACCGTTTGTTCGGCGCCAACCAGACCTGCCAGGACGGTGCGCGGTTGATATTCAGCGACATCCAGGTCGCGGTATACAGCCGCGAGTCTTTGCGCGGCGTGGCCGAAGCCAGGCGCACGGATGCGTTACTCGGCGTCATGCGTCAGCTCTTCCGCCTGCATGAAGTGCAGTCACTCGCCGACGCGGAGATCGCCCGGCGCGAGAGCCTGGGGGTGGGAGTGGATCATGCAGAAGTCCGATTGGCTTACCGAATCGGTCTGGCCGATGACCTCGGCCTGCCCGGCCAACCTCATCGCATGGTCTGGGCGCGTCTGGCGGCGGTTGACCGCTGGGTCTTGCTGGACGCCCGTCGGCGAGTCCTGGAGGCGGAGCGCGGCCCGGCGTTCCTGCAATTTGCAGTCAGCGATCAGCAGTGGAACGCGCGGCTACGCGCCGATCACGAGTCAGGGCTGGCCGCAGCCACCGCTTCAGTGCGCCGTCGCATGGCCGCGCTGGAAGAACGTCCGCCGGCTGACCCCGACGACTATCATCGGCAAGGCCTGGCACTGATTGCAGAACGCGAGGCCGCAGAAGCGTTGATGCTCCGTCAACTGACGGACCTTTACCGCGCCGGCTGGTAATTGCGCCGGGCAAGGCAGGAAGCGCATGCGGTCAACTGACGTTGTCTGACACCGATTATGTTGGCCGCATTGACCGATGGCCCTGATTAACGGTCATACCTGCATCGGCCCGGCCTGCCTTGCGCCGTGCCTGCCAGTCCTGAGCGATCCTGAAGGGAGCCCTGCATGTTCGAATCTGCTGAAATCGGCCACACCATCGACGATGAAACCTACGACAGCGAAGTCCCGTCTCTGCGAGAAGCGCTGCTGGAGGCCCAGTACGAACTGCATGAGCAGGGCAAGCGCCCGATCATCGTGCTGATCAACGGCATCGAGGGCGCAGGCAAGGGCGAAACGGTAAAGTTGCTCAACGAATGGATGGATCCGCGCTACATCGAGGTCCGCACCTTCGATCAGCAAACCGATGAAGAACTGGCCCATCCTCCGGTCTGGCGCTACTGGCGCCAGTTGCCTCCCAAAGGGCGGATCGGCGTGTTTTTCGGTAACTGGTACAGCCAGATGATTCAGGGCAGGGTCCATAAACGGTTCAAGGATCCGGTGCTCGATCAAGCCATCAATGCCGCCGAGCGACTGGAAAAGATGCTGGTCGATGAGGGCGCGGTGATTTTCAAATTCTGGTTCCACCTTTCCAAGCGGCAGATGAAGCTGCGCCTCAAGACATTGAAAGACGACCCCTTGCACAGCTGGCGCATCAGCCCGCTGGACTGGCAGCAGTCGAAGACCTACGACCGGTTCGTACGCTTTGGCGAGCGTGTGCTGCGTCGAACCAGCCGTGACTACGCACCCTGGCATGTCATTGAAGGCGTGGACCCCAACTACCGCAGTCTGACAGTGGGCCGGCTTTTGCTTGAAGGTCTGCAGAACGCCTTGAGAACGCCCGAAGGGCAAACCAATCTGGTGGGCCTGGGGCCTTTGCCGAACAACAGCGATGAGCTAAGCCTGCTCGACAACCTCGACATGACGCTGGCGCTCGAAAAGGATGATTACGAAGAACAGCTGATTGCCGAGCAGGCGCGATTGTCCGGGCTCATGCGTGACAAACGCATGCGCCGTCATGCGCTTGTTACGGTTTTTGAAGGCAACGACGCCGCAGGCAAGGGTGGTGCGATCAAACGCGTCGCCGCCGCCCTTGATCCGCGCCAGTACCACATCGTGCCGATCGCCGCGCCCAGCCAGGACGAACTCGCTCAGCCTTATCTGTGGCGCTTCTGGCGGCAGATTCCGGCGCGCGGGAAATTTACTGTGTTTGACCGTTCATGGTATGGGCGGGTGCTGGTCGAGCGCGTCGAAGGATTTTGCTCGGAGGCGGACTGGTTGAGGGCTTATAGCGAGATCAACGACTTTGAGGAACAGCTCACCGACTTCGGCGTTGTTGTGGTGAAGTTCTGGCTGGCGATCGACGACAAGACTCAGCTGGAGCGTTTTCAAGCGCGGGAGAAGGTGCCCTTCAAACGCCACAAGATCACCGAGGACGACTGGCGCAACCGCAGCAAGTGGCCGCTTTACCGAGAGGCGGTGGGAGACATGGTAGATCGCACCAGCACCGAAATTGCCCCGTGGACGCTGGTTGAGGCCAACGACAAGCGATGGGCGAGGGTAAAAGTGCTGCGCACGGTCAACGAGGCGCTGGAATCAGCGTTCGCGAAGAGTGACAAGAAGCACAAATAGGAGGGGGACGCGTACGAGCCGCTTTGACTCGTACGCAACTGCGACTTAGTGATGGCGAGGCTTGAGGATCGCCGGCTTTTCGTCTGGAGCTTGCAGCAACAGGTAAAGGGCGGTCAGTGCCTCTGGAATCTGCACGATCATGTCGTCCATCAGATTGGCGTCGGCGGCGATATCGGCAAACTCCGGCTGTTCGTCGAACAGGCCGGAACCGACCATGATCGGCAGCAGCATCTCGCTGACTTCCTCTTCATCGTTCTCGAACCAGGCAGATTCGCGCAGGAACACGCCTTCCATGAAACCAATGCACCAGCCACGCAATTCGGAGTCGTCCGGGTCATCACCCAAGTCCAGGTCGCAAGGCAGCTCAAACTCTTCGTCCGATGCCAGCTGGCGAGCGATGTGGGCCTTTAGCTGGATCAGTGTGGCTTCGATTTCCTGGTGTTGCGCCTCGTCGGCGTAATGAGGGGGCTCGGCGAAAAGAGCGTCGATCCACTCACGGTCCGGCACGGTTTCGGCACAGATGGACAACGCGGTCAGGTAGCCATGAGCGGCTACATAGTCCAGCGCTTCGTCATGCAGCTCATCGGCATCGAGGAAGGCTTGCAGGCGGTGTAATTGCTCAGCGAAGGACATTGACGGACTACCCTGGAAATAAACGATGCTGAATTCTAGGCCCTGAGGGCGCTCGGCGCCAGCGGCGAGGGCACTGGAATCGGTATTGCGCTTAATTTCGACCGGTGGTGTCGCCACTGTCCAATCTGTCGGGGCGCTCCGGTATACTGCCGCGCTTTGCGATTTCCACAGCGATTCTCGACCGCTGTTGCGGCACCATCCGGGGTATTTATGCTCGACCAGGCACAACGCGTACTTAAAGACATCTTCGGCTACGACAGCTTCCGCGGTCGCCAGGGTGCCATTATCGAGCGCGTGGCCAGTGGCGGTGATGCTCTGGTGCTCATGCCTACGGGCGGCGGCAAATCCCTGTGTTTCCAGGTGCCGGGCCTGCTGCGCAATGGTCTTGCCGTGGTGGTTTCGCCGCTCATTGCGTTGATGGACGACCAAGTGGCAACGCTTGAAGAGCTGGGTGTGTCGGCTGCGGCCCTCAACTCCACGCTGAGCGCCGAGCAGCAGCGCGAGCTTGCCAACCGCATCCGTCTGGGTGAAATCAAGATGCTGTATCTGGCGCCGGAGCGTCTGGTTCAGCCGCGCATGCTGTCGTTTCTGCAAAATCTCGAAATCGCCCTGTTCGCCATCGACGAAGCCCACTGTGTTTCGCAGTGGGGGCATGATTTCCGCCCCGAGTACCTGCAACTGGGGCAACTGGCGGAGCTGTTCCCGGACGTGCCGCGCATCGCGCTGACCGCAACGGCGGACAAGCGGACTCGCGAAGAGATCGTCGAGCGGTTGCACCTGCAAAACGCCGAGCGCTTCCTCTCCAGTTTCGACCGCCCGAACATCTTTTACCGCATCGTTCCCAAAGAGCAGCCGCGCAAACAGCTGCTCGCGTTTTTGTCCGAGCGTCGCAGCGATGCAGGCATCGTTTATTGCCTGTCGCGCAAGAAGGTCGAGGAGACCGCCGCCTTTCTGAGCGACAACGGTTATCCGGCGTTGCCTTACCACGCCGGCTTGCCGATTGAGACCCGTTCCGGCAACCAGCGCCGCTTCCTGAATGAAGAAGGGCTGATCATGGTCGCGACGATCGCCTTCGGCATGGGCATCGACAAGCCGAACGTGCGATTCGTCGCGCACATGGATTTACCCAAGTCGCTGGAAGCTTATTACCAGGAGACGGGCCGGGCAGGGCGCGACGGTCTGCCGGCAGATGCATGGATGGCATACGGTCTGCAAGACGTGCTGATGCTCAAGCAGATGCTGCAGAACTCCGAGGGCGACGAGCGGCACAAGCGCGTCGAGCAGCACAAGCTCGACGCGATGCTGGCGCTGTGCGAAGAAACCCGCTGCCGCCGTCAGTCGCTGCTTGCCTACTTCGACGAAATCATGCCCAACCCCTGCGGGCACTGCGACAACTGCGTCGATGGCGTAGAGACTTGGGACGCCACCGAACCTGCACGACAGGCGCTGTCGGCGATCTATCGCACCGGCCAGCGTTATGGCGTTGGGCACCTGGTTGATGTACTGCTCGGCAAGGAGAACGACAAGGTCCAGAGCTTCGGTCATCAGAAGTTGGCGGTCTTTGGTGTAGGCAAGAGCCGCAGCGAAGGGGAATGGCGTTCATTGTTCCGACAGCTCGTGGCGCGCGGCCTGGCCGACATCGATCTGGAAGGCTACGGTGGCCTGCGCCTGAGCGATACCTGCCGTCCGCTCTTGCGTGGCGAAGTCACCTTGCAGCTGCGCCGTGACCTGAAGCCGCAGACCACCGCCAAAGCTTCCGGCAGCCCCGCGAGCCAACTGGTGCGTGGCGAAGAACGCGAGCAGTGGGAAGCGCTGCGCGCGCTGCGGCGCAAACTGGCCGAAGAACACGGCGTGCCACCGTACGTCATTTTCCCTGACTCGACCTTGCTCGAAATGCTGCGCAGCCAACCCGGAACCATGGCCGAAATGGGCCGGGTCAGCGGTGTTGGCGCGCGCAAGCTGGAGCGGTACGGTGAGGCATTCCTTGAAGTCCTCGGCGGCGCGGCACCGGCACCACGGGTGGTGGCCGATGTTCGGCATGAGCTCATCAGCCTTGCGCGTGCGGGCATGACGCCGATGCAGATCGCCGGCCAGCTGCAATGTTCGGAAAAAAACGTCTACACGATGCTCGCCGAAGCCATCGGCAAACAGCAGCTGTCACTGGATCAGGCGCTGGACCTCCCCGAAGATCTGCTGACTGAAGTTCAGGATGCGTTCCTGGACGGCGAAGGCGAGCTACCCCCGGTGGCTGCCATTGCCGAGCTGTTCACCGGTCGCGTCCCTGAGGGCGTGCTGTATTGCGTGCGCGCAGCACTGCAATCCGAATTCGAGGTTTAGCAGCGCGGTGGCGGACACGTGCAGCTTTCAGCGGCCTGCACGCTGGATTGACGCCGCGCCGCCTGTGCGACGAATCACCACAGCGGGGCGCTTGCCTCATCCCCGGCTCCATGGTTAGCTGCCTATTAATTAGGATTCGCCTTTAACCATCGAGTTACCTATGCCGTTAACCGAAGAACATCGCTTTGGCATGCAGCTGGCCCATATGTCCCGAGGCTGGCGTGCAGAGCTGGATCGCCGCCTGGCTGATCTGGGACTGTCCCAGGCGCGCTGGCTGGTTCTGTTGCACCTGGCGCGCTTTAAAGCCCCGCCTACCCAGCGCGAGCTGGCGCAAAGTGTCGGGGTTGAAGGACCGACCCTGGCGCGCCTGCTGGACAGCCTGGAAAATCAGGGTCTGGTCCTGCGGCAGGCTGTGCTGGAAGATCGCAGGGCGAAAAAGATCGTCCTCTGCGACACCGCCCGACCTCTGATCGAGCAAATCGAAACCATTGCCACTGCCTTGCGCCACGAGTTGTTTGCCGGCATTGACGAGGAAGAACTGCGGATGTGCATGCGCGTCCATTCAAAAATCCTCGCCAACCTCGAAAAATCCTGAAAACCGCCCGACGCTCCGCGACAAATACATTGAAGCGGGCGAAACATCCTGTTCTATTTGCACCCATACTGATAGTGCCCGGAAAACGTGTCCGGGCACGTACGGAATGTGCAGGGAAGCCTGCCTCGTCTTCAAAAGGGTTCGCATGCTGAAGAGTTTTCAGGCCGGTAGTCGTCGCGAAGCGGGTAAAGCCCCTCGTGTTCAGTCGGGTCTTCGTTCGGGTTTGCTCGGCATCGGCCTTGCCTCGGTCGCGTTGCTGCACAGCTCCGTGGCCGCTGCGCTGGGACTGGGCGAGATCAGCCTGCATTCTGCCCTTGGGCAACCTTTCAATGCCGACATCGAACTGATCGAGGCGGGTGGAATGAGTCCCGAGGAGATCGTCGTCGGTCTGGCGCCGCCCGAAGCGTTTGCCAAGGCTGGCGTAGAACGCGTGTTCTTTCTCAATGACCTGCGTTTCACTCCGGTAATCCGCGGCAACCGCAGCGTCATTCACATTGAGTCGCACAAGGCAGTCACCGAACCGTATCTGAATTTCCTGGTCAGGCTGGTGCGGCCCAACGGCGATCAGCTGCATGAGTACACCGTGCTGCTCGACCCGCCCACCTCGGCGTCGGGGGTTGCCGCGACGCGCAGCCGAGCCCAATCTCCTGCAGCGGGCGCCAAGGCTGATGAGTCACGGCTTCCGGTGGCGCCGCCTCAGGCTCGACAGGGCAAGCATTACACGGTTGTTTCCGGCGACACGCTGGCCGGGATCGCTCGCCAAGTCCAGGCCCCGGGCAGCAAGACGTCTTCCGCAGACCTGGTCAAAGGCATTCTGGCGCTCAACCCGCAAACATTTCCCAATGGCGAACGCAGCCAGTTGAAGGTAGGCCAGAGCCTGTTGCTGCCTGACAGCGCTTCCGAGCCGAAGCCGAGTGCCGCTGCGGCCTCAAATCCAGCCGGCACAGCGTCGACACCTACCACGCCGACGTCCACCACGCCGACCCCTGGCCCTGGATCGCAGAACGACCCGTCAACAAACGCAGCGTCGGACAACGAGCAGTTGAACAAGACGCTGGATGACCTCAAGCAGCAAGTGCAAACGGCCTCTGTTGAAGAAGTCGACAAGGACAAGCAGATCATCGAGCTGCAGACTCAGTTGGCCGAGCTCAAGGCCCAGTCGGCGCAACCCGCGCCTTCTGTGGCAGCTGCGCCTGCTGCACCTGCACCTGCACCTGCTGCTGTGCCCGCCACTGCTGCGACGGCTCCGGCCCCGGTCGCGACCCCGGTT
This sequence comes from Pseudomonas sp. ME-P-057, assembly GCF_030208975.1. Classification (NCBI taxonomy): domain Bacteria; kingdom Pseudomonadati; phylum Pseudomonadota; class Gammaproteobacteria; order Pseudomonadales; family Pseudomonadaceae; genus Pseudomonas; species Pseudomonas sp. ME-P-057. The sequence continues at coordinate 319,428 of NZ_JARVSX010000038.1, forward strand.
CCTGCTCCAGCACCAACGCCGGTCGCCGACGTGGACGATGAGCTTCCCTGGACATCGATCCTGGCGGGCCTTCTGGTGCTGTTGCTGCTCCTGGCGCTGGCCTGGTCGGTGCGGCGCAACAAAATCAAGAATCAGCAGGCCCTTGAGCCCGTGGCGCCCGAGCCGATCGTCCGGGCCGGCGCTACGGTCACTCCGGTTTTTGAAGTGCCTGCCGTAACGGCTCCGCGCCCGGCATCTTCGGCCCCGGCCGGCCAGCGTCTGGCCGGCGCCGCCACTGATGCTCTTGATGGCGCAAGTATCTACATCGCCTACGGTCGTTTTGCCGAAGCACTGGCCATCTTGCGTGACGCACTGGACCGGCAACCCGAGCGCACTGACGTCCGCCTGCGGATCCTCGAGCTGTTGGGCGAGCAGGGCGATGTCGAAGGGTATGACGAAGAAGAACAGATTCTGCTGAGCCAGGGTGTCGAGGCGCAGAAACTCAACGACATCCGCAGCCGTTACCCGAAGTTGGTTCGCCAGCCTGCCGTACCTGCGCCGCAGGCTCAACCGGCGACGTTCACCACGCAGGCAGCGACCTCAGCGATCGTGCCTGCTGCGGCGGTCGGTGTGGCTACGCTGGTGTCGCAAGCGCCGGACGAGTCAGTCGGCGAATTTCTATCTGACCCGTCGCTGTCCAGCGAACCAATACACGACCTCGCAGAGACGAGCCCCGTCCAGTCTGCGCAGCTGGACGAAAATGCTGCGGCATCGCTGAACCCCGTAGACCTGTCGGACGATTTCCAGCTTAACCTGGACGACCTCTCCATGGACGCCGACTGGGACCTTGTGGACCCGTTCGACAGTGCACCTGCCGCGCGCAAGCCCGCGCCTGTGCCGCAAGCCGAACCTGAGCTGGACACTTCTTTTTCGTCCGATCTGACGCAGCTGCCCGAAGTCTTCGAGATGCCGGATGAGCAATTTTTGAGTGATTTTGCCGAGGAGCAGTCGCCCTTGGAGATGGACGTGCAGTTTGAACCGGGTCCTGAAGTGGCTTCACAGAGCAGCAACGACCTGCTGGATGATGCCTTTCTCGACAGCTTCATGATCGAGGAGGGCGGCTTTGATCTGCTGAGCCTTGAAGAGGAGCCGTTGAGCAAGATCAACGAGGCGCAGGTGCTGATCGATGAGGGTAATATCGAGGAGGCGCGCCGTCTGTTGCAGGAAGTCATTGAAGGCTCCGACGACGGCCCGCAGCAAACTGCCCGTGACCTGCTCGCCGGGTTGGGCTGATCGATGCCCACCAAACCTGAGATCACCATCACCTATTGCACGCAGTGTCAGTGGCTACTGCGCGCCGCCTGGCTGGCGCAAGAGTTGTTGAGCACGTTTACCGACGATCTGGGAAAGGTATCGCTGGTGCCAGGGACGGGAGGCGTGTTCCGTATCACCTGCGATGACGTGCAGATCTGGGAGCGCAAGACCGATGGTGGCTTCCCCGAGGCCAAGGTGCTCAAGCAGCGCGTGCGTGACCAGATCGATCCCGACCGCGATCTGGGGCATAACGACCGTCACACTGGTCTGGATACCTGAAAGCGAATCGGAACCGGCGCTACACCTCTGCGTCTGTCGGTAAACGTGTTACCCGATCTTTCGTGTCATCAAAGCTAAACACTGCCGTCATGTTCATTTCACCGACCGCGTCCACGCTTGAAGAAATCCAAGTGGAGGTGATCCATGAGCATTGCCGAGAGCGTGAAACCCAGCCGAAAGCAACGTGTCCGGACTTTATGGATATCGGACGTGCATCTGGGCACACGCGACTGCCAGGCCGAACACCTCAGCGGGTTCCTCAAGCAATACCATGCCGACAAGGTTTATCTGGTCGGCGACATCATCGACGGCTGGAAGATGCGTGGCGGCATGTACTGGCCGCAGGCGCACACCAACGTCATTCGCCGTCTGCTGACCATGAGCAAGCGCGGCACCGAGGTCATCTACGTCACCGGCAACCACGACGAATTCCTGCGGCGCTATTCAAAGCTCATTCTGGGCAACATCCAGCTGGTCGACGAAGCCGTACACCTGACTGCTGACGGCCGTCGTCTGTTGGTCATCCACGGTGACCAGTTCGATGTCATCACCCGCTATCACCGCTGGCTGGCGTTTCTTGGCGACTCGGCCTACGAGTTCACCCTGACCCTCAATCGCTGGCTGAACCACTGGCGTGCGAAGTACGGCTATGGCTACTGGTCGCTGTCGGCCTACTTGAAGCACAAGGTCAAAACGGCGGTGAGTTTCATCAGCGACTTCGAAGAGGCCATCGCCCATGAATGCGTCAAGCGCGGTCTGGACGGTGTGGTGTGCGGGCATATCCATCACGCCGAAATTCGTCAGGTGGGCGGTGTGGAATATCTCAACTGTGGTGACTGGGTGGAGTCTTGCACCGCCTTGATCGAACACTGGGATGGCACGATTGAGCTGTTCAGGCTGGCCGATGCCCACCTCAAAGCCAAAAGCACCGAAGTGCCGCAGGCGGTGGGCGAGGCTGTATGAGCCAGGCGCTGAGCTCAAGTCGGTTTGAGGTTAAATCGCCTTGAGCCGAGCGGCTGTCAGAACGACACCTTGCCGGTGAGCATGTCCTTGTACATGACGAAGTCGCCGAGCAGGCTGTAAAACGGATGCTTGAACGTGGCGGGGCGGTTTTTCTCGAAGAAGAAGTGGCCGACCCATGCGAAGGTATAGCCCGCCAGCGGCAATGCCCACAGCAACAGCCAGTTGGCGCTCAGCACGGCGAACGCCAGGATCAGAACAACCAGGCTGGTGCCAATGAAATGCAGACGCCGACACGTACTGTCGCGATGCTCCTGCAGGTAGTACGGATAGAAATCAGAAAACCGGGTAAACGTCTTAACCGCTTCCATAGGGGTAGGCTCTGATACGAGTGATCAGCAGAGTTTAGCCCAGGTTGCACGACCTGCATCGGCCGCTTAGTGCCGCCAGAACGCCGGGATGCACAGGACCAGCACGGTAATGATTTCAAGGCGTCCCAGCAGCATGCCCAGTGACAGGATCCATTTGGCGGCATCCGGCAGCGTCGAGAAGTTACCCGCCGGCCCGATGGTTTCCCCCAGCCCCGGGCCCACGCCGGACACGGTGCTGGCGGCGCCGGTCAAGGCGGTCATCCAGTCGAGCCCCAGCAGCGACAGCATCAGCGCGATCAGGCAGATCGTGAAGGTGAAGAAAAACGAGAAGGTCAGGATGGAACGCACGATTTCATCGTCAAGGCGGTGGCCGTTGTACTTCTGCTTGATCACCGCGCGCGGATGGATCAACTGGTGCAGGTTGGCGCGCAGGAGGATGTACGCGACCTGGAAGCGGAACACTTTCACGCCGCCCGCCGTTGACCCCGAACAGCCCCCGATGAATCCCAGATAGAAAAACAGCATCAGCGCGAAATTGCCCCACAGGCTGTAGTCCCCCAGCGCGAAGCCGGTGGTCGTCACGACCGAGGTCACGTTGAGTGCGACATGACGCAAGGCGTCGTACCACGGCAGATCGGTCGTCGCCCAGTACCAGGCGCCCATCACCAGCCACGTCACCAACAGCAGCAAGATGAAGCCCTGCACTTGCTGATCCTTGAGCAGTGCCCCGCGGTTGCCGCGCAAGGTCGCAACGTACAGGGTGAAGGGCAGGGCGCCGAGGATCATCACCACAATCGCCACCCAATGCACGGCGGGTTGCGGCCATTTCGCCAGTGACTGATCCGAAGTGGAGAAACCTCCAGTCGATATCGCCGACATCGCGTGGTTGATGGCGTCGAACAGGTTCATGCCGGCCCACCAGAACGCCAACGTGCCAAGTACGGTAATGCCGAGGTACACGAGCACGATGAATTTGGCCACCATGTGCGAGCGCGGCATGACCTTCTCGGAACGGTCCGAGGATTCGGTCTGAAACAGGCGCATCCCGCCGATGCGCAACAGCGGCAGGATCGCCACGGCCATGCCGATAAAGCCGATACCGCCCAGCCAGTGAAGCAACGAGCGCCAGATCAGGATGCCGGGCGACATGGTGTCCAGCCCGCTCAGAACCGTGGAGCCGGTCGCGGTGATGCCCGACATGCTTTCGAAAAAGGAGTCGGTGTAGCTGATGTGTTGGGTCAACAGGAACGGCAGCGCGGCGAACACGCAGACGATGACCCAACTGCTGACGGTCAGCAGGTACATGTCCCGGGGCCGCAGGTGCACATGCTCGGGCCGGCCCTGGCCCACCAGCGCCAGCCCGGAGACGAAGGTGATCAGGCTCGACCAGAGGAACGACGGCATGTCGGCCGTGCGGTGGAAAATCATCAGAGTGATCATGGGCACGACCATGGCGATGGCCAGGGTGATGAGGAAGATGCCAATAATGAAACCGATGATGCGGAGAGTCGGCAACGCCATGCAGTCGCTCGGATCAGGAAGTGAGAGGGCGGCCATTTTACTCACCGGCTCGCCTGTGTAAACCGAGGCATTTCTGTGAGTGTTGTAAGTAATTGCCCTGGTTAATCGTTATTGAAGTTCAAGACTGCACCGAGGGCACTACAATGGCCCGTCATTTTTTCTGGAGACGACTTAATGGAAGCGCTCGACGTATTGCTTAATCGCGTGTCCGTGCCCCGCTTGATCGAGCCCGGCCCGAACGCCGAGCAACGTGAGATCCTGTTCAGCGCTGCCCTGCGTGCACCTGATCACGGCGTTATCCGGCCTTATCGCTTCCTTACGGTGGAGGGCGAGGCACGCAACCGCATGGGGGAGCTCCTGGTCCAGGCCCTTATCGAGAAAGGCGGCGACGCAGATGCCAAGGCGCTGGACAAGGCCCGCAATGGCCCGTTGCGCGCGCCCTTGGTGGTCGTGGTCATCGCCAGCCTGACCGATCATTTCAAAGTCCCTAAGAATGAGCAGGTCATCACCGCCGGCTGCGCCGCCCACGGCATCCTGCTGGCGGCCTACGCATTGGGCATCGGCGGCGTCTGGCGGTCTGGCGACTTGTCCTACTCGCGCCATGTCGCAGAAGGCCTGGGGCTGACGGCCAACGAAGAAGTCGTCGGCTTTCTTTACCTGGGCACCCCGCAAAACCCGCCGCGTGAAGCGCAAAAGCCGGACGTCAACGAATTTGTCAGCGCCTGGCAAGGGTAAGGAAACCCACGTTATCCCGATGTTGACGACGGACGCCACTGTAGGACTGGCTTCAGCCGGGAAGGCGGTATGCGTAACGCCGAAAACTCGGGATGTATGTTCCGGCCTCTTCCCGGCTGAAGCCGGTCCTACTAATCACAGCATCCATTCAGCGGGACTGCGCAGCGGTCAGCTCGCGTGGCACCACGATGCTGGCTACAAATCCGCCCTGAGGGTGGTTGCCAAGGAGCAAACTGCCCCCATGCTTTTCAGCCGCTCGTTTGGCGATCGCCAGCCCTAGCCCATACCCTGGCGCGGTCTGGTTCGGCGCGCGATAAAACGGCTCGCCCAACTGCGCCAGGTGCTCGGGATTAGCGCCGGGGCCATGGTCGCGCACGCTCAGGCGCAACTCATCCCCTTCAATGCTCGCGCTCAACTCGATAGGCTGCCCTACGGGATTGAACCGCAACGCGTTGCGCAACAGATTATCCAGCGCCCGCTCCAGCACACTCGGCCATCCCAGCAGTTGCACATCGGGCTGCACCGACACAGAGACCGTCTGCTCGGCGCTGCTCATCTCCGTTTCCGCCTGCAGATGCAGCAACAGCCCCGGCACATCGACAGGCGTCGCACTGCCCATGTCGGCATCCAGCCGCGCCAGCGCCAGAATCTCGCTGATCAACTCCTCCAGCCGGTCGCACTCACGGGTCAGGCGTGGCCACAGTTTGTCGCGCTCGACCGATTCGGCGCGTTCGGCCAGCGCGAGAGCAATCCGCAGCCGCGCCAGTGGCGAGCGCAGTTCATGAGAGACATCGCGAAGCAATTGACGCTGACTGCTGATCTGGCTTTGCAAGCGGGCGCCCATGCGGTTGAAGTCATTTGCCAGCACACCAAACTCGTCACGTCGATTGGCCAGTTGCGCGAGGCTGTTCTGCTGATACGTGGTCTGACCCAGATCATGCACGGCGCCGCGCAGGCGACTCAGCGGGCGCGTAATGGACAGCGTCACCAGCAGACTGAACAAGGTCAGCACCACCAGGGCAATGCCGAGCGCACTGAGCGGCCAGAGCAGGCTCTCGCGGTGCCATGCGTCCAACTCGGGGTGCGGGATGCGGTAAATCAGCAGGTAAGTTTCGCCAGTCTTGGCGCTGGTGTATTCGGTGGTCAGACGACGCCACGGCAGAGGGCGTGTGTCGTCGTTCTGGCGTTCTTCGAACGCGGCCGCGCGGGGCGGAAAAGTGCCGGGGATGACTGCCTCGCCGCTGTCGTTCAGCACCTGAACGTCAATGTGGTATTTGCGCTTGAGGTCTTGCAAAAAGTCCTGCGCGGACTTTTCGCCTTGCCCCTCATACAGTTCAACCCATTTCTGCGGCAGGTTATGCAACCCGGGATGACGGCTGAGAATCCACGCGTCCTGATTGAGCACATGCCCCATCAAAATCGACAGGCCTGCTACCAACGCAATGGCGAGCCAGAAGCTCGCGAGGATTCGCCAAAACAATGAACGCACGTGCTGCCCTCGAACCCGGGTCATTAAACAGAAAACCCGACACGCCGGGGAGCGTGTCGGGTTGGGGGAAGTGTAATGCCGTGCCGCTGGCCCTTACTGGGTTTTTTGCGCTTTCTGCGCTTTCCAGGCTTCGAACTCGGCGCGGTCCGCGCGGCGCTGAGCTTCATCCTTCTGCATCTGATCGAAGGTCTTCTGTTGCTCAGGTGTCAGCAACGCACGGACATCGGACTGGGTTTTAGCGCGGGCAGCGTCCTGTTCATCCTTCATCGCCTTCTGGTCAGCGGCCGATAGCTTGGCCAGGTACTTCTGGGTGATCTCGTTGCGGCCATGCCATTGAGCGCCCATTAGCCTGTCGACTTGCTGACGTTGGTCGGGGGTCAGGTTCAGCTTGTCCATTGGGCCTTTGCGGTGATGCATGCCGGGACCGTCGAAGCCTGGGCCGCCAGGGCCACCCATCGGGCCGCCTTCTGGAGGCATGGCCATAGCAACGGTAGGCAGGGCTGCGGCGAACATCAAAGCCATCAAAGTCTTGCGCATGGTGAATCTCCTTGTCTCGATTTCGGCTCTGTGCCGGTTGAGGCCAGTTTAGGGAGATCAAGGTCAAGCGAGGTCAGGCGTCGGTAAAGCTTGGGTAAAGAGGTTTGTATGGATGGCTGACACAGAAGATGGGCGTCGCGGTCGCTGTAGGAGCGCGCTTGCCCGCGATTGCGGTGTGTCAGACGCCATCAACCAATCAGGCAGATAGCGTTCGCGGGCAAGCGCGCTCCTACAAGGGTGAAGCCTCACACCGCGTAGTAATAACCCCGACTGCGCAGGGCTACGATGCGTGGGCGTCCGTCGGCATGCGGGCCGATCTTTTTGCGCAGGTTACTAACGTGCATGTCCAGGCTGCGGTCGTACAAAGTGAGCTTGCGGCCCAGTGCCAGTTGTGCGAGCTCCTGCTTCTCCAGCGGTTCGCCAGGCTGGCCGAGCAAGGCCTCAAGCAAGCGCGCTTCAGAGACGGTCAAGGTGAACTCCTGCTCGTCGATCGTGACCACGCCGCGCGCGGGACTGAAGCACAAATCGCCCAGCTCGATCTGCGTGGACACCGCCGTCGGATGGCTGCGCCGCAACACCGCGCGCAAACGCGCGGTGAGTTCACGTGGATCGCAGGGTTTGGCCAGATAATCGTCGGCACCCAGCTCCAGACCCAGAATGCGGTCCAGCGGTTCGCCGCGAGCGGAGAGCATCAGCACCGGAAGATCAGGGTGATCGGTGCGCAGCTGCTTGAGCAGTTCCAGACCACTGCCATCGGGCAGCATCACATCCAGCACCACCGCAGCAGGTGCCGATTCGGCGAGCGCCTTGCGGGCGCTCTGGCCGTCGTGGCAGGCGCGCACGACGAACCCTTCCTGACTCAACCAACTGCTCAGAAGCTCACACAGCTCCTGGTCATCATCAATAAGTAACAGCTCGCTCATGACTCACTCAATTTAGCCATTGCCGACGACGTCTACGCCAGCCGCTGGCAAAGATACCGCACAGGAGGGCTGACATAGCAACGCCGCCCCCCGCGACAAACCATTGTTGTTGTTCGGTCAACACCCTTGGCGGGGTCACCGACTGTGCTTCTTTGAGCTGCAGTCTAAGCCTTTGGTTCTCCTGGCGCAGGCGTCCGAGCTGGATACTTTCGCGTTCGCTATCGGCGCTCTGCAATTGCCGGTTCAAGTCATCGCGCTGCTTTTCGCTTTCACTCAGACGCTGACGTAGCTCGGTCAGCTGAGCGGCCACACCGGGTAGCGGCAGCGCATGGCTGGCCGGATCGCTGGTGTCATCGGATTGCGCGGCAACACTGATCGCCGAAGCGGCCAATGCGGCCATCAACACACACCACGGACGTAGACGCATCTGAACTCCTGGTTCTCGCGGCACCGGACTGGCGCACCGTTTTTATGAGTATCAGGCAGCGTATCGGCAGGGGAGTGCTGATGATGAGCGATCAATCGGGCGGGAAACGAAGGCAGCCCGGCAGGTGGATAGCCGGGCGCACCTGCAGGGAGTCAGGGCAGGACTTGCTTGAACGGTTTGACCACCACGTCGGCGTAGACGCCCGCAGCGACGTAGGGATCGGCGTCTGCCCACGACTTGGCCGCAGCAAGCGATTCGAACTCGGCAACGATCAGGCTACCGGTGAAGCCTGCGGTACCCGGATCATTGCTGTCCACCGCTGGCATGGGGCCTGCGAGGACGATGCGGCCTTCGGCCTTCATCGCATTGAGGCGCTCAAGGTGAGCAGGGCGCGCGCCTAAACGTTTTTCCAGCGAGTTGGCGACGTCGGTTGCCATGATTGCGTAAAGCATGTCAGTCCTCTCTTTTTTTGTTTGAAGGCTGGGTGGACGGGTCGGCGTCATGGATGTGGCGGGCCAGGAAAATGCCCTGGCCGACAAGGAACAGCAAGGTCATGCCCAGGCTGCCGAACACCTTGAAGTCGACCCAGAATTCTTGATAGGTAAATGCAACATAGAGATTGGCCGCGCCACAAAACAGGAAGAACACGATCCAGGCGATGTTCAGCTTGGTCCATACCGCCTGAGGCAGGGTCAGGGCGTGGCCCATGATGCGTTGAATCAACAGACGGTCGCCGACAAAATGGCTGCCGGCGAAGATCAGCGCGAAGACCCAGTTGACCACCGGCGCCTTCCACTTCAGGAATGTTTCGCTGTGGAAAGCCAGAGTGAGGCTGCCGAACACCAGGCAGGCGATCAGTGTCAGCCATTGGCTTTTTTCCAGTTTGCCCTGACGGACATAAAGGACGCCGTAGACCACGAGCGAGCTGGCAATCAGCATCGCGGTAGCGCTGTAAATCCCGCCTACCATGAAGCTGTGGCCAAGGACATCGACGGCTTGCGGGCTGATTTTATAGACGATGAAGAACAGGATAAGCGGGATGAAGTCGATGAATTGTTTCACAGTAAGAGCCAGAAGCTGGATGTGGCGGCATAATAACAAACATCAATGACTGCGAAAGCGCCCCTATGAACGTCGACCTGCACTGCCACAGCACCGCTTCCGATGGCGCCCTCGCGCCCGCGGTACTCGTCGCGCGTGCCCATGAGCACGGCGTAAAAGTGCTCGCGCTGACCGATCACGATACCCTTGAAGGGCTCGCCGAGGCCCGGACTGCGGCGCTTGCGCTCGGTATGCAGCTTGTCGATGGCATCGAGTTGTCCTGCACCTGGGGGGGCGCCACCATTCATGTGCTGGGCTATGCCTTTGATGTAAACGCTCCGCAATTGCGCGACGCCATCGAGCAATTACACACGGGCCGCTGGCTGCGGGCCGAAGAAATAAGCCGCAAGTTGGCGATGAAAGGTATGCCCGGCGCGCTGGAAGGTGCCCGCGCAGTGCAACAGGCACTGGGTGACAGTGGCAACGCCCCGGCCCGGCCGCATTTTGCCGACTTTCTGGTGAACCAGGGTTTCGTCAAGGACCGCGCCGAGGCGTTCCGCAAATGGCTGGGTGCCGGCAAGCTGGGCGACGTCAAACAACACTGGCCGACTCTTGAGCAGACAGTAGCGACCCTGCGCTCTGCCGGCGCCTGGGTCAGTCTGGCGCACCCTTCGCATTATGATTTCACCCGCAGCAAGCGTCGCAAGCTGGTCGCCGAGTTCATTCAGGCGGGCGGCCATGCAATAGAAGTGGTCAACGGCCTGCAGCCCGCCGATCAGGTCGGCAGTCTGGCTATCCTGGCCCGTGAGTTCGGTCTGCTGGTCAGTGCCGGCAGTGATTTTCATGCCCCTGGCGCCTGGTCCGAAATCGGCGTATATCGCCCATTGCCCGAAGACCTGCCGCCCCTTTGGTGTCGGTTCAAACATGACCAGCCTACTGCCGTCTGAACAGGAAGATACCGTGAGTCAATTTTTCCAGGTCCACCCGGAGAACCCTCAAACGCGTTTGATCAAGCAAGCCGTGGAGATCATCCGGGCGGGCGGTCTGGTGGTCTATCCCACCGATTCGTCTTATGCACTGGGTTGTCGAATGGAGGACAAGGCCGCGGTTGACCGTATCCGCCGTCTTCGTCAACTGGACGACAAGCACAACTTCACACTGATGTGCTGCGATCTGTCGCAGCTAGGCACCTTTGCCAAGGTCGACACGGCGGCCTTCCGCCTGCTCAAGGCGCATACGCCCGGGCCGTACACGTTCATTCTTGGCGCTACCCGTGACGTACCTCGTCTGGTCCTGCATCCCAAGCGCCGCACCATTGGCCTGCGCGTGCCCGGTCATCCCATCGCTCAGGCGCTGTTGCAGGAACTGGGCGAGCCGCTGATGAGCGTGAGCCTGATCATGCCCGGCGAGACCATTCCGATGAGCGATCCCCACGAAATGCGCGGCGTCCTTGAGCATCAGGTGGATCTGATCATTGATGCCGGCGAGGGTGGCATTTCTGCCTCCACGGTCGTCAACCTGACCGAAGGCGATCCGAAAGTGGTCCGGGTGGGCTGCGGCGATCCGACGCCGTTCGGGGTCGACGCCGAGTGACCGACGCGCAAACGCTTGAGGCTCGCACCGACCCTCAGGCCCACGCCCAGCAAGAGCTGCCGTTTGCGCTGGTTTACGGTCAGGCCGTCACGCAAATGCCGGTCGACCTGTACATTCCGCCCGATGCGCTGGAAGTTTTTCTCGAAGCCTTCGAAGGCCCGCTCGACCTGCTGCTTTATCTGATCCGCAAACAGAACATCAACATCCTCGACATCCCGGTGGCGGAAATCACCCGCCAATACATGGGCTATGTCGAGCTGATGAAAACCGTGCGCCTGGAGCTCGCCGCCGAGTACCTGGTCATGGCCGCCATGCTCGCCGAGATCAAATCGCGCATGCTGCTGCCACGCTCGGAGATGGCCGAAGAGGAGGAAGGCGACCCGCGCGCCGAGCTGATTCGTCGCCTGCAGGAATACGAGCGGTTCAAGGCCGCCGCCGAGGGCATCGATAACCTGTCCCGAGTAGGGCGCGATGTAGTCGTGCCACGGCTGGAAGCGCCTGAAGCGCGTGTGCGCAGGTTATTGCCGGACGTTGCCCTCGAAGAGCTGTTGATGTCGATGGCGGATGTACTGCGTCGGGGCGACATGTTCGAGAGTCATCAGGTCAGCCGCGAGGCGTTGTCGACGCGCGAGCGTATGAGTGATGTGCTGGAGCGCTTGAAAGGCGCAGGCTTTGTGCCGTTTGCCGAGCTGTTCACAGCGGAAGAAGGACGGCTTGGCGTAGTGGTGACGTTCATGGCCGTGCTTGAACTGGTCAAGGAGCAGCTGGTGGAACTGGTCCAGAACGAACCCTTTACGGTCATTCATGTGCGGGCGCGAGCCGAATAAAGGGCAAGAACTGAACCCATGAACCTCAACGAACCTCGCGATCTGGCACCCTTGCTCGAAGCATTTCTGCTCGCCTCGGGCAAGCCGCAGTCACTGGAACGTCTCTACGAGCTGTTCGAAGAAGGCGAGCGGCCCGAGCCTGCGGTGTTCAAAAAGGCCCTGACGCTGCTGGGCAAGTCCTGCGACAACCGCGCCTTTGAATTGAAAGAGGTTGCCACCGGCTACCGCTTGCAGATCCGCGAGAAGTACGCACCCTGGGTGGGGCGTTTGTGGGAAGAAAGGCCGCAGCGGTACTCCCGGGCACTGCTCGAAACCATGGCGCTGATCGCTTATCGCCAGCCGATCACCCGCGGGGAGATCGAAGACGTGCGCGGCGTTGCGGTCAACAGCAATATCGTGAAGACGCTGATGGAGCGCGAATGGATCAGGATCGTCGGGTACCGCGACGTGCCGGGCAAACCGGCGATGTTTGCCACTACCAAAGCATTTCTTGACCATTTCAACCTGAAAAACCTCGACGAACTTCCGCCGCTGGCCGACCTGCGCGAGATGGAAACCGAGCCTGTGCTCGAATTCGACGACGCGCCGGTGCCGGCGCATTTGCAAGCGCTGGCGGACGCGAGTCTTGAAACGGACCCCGACGCCGAACCCGAAGCACCTCGCGATGAGACCAGTTTCCGCAGCCTGCTGGCTGAGCTCGATTCCATGGAGCAGGGCCTGAAAATCGACTTCGACGATTTATTGCTCGATGAGGCCAATAAAGAGTCTGAATTGGAAGAACCGCCGCAGGACGATGAAGATCCTCGGCAGCAACCGAGCTGATGAGGCTGGCGCAGCTACATCTTTGCGCCTGACGAAGCGCATTGCGTAGGCGCCGGCTTGTTGGCAAACCCGGTGTGTCAGGCACTCGGCCATGAGCTGAACGACCCGACCAGTCGAAGCCGGTTCCACTCCGATTCCTCATTCAGGCGAGCCCATGAGTACCAAGAATCCCTGCATCAGCCTCTGCAAGTTCGACGAAGAGATATGCCTCGGCTGTGGCCGCAGCAAACGCGAGATCAAGTCGTGGAAAAAGATGGAAAAAGACGAGAAGCGCTCGGTACTGGCCGAATCGGCTCAGCGGCTGATCAAGCTCAAGGGTGCCGGTCGGCGGAAAAAGAAGTGAGGCTGTTTTTTTCATCTAGTCTCTGATGCGCAACGCGCGGCATGCGCGTATGATTCGCGACCTTTTGGCGATCTCCACGCGCCAGGGGATTCAGTTTTCAGCCCGATCCGGGTTTAGCTTTGCGCTCACTCGGAGCGCTCTGCACGGAGCCGGGCAACAGGCCTTACCCACTCGCGCATGGCCTGATTCGACACACCGGGAGGTGCCCAGATGAGTGAACAAGACAAGCAGGACAAAGAAATCGGCCCAGCAGGCGAAAAACTGCAGAAGGTCCTCGCGCGCATCGGCGTTGGCTCGCGCCGCGACGTAGAAGCCTGGATCGGCGAAGGCCGCATCAAGGTCAACGGCGTACAGGCCACCCTCGGCCAACGCGTTGACCTGCATGACGCCATCACGGTCGACGGTCGCGTCATCAAGCGCGAAGAAGCCGCCGAAACCGTTCGCCGCGTCATCATGTACAACAAGCCGGACGGCGAGATCTGCACCCGTGACGACCCTGAAGGCCGTCCGACCGTTTTTGATCGCCTGCCGCGCCCGAAAGAGGGCCGCTGGATCAACATCGGTCGTCTGGACATCAACACCACCGGTTTGCTGATGTTCACCACTGACGGTGAGCTGGCCAACCGCCTGATGCACCCTTCGTTCGAAATGGACCGCGAGTACGCTGTGCGCGTGCGCGGCGAGGTTGACGACGACATGCTGGCGCGCCTGAAGGCCGGCGTGGTGCTGGAAGACGGTCCGGCGCGCTTCACCGACATTCAGCAGGCGCCGGGTGGCGAAGGCTTCAACCATTGGTACCACTGCGTGGTCATGGAAGGCCGTAACCGCGAAGTGCGTCGATTGTGGGAATCCCAGGGTCTGGTGGTCAGCCGCTTGAAGCGCGTGCGTTTCGGTCCGGTGTTCCTGAACTCCGACCTGCCGATGGGTCGCTGGCGCGAGATGAGCCAACAGGAAGTCGACATTCTCAGCGCTGAAGTGGGCCTGAAGCCTGTCGCCATGCCGCAAATGACGGCCAAGACCAAAGACAAGCTGGAGCGTCTGCAGCGTCAGTCGTCGCGTCCGTTGGGCAAAGGCGAGCGCGTGCGTCAGCTGCGCCCGGCCAAGGACGCGGTGTCGGCTGACCGTCCTGCTCGCGAACCGCGTCTGGCCGACGGCGAGCGTCCTGCGCGCAAGCCGGCCGAGAGCGGTCGCCCGGCACGTACGCCGCGTCCCGCCATTGGCGGTCGTGGTGACAATGCTCGTGGCGGTAATGCCCGAGGCGAGAGTCCTCGCTCCGACAGCGGTCGTGGCACGCCGGTCGCCGAGCGCCCGAGCGACATGAACAAGCGGCCTGCAAAGCCAAAGCCTTCGCGTCCCGGCATCGGCCTGGTGGATGACAAGACCCCGTCCGGCAAACGCCGCGGTCCGCCAAGTGGCTCCGGCCAACGCCCGGGCTTCGGCCGCCGCAAGCCTGAGTAATGCGGCAGTGAAACACTGACAGCGGTCTGCGCCGCGAAAAACGCCAGTCGAGAGACTGGCGTTTTTTTATGCGCGCTTATGATTCAGACGACGTAAGCGGTCCCGTCGAACACCACGCGCTTGTCCACGGCCAGTGATCCGCTGTTGAAGATCAGGTCCATGTGGTGACTGCCCTTGGCGCCGCCGCCCAAGCCCAGATGCAACCCGCAATGGCGCTCTTCGAAACCTGCGTTGCGCGCGTACAGCTGACTGACGCCTTCGTTGGTGCCGATCCCCAACTCCTCGATACGCCGGTTCGAGGGATTGGCGTCCAGATATTTATTGAAGTCGTGCTCCAGCCCCGGTACGTCGGTGGCGATGCGGGTCACAACGGAGTTCTCGATCCACAATTCCAGTGGTGATTCGATAATCCCGTATTTGCGCGCAAAAGGGATGGTGCTGAGAAACGTGCCAAGAAACCGCACATGACCGTTGATGGATTCGCTGTGGGTGGCAATCTCGCCGGGTGCCAGGTCGTAGTTGCCAACGCCGTTGATATTGGTCCACTTCTTCAGCTCGCGCAGCGGGGCCTCGAAGTACGAGCCGTGATCGTCGCTGAAGCTGAGGGTCTCGCCTTGGTTCATGGTGTCGATCAGCGCCGCATTCAGCTGCGCGATGCGCTCGGGCTCAATGCTGAAAGCATCGTAGAAATAGTCGCCGTAATCTTTGAACAGCAAGGATTTCTTCCACTGGGCCGACATCACTTCCTGCAACTGGCGTATGAATAGCGGCCCCTCCGCCCGAGGATTGGGCAGAGTTGAGGCGTCGTAGAACAGGACGAAAAGGTCGCAATCGGTGATGGCCTCTGCCAGTTCACCGACCGGGGAGGAGTCCAGCGGCAGGGTGTTGAACCGAAAGCAATCCCGCGCCGTCGAGCTTTCAATAATGCCATCGATGATGCGGCGGTATTCCGGGGTGTGGGCCAAAAGTACCTGGGGAGTGGTCATGCCGGTAACGGCGGGGTGGTGTTGCAGGTAATACAGGAAATGTTCGATTGCGCTGCTGTTATCCATAGTGCGCTCCGCTGCGAATGCTCAAAACAAGAGGGCGAACGCGTCGGCCGCGTTCGCCCTTCGGCTGTTTTAGAACGGCCACATGGCGGTGCCAAACGCCACCACGGCGTCGGCTTGCATCATCTCCACAGCGGCATCATGAGTCGGTGCTTCAAACCAATCGTCCAATTGCAGTTCTTCTTCGAGAGCCAGTTCAACTGTTTGCATAGATGAATCTCCTGAGAATGACGTACTTGCCGAATGCAGCGAGGACCGTACCGCGGAAGTCACGCGTCCTCGCCATGGAAGCACACTGACCTTCGTGGCCAGCAAGCACTGAAAAAACTAGTGCAATAGTCAGCCTGTTGCAAAGTAAAAAATGGGTCGTAAATACTGGCATTTCGCCGAATTTTTCGAAACTTGCAGCGAAAACAACGTTAGGGAGCTTTCGATTTTGATGAATTATTTTTGCGACAGAATTGTGTCGCCCAGATTGGTGGCGGCAACTTCCCGGCTGAAGCCAGTCCGCCTGCCGGGAATTCTTTCGCCGCCAAACGCCATGTGAGCGGTGTACAATGCGCGCCCGTTTTTTCTGTGATCCATTGGCGTCTGGACGCCACCCGCTCGGGGTTATCCACCCCGTTTCCCTCCGCCGCGTCATGAGCGCGACGGGTTCGATTCCGTCACAGACCAGAACGCCAAGGTGGCTAGACAATGAGTGAACACATGTCCCATTCGGGCGACTTGAAGCGGGGTCTGAAAAACCGCCATATCCAGCTGATCGCCCTCGGTGGCGCGATCGGTACGGGCCTGTTCCTGGGTTCGGCAGGGGTCCTGAAATCTGCCGGCCCGTCGATGATCCTTGGCTACGCCGTGTGCGGCTTCATCGCGTTCATGATCATGCGCCAGCTGGGCGAGATGATTGTCGAAGAGCCGGTGGCGGGGTCGTTCAGCCACTTTGCGCACACCTACTGGGGCGGGTTTGCCGGGTTTCTGTCTGGCTGGAATTGCTGGGTCCTTTACATTCTGGTCGGCATGTCCGAACTGACCGCCGTGGGCAAATACGTCCAGTACTGGTGGCCGGAGATCCCTGCGTGGGCTTCGGCTGCGGTCTTCTTCGTGATGATCAACGTCATTAATCTTGCCAACGTGAAGGTGTTTGGCGAGGCCGAGTTCTGGTTCGCGATCATCAAGGTGGTGGCCATTCTGGGGATGATTGCGCTGGGCAGTTATCTGCTGGTGAGCGGCGAGGGCGGCCCGCAGGCCTCCGTCAGCAACCTGTGGGACCGGGGCGGTTTCTTCCCCCACGGCGTGAGCGGATTGGTGATGGCGCTGGCGTTTATCATGTTCTCCTTCGGCGGCCTGGAAATGCTCGGCTTTACCGCAGCGGAAGCCGATCAGCCGCGGACCATCATTCCGAAGGCAATCAATCAGGTCATCTACCGGATCCTGATTTTTTACATTGGCTCTCTGGTAGTGCTGCTGTCGCTGACACCCTGGGACGCGTTGCTTGTAGACCTCAATGCTTCCGGCGACGCCTACAGCGGCAGCCCTTTTGTGCATGTGTTCTCGATGCTCGGCAGCACCACAGCGGCGCACATCCTCAACTTTGTGGTTTTGACGGCAGCCCTGTCGGTGTACAACAGCGGCACCTATTGCAATGCTCGCATGCTGTTTGGCATGGCCGAGCAGGGCGATGCGCCGCAATCGCTGGCGCGGGTTGACGGTCGGGGTGTTCCGGTGCGGGCGATCCTGGTCTCGGCGGCTGTGACGCTGATTGCGGTCCTGCTCAACTACCTGATGCCGCAGGGCGCGCTGGAGTTGCTCATGTCGCTGGTGGTCGCCACCCTGGTGATCAATTGGGCAATGATCAGCTATTCCCACCTCAAATTCCGTCAGCACCTGACCCGCATCGGTCAGCGCCCCCTGTTCAAAGCGCTGTGGTACCCCTTTGGGAACTACCTCTGCCTGGCGTTCGTGGCACTGATCTTGGTCATCATGCTGTTGATTCCGGGCATCCGTGTCTCGGTCTACGCCATTCCGGTATGGGTGGCGGTGATGTGGGCGTTTTACGTGGTCAAGAACAAACGCCTGGCCCGGAGCGAGTCGATGGCCCAGCGCACCTCGATCATCAAATAATGCGAAAGCCGCTGCCCGCCTGGCAGCGGTTTTTCAGGACCCAGGGTTTTCATGCTGATCATTTCCAACAACATCCACTTGCCGGACAGCGACGTCGAGCTGACCGCCATCCGTGCTCAGGGTGCGGGTGGTCAGAACGTCAACAAAGTCTCCAGCGCCGTGCACCTGCGGTTCGACATCAATGCCTCGTCGCTGCCGCCGTTCTACAAGGAACGTCTGCTGGCGCTGCGTGACAGTCGTATCACCAGCGAGGGCGTCGTCGTCATCAAGGCGCAACAGCACCGGACCCAGGAACAGAACCGAGCCGATGCGCTGGAACGGTTGAGCGAGCTCATTATCAGCGCCGGCAAGGTCGAGAAGAAGCGCCGACCGACCAAGCCCACCCTGGGCTCGAAGACGCGCCGGCTGGAGTCGAAAACCAAACGCGGGTCGATCAAGGCAGGGCGAGGCAAGGTCGATTTTTGACCGGTGGGGCTGTATCAGGCGGTCGCCGCCTTCTGCTGCATTATCTTGCAGCCTGTCTGGAATAAACGGCGACCTGGGCAGTTTTGCAGTCGTAGGAGCCGGCTTGCTGGCGAACCGTAATGTGCCAGTGCGTCCCTGCTGGCCTGGCGTCACGCGGTCGTTGGCAACCAGGCTCCAGCAGCAATGGGGGCGTCAAACTGCGGCAGGTTTTTCGCGCATCGCATTGGCCTGTTTGTACAGATACACGCTCAGTCCAAGTCCACTCACCGCAGCGAGGGCCGCAAACAGGAAGATTGACGCAAAGCCGAATCCCGCGGCGACAGCGCCCGCCACGGGGCCGGTGATGCCCAGCGACAGGTCGATAAACAGCGAATACGCACCCACCGCCGCGCCGCGACTCGCCGGCGGCACCAGATTGACCGCTTCCACGCCCAGGGCCGGGAACACCAGAGAAAACCCGAAACCAGTCAGTGCAGCACCCGCCAGGGCCAGGTTCGGGTTGGGCGCCAGCCACAGCAACAGCAGGCCCAGTGTCTCTACCGATAGGCAGACAATCGCAACGCGGAAGCCGCCGATGCGGTTGATCAGGTTGCCGAACAGCAACCGCGCCCCGATAAAGCAGGCACCGAACAGACTTAGGCACAGCACCGCGTTGGGCCACGAATGGCTGGCGTAATACAGCGTAATGAACGTCGCGATGGTGCCAAAACCGATGGAGCCCAGCGCCAACCCCGTGCCATGGGGCAGCACACGGCCGAGCACATGCAGGAACGGCAGCCGTTCGCCGTGGACTAGCGGTGCAGGGGTTTTCTTCCAGGCCAGGGAAATGCCCAGCGCGGCCAGCAGCATGATGCTGACCCCCATGCTCCACAGCCCCAGCGCGTTGACCAGCAGCACGCCCAGCGGAGCACCAATGGCCAGCGCGCCGTAGCTGGCGATGCCATTCCAGGAAATCACTTTTGCGGTATTGGCAGCGCCCACTCTGCCAATGCCCCAACCGATGGACCCCGATCCGACCAGGCTTTCTGCACTGCCAAGCACTAGACGACCGATGAACAGGCTGATCAGGCTGACCATTGGCCATGCGTCGAGCCAGTCGGCGAGGAGCATGAACACACCACTCAAGCCGCAGCCGAACAGGCCGATGATCACCGCTTTTTTCGGGCCGCGGGTGTCGATGATGCGACCGGCATACGGACGGCTGAGGAGCGTCGCAAGGTATTGGACACTGATGACCAGTCCGGCGGCCACCGCGCCGAAGCCGAGGTCGGTGTGGACATAGCCTGGCAATACGGCAAGCGGGATGCCGATATTCAGGTACCCGATGAAGGTGAACAGGACGATGGAAACAACCTGCAGCGTGACGGCCATAGGACGTTGAGGGACAGCGCTCGAAGCGTCTGGCATGGGCATAGATCCACGGTTACGACTGAAAGGAAAGGCGAGGGTTAAATCTGATTGAAGCGTAGACGCTTGAGTTCCCGCGAGGGCACATCAATGGCGAGGGGTGGATGTCTATTAGCAGAGTGAACCGGGACGATCTGGAGTCGGGACGACTCGCAAGTGAGCAGGGGTGAATCACGGCGCGAATGATTCAGCCCTTATGGAAATACGCCTTGAAGACGCTCTTCCATAGGGGCTGAAAAATCAGCCTTTAGCGCGGGCTTTGGGCTTTGTTGCGGTCACTGCTTTTGCTGCCTGCCTTCATTTCGATCGGCTGACCGAGTTCCTGGCGAGCTGCTGCGCTTTGCTGGGTCTGGCTTGGGAAGGGGAAGTTGGGGATTTCATGCATATCGTCGCTCCTCACAAGTTGTTGCCGCTGAATTGAACAGCGCGTCCTAAAACGCTCAGGGAGGATACAGCAGTACAAATGACAATCAGACTTTTAAATGCGGGCCGCCGGTCATGTAGTGAAGACGCGCAGCTACAACACGTCTTCCGGATGCGGACGGAGCAGTGAAGAGCCCGCGGGCCCGCGAACGCTTGGTCCTGGATGCCTGGCCCCGCATGCCGTTGCGCACACAGATTCTGGTTGATCGTAGGCCAGTGTGCGCGGCACGCTGCCGTCTCAGTCCTGACACACCGCAGCAAACGCCGCCGCCAGTTCGTCCAGCCGCTTTGCGTCGATGCCTGCAATGTTGGCTCGCCCGGCCGCCACCATGTACACGCTATGCTCGTTGCGCAGGCGATCCACTTGGTGGTCGTTCATGCCGGTGTAGGAAAACATTCCGCGTTGCACGGCAATGTGAGCGAAGCGTTCGCCCAGGCCCAGCGGGGTCAGCGCGTCGACAAGGCCCACGCGCAGCTGTGCTATACGGCTGCGCATGGCTTCGACCTCTTCGGCCCACAGCGCTTTCAACTCGGGATCACCCAGGATTTCGGCGACCACCGCAGCGCCATGATCCGGCGGGTTGGACCACAGATTACGGGCCGTGGCTGACAGTTGGCTGCGTACATCAAGCAGCTTTTCCGGGGTGTCGGCGCAGACCAGCAACGCGCCCGTGCGCTCACGATAAAGGCCGAAATTCTTCGAGCACGAGCTGGTGATCAGCAGCTCGGGCAGCGCCTCGGCAAACAGCCTCACCGCCCATGCGTCTTCCTCCAGACCATCGCCAAAGCCCTGGTACGCGAAGTCAATCAACGGCAGCAGGTTGCGTTGTTTGACGATCTCAAGCACCGCATGCCAGTCATCCTGGGAGAGGTCAAAACCCGTAGGGTTGTGGCAACACGCATGCAGCAGCACGACGTCGCCTTCGGGGATGGTGTTCAGCGTCTCCAGCATGGCTGGCACGTTGAGTGTGTTGTCGCTGCCTACGTAAGGATAGTGACTGACCTTCAGGCCGGCAGCGGCATAGATGGTTTCGTGGATCGGCCAGGTGGGATCGCTCAGCCAGACGCCTTTGCCGGGGAGGCAATTGGCAATGAAATCTGCGCTCAATCGCAGCGCGCCGGTACCGCCGGGTGTTTGCGTGGCGCCGACACGTTTGCTCGCTATCAGGAGCGAATCGCCTCCCATGACCAGCTCACAGATCAGCGTGCCGAAACGCGGTTCGCCATGCCCGCCGATGTAACTTTTGGTGGGCTGCGAGTCCACCAGGCGCTGCTCGGCGAGTTTCACTGCGCGCGGAATGGTCGTCAGGCCCTGCGCGTCTTTATAGACCCCAACGCCCAGATCGAACTTGTTCGGGTTCGGGTCTCTGGCATAAGCCTGGATCAGGCCCAGGATGGGATCGTCCGGTACGCGCTGAATCTGTGAGAAATGCATTTACTTACGGCCCTCGGCGCCTTTGGCCACCTCGTCTGTGCGGGAGGCCATGATGAAGTCATTGCGGTGCAGCCCCTTGATCGAGTGGCTCCACCAGGTCACGGTCACCTTGCCCCATTCGGTCAGCAGACCTGGGTGGTGACCTTCGGCCTCGGCAATTTCGCCGACCGCGTTGGTAAACGCCAGCGCAAATTTGAAATTCTTGAACAGAAAGACTTTTTCCAGCTGCATGACGCCGTCACGCACCTCGATGTTCCAGTCTGGGATCTGTCTTAGCAGGTCGGGCAGCTCGGCCTCGCTGACTTGAGGGGCATCGGCGCGGCAGGCTTCGCACTGGGATTGGTTGAGAGCGGTCATGGAGAGGTTCCTTTATCGGGGATCGGGTTCAGGCGGCCCGGGGTTCAGGCGGCTTTTGTCTTGGCGGGAAACTTCGGTGCGTGCAGGCCTTTTTCGCAGGCCGTACGGGTCATGCCCATGATGTCTTCCTGCGCGAGGTCGAAGAGACGCTTGAGGTCAGGCAGCACAAAATAAAGCGGCTGCAAAATGTCGATTCGGTAAGGCGTACGCATGGCTTCAATGGGGTCGAACGGCTGATGCTCGGGGGTTGATGACACGCTGTACACCGTTTCCTTGGGCGAGGAAAGGATGCCACCACCATAGATTTTGCGCCCCTGCGGTGTGTCGACCAGTCCAAACTCGATGGTCATCCAGTAGAGGCGGGCAAGATACACCCGCTGCTCTTTGCTGGCTGCCAGACCGAGCTTGCCGTAAGTGTGGGTAAATTCTGCAAACCAGGGGTTGGTCAGCAACGGGCAGTGTCCGAAAACCTCATGAAAGATGTCGGGCTCTTGCAGGTAGTCGAGCTCTTCCTGGCTACGAATGAAGGTCGCGACGGGAAATCGCTTGCTCGCCAGCAGTTCGAAGAATGTCTGAAAGGGGATCAACGCGGGTACGCGCTCGACTTGCCAGCCCGTAGTGGCACCGAGAACACGATTGATCTCGCCCAGTTGTGGGATCCGGTCATGGGGCAACGCGAGCTGATCGATTCCATCCAGATACTCCTGGCAGGCGCGCCCTTCGACAACCTTCAGTTGCCGCGTGATCAGCGTGTTCCAGACCTGGTGCTCGGCCTCGGGGTAGTTAATAAACCCGGTGGCGTCCGGCTCGCGGGCGACGTAATGCGTACTCATGCGGCTCTCCTGAATGGCTTGTTCTTATATGGAGCAAAGCGGTCGCGCGTTGACGCAGCGCTCTATAGATAGCCGATTCTCCGGGTTGGATGTCGCAGGGCTTAGATGAAAGGGCTTTAGATGGTTTGCCAAAACGTAAAGAAATCGTGACAGCTAGAGCGTTTGTGGAGGAATGGCGGGGATTATCGCGTCCCATACGGCTTGTGCTGTCACGTATTCTTGACGGTAAACTCTTCTGCATCCGTAATCGCTGCCACGTCGACGAGAACTTATGCGTATCAAAGTCCATTGCCAGAACCGAGTTGGCATCCTGCGGGACATTCTTGAACTGCTGGTGGCCTACGGCGTGAACGTCTCCGGCGGTGAAGTAGGAGGCGAGCATGGCGATGCCATTTATCTGCGCTGCCCGAATCTGATCAATCTGCAGTTTCAGGCGCTAGTGCCCAAATTCGAGACCGTTGCCGGCGTGTTCGGCGTCAAGCGCGTGGGATTGATGCCCAGCGAGCGTCGGCACATGGAGCTGAATGCCTTGCTGGGAGCGTTGGAATTCCCTGTGTTGTCCATCGACATGGGCGGCTCGATCGTGGCCGCGAACCGCGCCGCCGCTCAGTTGCTCGGCGTGCGGGTCGATGAGGTTCCAGGCATTCCGCTTTCACGTTACGCCGAAGATTTTGATCTGCCGCAGTTGGTGCGCGCCAATCGCTCGCGCATTAACGGTCTGCGCGTGAAGGTGAAAGGCGACATCTTTCTCGCGGACATCGCCCCTTTGCAATCAGAGCATGAGGACAGCGAAGCCATGGCCGGCGCGGTGCTGACGCTGCACCGTGCAGACCGCGTTGGCGAGCACATCTATAACGTCCGCAAGCAGGAACTGCGGGGCTTCGACAGCATCTTTCAGAGCTCCAGGGTGATGGCGGCGGTGGTCAGGGAAGCGCGTCGCATGGCACCGCTGGACGCGCCATTGTTGATCGAGGGCGAAACCGGTACAGGGAAGGAGCTGCTTGCGCGGGCCTGCCACTTGGCGAGCCCGCGCGGTCAGTCGCCCATGATGGCGCTCAATTGCGCCGGTTTTTCCGAGTCCATGGCCGAGACAGAGCTGTTTGGCTACGGCCCCGGCGCATTCGAAGGGGCGCGCGCGGAAGGCAAGCTGGGTTTGCTGGAACTGACGTCGGGCGGGACCTTGTTTCTCGACGGCGTAGCGGAAATGAGCGCGCGATTGCAGGCAAAATTGCTGCGCTATTTGCAGGAGGGTTGCTTTCGGCGTGTAGGCAGCGATGAAGAGGTGTACCTGGACGTGCGGATCATCTGCGCGACCCAAGTGGACCTGTCGGAACTCTGCGCCCGAGGCGAGTTTCGTCAGGACCTTTACCACCGGTTGAACGTCCTCTCGCTGCACATTCCGCCTTTGAGGGAATGCCTGGATGGCCTCGCGCCGCTGGTGGAACACTTCGTTGATCAGGCCAGCCGGCAGATCGGGTGCGCGTTACCCAGACTGGCGCCGGATGCAATGGCGCGCCTTAGCCAATACCACTGGCCTGGCAATGTGCGGCAACTGGAAAACGTATTGTTCCAGGCTGTTTCATTGTGTGACGGTAAGTGGGTAAAGCCTGAGCATATTCGTCTGCCCGATTACGGCGTTAGGCAGCCCCTGGGAGATTTCTCACTTGAAGGCGGATTGGACGATATGGTGGGACGGTTCGAGAAGGCGGTGCTCGAACAGTTATATGCAGCGCACCCAAGCAGTCGCCTATTGGGGAAGCGATTGGGTGTTTCCCATACAACGGTCGCCAACAAGTTAAAGCAGTACGGAATTGGCCAGCGACAGTGACTCATTGATAAACACCTGCAGGAGCGCGCTTGCCCGCGAATCGATTGTCTGGCATTGCATGTTTAAACGGGCTAACTCTTTTCGCGGGCAAGCGCGCTCCTACACCTAGATGGCGCGCTGTCTACTTGGCTAATCATCGACGCAGTACGGAATAGGCCATTGCCAGTGATTTATCGATAAACACCTGTAGGAGCGCGTTTGCCCGCGAATCGATTGTCTGGCATTGCATATTCAAGCTGGCACACCTCTTTTCGCGGGCAAGCGCGCCTATAAGTAGGCGGCGCTCAGCCGTGCGTGACCACCTGCTGATCAGCCGTTGCTGCAACCATTGCCCATGACCTGATACTCAAGCACATGGCGTTTGCCGTGCGAGTCGTCGTAAGTCATATGCTGCGGCACCACCCTGCAGACGTTGGGTACTTCGTCCACCGATATGACTTTGGCAATATCAAGTTTGGTGCCGTATTTGTATTCCTCGACGCGCTGTTGTTGAGCGGCTACTTTTGCGCCAGATTCTTCTGCCATTGCCATGGCGCTGAAACCACAAAGAGCCATTACAACCAGTGCAGCTTTCATTACTTTATTCCTCTAAGTTGCTTCGTTGCCCAGCGGCGCAGAAAGTGCGGTCGGCAGGGCGCACAGATCCTTTATAAGGCTCTGAGTGAAGCGAATAATAATCGGGTGGTTTGATTGACAGCCCAGTGGGGGGAACTGTTGCCAATCAATCGTTTGCCGTGTTGGCGGAACGAATTCTATGCCCCTGTCGGGGATTCATATAGAAACCATTCTGATAAAGACTGTTGAGCAAATCGGCAATAATCATCATTCCGGCTCATCAGCACAGGCTGCGCTACGCTTCAGGACCTGCCCGGCATGAAGCTTTGTCTGAAAGCGGGCACTTGGGGTGCGTTCGGGGCTATGCTCGGGGTCGGTAAGACCATCGTCGAATGGCCATTCAGGCCATCGGCAGATACAACAGGGCCATAAAACAACAACATTTCCACCGAGGTAAGAAAGATGAGTGCGGCTTCCCTGTACCCCGTCCGCCCTGAAGTGGCAGCCACGACGCTGACTGACGAGGCGACCTACAAGGCGATGTACCAGCAGTCGGTGGTCAATCCCGATGGCTTCTGGCGCGAGCAAGCCCAACGCCTTGACTGGATCAAGCCTTTTACTACCGTCAAACAGACCTCCTTCGACGACCACCGCGTCGATATCAAATGGTTCGCCGACGGCACTTTGAACGTTTCCTACAACTGTCTCGACCGCCATCTGGCCGAGCGCGGTGATTCGATCGCCATCATCTGGGAAGGCGACGACCCTTCCGAGAGCCGCAACATTACCTACCGCGAACTGCATGAAGAAGTCTGCAAATTCGCCAACGCATTGCGCGGCCAGGATGTCCATCGCGGCGACGTGGTGACCATCTATATGCCAATGATCCCCGAAGCCGTGGTCGCCATGCTGGCCTGCGCGCGCATCGGTGCGATTCATTCGGTGGTGTTCGGCGGCTTCTCGCCTGAAGCACTGGCCGGTCGCATCATCGACTGCAAATCGAAAGTGGTGATCACCGCTGACGAAGGCCTGCGTGGCGGCAAGAAAACCGCGATGAAGGCCAACGTCGACCGGGCGCTGACCAACCCGGAAACTGCCAGCGTGCAGAAGGTCATCGTGTGCAAGCGCACCGGTGGCGATATCGAATGGAACCGTCACCGCGACATCTGGTACCACTCGCTGCTGGACGTGGCCTCCAGCACTTGCGCGCCGAAGGAAATGGGCGCTGAAGAGTCGCTGTTCATCCTTTACACCTCCGGCTCCACCGGCAAGCCCAAGGGCGTGTTGCACACCACTGCAGGCTATCTGTTGTATGCCGCCCTGACCCATGAGCGCGTGTTCGACTACCGCCCGGGTGAAGTTTACTGGTGCACCGCTGACGTCGGCTGGGTCACCGGCCACAGCTACATCGTCTACGGGCCGCTGGCCAATGGCGCGACCACGCTGCTGTTCGAGGGCGTTCCGAACTACCCGGACATCACCCGCGTGTCGAAAATAGTCGACAAGCACAAGGTCAATATTCTCTACACCGCGCCAACCGCCATCCGCGCAATGATGGCCGAAGGCACCAAGGCTGTGGATGGCGCAGACGGCTCGAGCCTGCGCCTGCTGGGTTCGGTGGGCGAGCCGATCAACCCGGAAGCCTGGAACTGGTACTACAACACCGTTGGCAACAAGAATTGCCCGATCGTCGACACCTGGTGGCAAACCGAAACCGGCGGCATCCTTATCAGCCCGTTGCCGGGGGCCATTGCCCTCAAGCCGGGCTCGGCTACGCGTCCGTTCTTTGGCGTGATTCCGGCGCTGGTGGATAACCTCGGCAATCTGATCGAAGGCGCGGCCGAAGGCAATCTGGTGATTCTTGACTCCTGGCCGGGTCAGTCGCGCAGTCTGTACGGCGATCACGACCGTTTCGTCGACACTTACTTCAAGACGTTCCGTGGCATGTACTTCACCGGTGACGGCGCCCGTCGCGATGAAGACGGCTATTACTGGATCACCGGTCGCGTCGACGACGTGCTTAACGTGTCCGGTCACCGCATGGGCACCGCCGAGATCGAAAGTGCCATGGTTGCTCACCCTAAAGTTGCCGAAGCGGCGGTAGTGGGCGTGCCGCACGACTTGAAAGGGCAGGGCATCTACGTCTACGTCACGCTCAATGGCGGGGAAGTGCCGGACGAGGCGCTGCGTATCGAGCTGCGCAACTGGGTGCGCAAGGAAATCGGTCCGATTGCTTCGCCGGATGTCATTCAATGGGCGCCGGGTTTGCCGAAGACGCGTTCCGGCAAAATCATGCGCCGGATTCTGCGCAAGATTGCGACCGGGGAGTACGACGCGCTAGGCGATATTTCCACGCTGGCCGATCCGGGTGTGGTTGCGCATCTGGTGGAGACCCACAAGACCATGAACGTCGCCTGACGGTTATGCCTCGTTAGATCAACAGCGTCGGCCTAACGGCCGACTATTTCGCCTTCGGCGAGTTACTTGATAAAGCCCCAAGTAACCAAGGGCTTGTGCTCCTGGTTTGGCCCCTCCTTCGTCGGGGTTCCTTCACTCTGGTCCCGCCCGTGGGCCCGCCGCCATCCGCCATCCATGGCGGGGGGCGGCTCTCGCGGCATCCATGCCGCTCGGCCCACTCCACGAGACCTCCATTCAGCCTGCACCCAAGTCGCGTTTGGCGGTGTCTGGACTATCGCGTAGAAGATCAACAGCAACAGCAACAGCTTCCCGGCTAAAGCCGGTCCCACTGCTGTGCTGGTTCCCTCTGGCTAAAGCCGGTCCCACTGCTGCGTTGGTCTTGCTGGCTGAATGCAAGCTTCTGTAGGAGCCGGCTTGCTGGCGAAAGCATTTATCCAGCCGCCATCTACATACCAGACCCACCGCGTTCGCCAGCAAGCCGGCTCCTACAGGGGGGCTGCGTTCATCCAGTTTGAATAGCGCAGGCACCGACTTCAGTCGGAAAGTCCTTGATCTGCCCATGCCGGTTCATCCTTGATCTGCCATCGATCCGCCGTTGATCTGCCGTTGATCTGCTCTTGATCTGC
Source organism: Pseudomonas sp. ME-P-057 (assembly GCF_030208975.1). Taxonomy (NCBI): domain Bacteria; kingdom Pseudomonadati; phylum Pseudomonadota; class Gammaproteobacteria; order Pseudomonadales; family Pseudomonadaceae; genus Pseudomonas; species Pseudomonas sp. ME-P-057. The sequence goes on from NZ_JARVSX010000038.1 coordinate 347,564, forward strand.
TCTTGATCTGCTCTTGATTTCCCTACGCAAAAAGCTCAAACAACACACATCGCGACTTGGGTGCAGGCTGAACGCAGGTTTCGCGCAGTGGGCCGAGCGGCAT
>NZ_JARVSX010000054.1:0-29638 GCF_030208975.1 Pseudomonas sp. ME-P-057
ACTGTAGGAGCGCGCTTGCCCGCGAACGCGATCCGTCAGCGCCATCGCCATTGCCATTGCCATCGCCATTGCCTGATACACCGCGTTCGCCAGCAAGCCGGCTAAAGACGTGGTGCCGAACGCAGAATTGGGCGATGACCCAGACCACTGTAGGAGCGCGCTTGCCCGCGAACGCGATCCGTCAGCGCCATCGCCATTGCCTGATACACCGCGTTCGCCAGCAAGCCGGCTCCTACAGATATGTGTTCGCGCCCCTTATGGCGGCGCTAACCGCACGCTGCTAGGCTTCTGCACCTCCTTTCTTCAGGCCGACACTATGCTCTCCGTCCGCACTATGACACTGGACGATTACGACGCAGTCGTCGGGCTCATGCGCGCTACTCCGGGTATTTCGTTGCGCGACGCCGACTCGCGGGCATCGACAGAACGGTATCTGTTGCGCAACCCCGGTTTGAGTTTTGTCGCCGAGGATGACGCGGGCATTTGCGGCTGCGTGATGTCGGGCCATGACGGTCGGCGCGGGTATCTGCAGCACTTGCTGGTGTTGCCGGCGTATCGACGACAGGGCATCGGCCAGGCGCTGGTCGAGCATTGCCTGCTGGCGCTGGAGGCGCTGGGCATTCAGAAAAGCCACATTGACGTGCTCAAGACCAACCCCGCCGCCGCGAACTATTGGCAGAACCTGGGCTGGCAATTGCGGGGCGACATCGACCGTTTTTCATTCACCCGGCCCGGCAATCCGAACGCCTGAGTCATTTCCCGGGCTCGACAATCAGCCTGGGGTAGCGGGCGCCGGCGGCTGGCGTTTGGCATACACCAGCAGGCCGCTGAGAAAAATCAGCGCGATGCCGAACATCGAGGCCAGCCCCGGGAAGTTGCCAAACAGCAGAATGCCGTACGCCACGGCGAAAATGATTTGCAGGTAGCCCAGCGGTGCGAGCACGGACGAGGACGCGTAACGGTAGGACTTGGCCATCAGAAAATGCGCGCACAGTCCCAGACCGCCAAGCACCAACAACAGGCCCAGTTGCTTCCGGTCGGGGTCGGCCCAGTAGAAAGGCACGATCGCGCTGAGAATCAGGGTGCAAAACACACCGACGTAGAAGCTGCACACCGAAGGGCTGTCGGTCTCACCTGCCAACTGCGTCAACAGTTGATACAGCGCGAAGAACAGCGCCGTCGCCAGCGGAAACAGCATCCACAGCGAAAACGCATCACTGGCCGGATTGATGATCACCAGCACCCCAACAAAGCCGAGCAACACCGACAGCCATTGCCAGCGATCCGCCTTGATGCCAAACAGCAAGGGCGAAAGGATCGTCACGAAGGCCGGGGCCAGAAAGACCAGCGCAGTGGACTCGGCAATCGGCACGTGGGTCAGGCCAAACATGAAAGTCAGACTGTCGGCCAGCAGGACCACCGCCCGCAGCAAGTGCAGCCACGGCCGCCGGGTGTGGAAGACCTTTCCCCCACCGCTGCGCAACAGCGCGGTGGTCACCAGCGTTGAGTGAACGAGGTAGCGAGCCCAGGCGACGAAGATCACCGGCAACGAAAAGATCAGCGTCTTGGAGATCGCGTCATGACTGGCGAAGGTCAGCGCCACCCCCGCCATCAGCCACATACCGATGACTTGCCGATGGGTGCCGTGGGGAATCGTCATTGCGGGCCCTGCCATGGAAAGATGCACGGAAGTTAATCACAGTCTCCGAGCCCGGGGCACTATTCTGCGGGCAATAAAAAACCCGCCTGAGCGGGTTCTTTTCTTTCAACACCATTCCAACATCCTGTCAGTAGCCGTCCCGGCAAATGGTAGATCATCCATGACCTGCGAGGCACATCCAGCGCCTCGGTTGATGGATCCTAGGTTGCGCTTATGGCGTTGCGCTGTAAACGGCGTGTTTGCTCCGCAGCATGTAAGCCTTTCGCCATAGTCTGTGTCGGGCAGGTCTTGCCGGTTCCGGCCTTCAAGTTACTGCAGGGCTGCGCATCCCTCGCGGCGATGGCAGGCCGCGGGCATAATGAGCGCACACAAACAGCTGCCGACCTGAGCCTGCCATGATCGAAGTCACCGAAGTCTCCATTGCGCAACTGCGCGCTGCCCTGGAAGCACGTCAGACGACCGCCGTTGAACTGGTACACGCCTACCTCGCCAGAATCGACGCTTACGACGGCGCCGGGACGCCAACCGCGCTCAACGCCGTGGTGGTCCGCAATCCGCAGGCCCTCGCCGAAGCCCAAGCCTCCGATGACCGTCGTGCCCGCGGCGAAACCCTCGGGCCGCTCGACGGCATCCCCTACACCGCCAAAGACAGCTACCTCGTCAAAGGCCTGACCGCCGCATCGGGCAGCCCGGCATTTGCCGAGCTCGTCGCGCATCGCGACGCCTTTACCGTTGAACGGCTGCGGGCGGCCGGGGCGATCTGTCTGGGCAAGACCAATATGCCGCCGATGGCCAACGGCGGCATGCAGCGCGGGGTCTATGGCCGAGCTGAAAGCCCTTACAACGCGGACTTTCTCACCGCGCCGTTCGCTTCCGGTTCGTCCAACGGCGCCGGTACCGCGACGGCAGCCAGCTTCGCTGCGTTCGGGCTGGCCGAAGAAACCTGGTCGAGCGGACGTGGCCCTGCGTCAAATAATGGCCTGTGCGCCTACACTCCGTCGCGCGGGGTGATTTCGGTGCGCGGCAACTGGCCGCTGACGCCGACCATGGACGTGGTAGTGCCGTTCGCGCGCACCATGGCCGACCTGCTTGAGGTGCTGGATGTGGTGGTCGCCGCCGACCCCGACACCCGAGGCGACCTGTGGCGTCTCCAGCCATGGGTGCCGATTCCCCCTGTCGACTCGGTGCGTCCGGCCTCCTACGCGACGCTTGCCGCCAGCCCGCAAACATTGGCCGGCAAGCGCTTCGGCGTGCCGCGCATGTACATCAATGCCGACCCGGACGCGGGCACCGCTGAAGCACCCGGCATCGGCGGCCCGACCGGCCAGCGCATTGTTACCCGCGCTTCGGTGATCGATCTGTGGGAGCAGGCGCGCCAGGCGCTTCAAGCCCAGGGTGCGGAAGTCATCGAAGTTGATTTCCCGCTGGTCTCCAACTGCGAGGGTGATCGTCCCGGCGCGCCGACGGTGTACAACCGCGGCATTGTCTCCAAAGAATTCCTGCATCACGAACTGTGGGACCTGACCGCTTGGGCGTTTGATGATTTCCTGCAAGCCAATGGCGACCCGAAACTGAACCGCCTGGCCGACGTCAACGGACCGCTGATTTTCCCGCACGATCCCGGCACCCTGCCCAACCGCGAGGGTGATCTGGCTGCAGGCATGGACGAGTACGTCAATATGGCCCAGCGTGGCATCACGCCGTGGGATCGGATCGAGACTCTGGCAGACGGCCTTCGCGGGCTGGAACACACTCGCCGTATCGATCTGGAAGACTGGATGCAAGCGCTGGAGCTTGATGCGGTATTGTTTCCGACCGTGGCCGATGTGGCCCCGGCTGACGCCGATGTCAATCCGGCCTCTGCCGACATTGCCTGGAGCAATGGCGTCTGGGTGGCCAACGGCAACCTTGCGATCCGCCACCTTGGCGTGCCGACCGTCACCGTGCCAATGGGCGTGATGGCTGACATCGGCATGCCGGTCGGCCTGACCTTCGCCGGCCGCGCCTACGACGACTCCGCACTGCTGAGCTTTGCGTCTGCGTTCGAGGCGATCGGCAGCCAGCGAATGATCCCGCCGCGCACACCGCCCCTGTCCTCGGCATCCGGACGGTCATAACTCTTACGCGGGGGCAAGCGCCCTCGCCCCTCACGCAGGCATTTACATTCAGGAGATGCGTCAATGAGCAAGGCACCTTACGTCCCGCCCACCGTGTGGCAACACGAAGCGCCTTCGGGCGGCCAGTTCGCCAGCATCAACCGGCCTGTTGCCGGGCCCACGCATGAAAAAGCCCTGCCCGTCGGCAAGCATCCGTTGCAGTTGTACTCACTGGCCACGCCCAACGGCGTCAAGGTGACGATTCTGCTCGAAGAACTCCTCGCGCTGGGTCACAGCGGCGCCGAATACGACGCCTGGTTGATCCGCATCGGCGAGGGTGATCAGTTCGGCAGCGGCTTCGTCGACATCAACCCCAATTCGAAGATCCCGGTATTGCTGGACCGCAGCGTCGAGCCGGGGATTCGCGTGTTCGAGTCCGGTTCGATCCTGCTGTACCTGGCGGAAAAGTTCGGCGAATTCATACCCAAGGACCTGGCCGGCCGCACCGAGACGCTGAACTGGCTGTTCTGGCAAATGGGTGCTGCGCCGTATCTGGGCGGCGGCTTCGGGCACTTCTACGTGTACGCCCCGGAGAAGATCCAATACGCCATTGACCGCTTCACCATGGAGGCCAAGCGTCAGCTCGATGTGCTGGATCGACGTTTGGGCGAAAGCACCTACCTGGCGGGCGACAGCTACACCATTGCGGATATCGCAGTGTGGTCCTGGTACGGCCAAGTGGTGCGCAACACGGTTTACGGCGCTGCGCAGTTTCTCGCGGCGCACGAGTACACCCATGTGCAGCGCTGGGCCGAAACCATTGCGCAACGCCCGGCAGTGGTCCGCGGCTTGCGCGTCAACCGCACCTGGGGCGATGAAGTCACCCAAGTCCCCGAACGCCACGACGCCACCGACCTGGATTAACCCCAACCGGCCGGCGCGTCTCTGCACCGGCCTTTCCCCCGGCTAAAGCCAATCCGGGCATTGTCGGCATAACCCGATACTGTAAGAGCCGGCTTGCTGGCGAACGCGGTTCCCAGGAGACATACCCGGCGACTGACACACCACCTTCGCCAGCAAGCCGGCTCCTACAGAGCACCTGCGTAGCATCCGGTGGCAAGGTCGGGCCCGCCATCTTCCTGGCTAAAGCCAGTCCCACGAAGGCACCGCGTATAAACAGTAGGACCGGCGTTGTCGGCACAACCCGATACTGTAGGAGCCGGCTTGCTGGCGAACGCGGTTCCCAGGAGACATACCCGGCGACTGACACACCACCTTCGCCAGCAAGCCGGCTCCTACAGATCCCCTGCGTAGCATCCGGTGGCAATGTCGGTCCCGCGAACTTCCCGGCTAAAGCCGGTCCCACCAAGTCACCGCGTATAAACCGTGGGACCGGCTTCAGCCGGGAAAGCGCCGGTGGTCACGCTGCAAGAGCGTGGGTGATGCCGCTGGCCTCTTCCCGGCTAAGCCCGGTCCCACTAACGCAGCGCAATCGCGCTCAAGCACCTTGCCCCTCGAGTTCGGCGAGCATTTCCTGTGGAATCACCAGCTCGGCAGCGCTCAGGTTTTCGTGCAGGTGCGCCACCGAGGACGTGCCCGGGATCAGCAGCAGGTTCGGCGCCCGCTGCAGCAACCACGCGAGGGCCACGCACATCGGCGAGGAGTCGAGGCGCAAAGCGACATCCGACAAGGTTTGTGATTGCAACGGCGTGAAGCCGCCCAGCGGAAAGAACGGCACGTAGGCAATGCCCTGCTTGCCGAGTTCGGCGATCAAGTGCTCATCGTCCCGATGCGCCAGGTTGTAATGATTCTGCACGCAAACGACATCGGCAATGCTCTGCGCCTCGGCGATTTGCTTCGCGCTGACGTTGCTCAGGCCCAAGTGTTGGATCAGACCCTGCTGCTGCAATTCGGCCAGTGCCGTGAACTGCGCCTCGATCGACAGCTCATCGGGCGAATGCCCGGTGCCCCAGGCCCGGTAATTGACCACCTGCAGCACATCAACGCCCAAATTGCGCAAGTTGTCATGCACCGCGCTGACCAGTTCGGCCGGGCTGTTGGCGGGATTCCATGAAGCATCTGTCCCGCGTGATGCGCCGACCTTGGTCACGATCAACAGCTCGTCCGCATAAGGATGCAAGGCCTCACGGATCAATCGGTTGGTAACGTGAGGGCCGTAAAAATCGGACGTATCGATGTGATTGACGCCCGATGCCACCGCTTCACGCAGCACGGCAATGGCGCCGGCGTGATCCTTGGGCGGCCCATAAACACCCGGGCCTGCCAGTTGCATGGCGCCGTAGCCCATGCGATTGACGGTGCTGCCGCCGATGGAAAAAGTCCCTGCTTTACTCGCCTGAGTCATGAGTGACGCCTCGTTGATCGTTGCTGTAAGGGTGGATGCAGCGACTATAGGCGTTGACCGATACGCTGATAATCAGGTGCAATCGGCACGGGCTGTACGAGTGAGCGGACAATGGCAACAGACATTCAGGATTTGCTGTCTTTTGTGGCAGTCGTCAACGCAGGCGGCTTTCGCGAAGGAGCGCGCTTGAGCGGCAAGTCGCCGTCAAGCCTCAGCGACGCAGTTCGCCGCATGGAATCGCGGATGGGCGTGCGTCTGCTCAACCGCACCACGCGCAGTGTCGTGCCCACCGAGGCCGGCGCGCGACTGATGGAGCGCATCGTGCCGGCCCTTGGCGAGGTCGAAGCGGCGCTGGACGTGGTCAATGATTTCCGCGATCGCCCCTCGGGCACGCTGCGGCTCAACGTCCCGGTGAGCGCCGCGCGGCTGATCCTCCCCTCGATCATCACGCCGTTTCTGCAGGCGCACCCCGACATCCGCATGGAAGTCATTACCGAAGAAAGCTTCGTCGACATGCTTGCCGCGGGGTGCGATGCGGGCATACGTTACGATGATCGGCTCGAGCAGGACATGATCGCCGTGCCGATCGGCCCACGCGTCCAGCGTTTCGCCACGGCCGCATCGCCTGCCTATCTGAATACCAGAGGCCGCCCGCAACACCCGCGCGAACTGCTCGATCACAGTTGCGTGCGCGGCAAATTTCCCAGCGGTTCAGTGCCATTGTGGGAATACGAGCGCGAGGGCGAACAGGTCCGCATCGACCCTCGCGGTCCGCTGACCGTGCGCATCGGCGGCGCCGTCGACCTGGCCGTGCAAACCGCCGTCGACGGGCTCGGCATGGTGTATCTGTTTGAAGACTGGCTGCGGCCGTACATGGACAGCGGCGCGCTGGAGCCCGTGCTCGAGCCATGGTGGCAAACCTTCAGCGGCCCGTTTCTTTATTACCCCGGGCGGCGTTATTTGCCGTCTCCGTTGAAAGCGTTCATCAACTTCATACAACAGTTGCCCTGAACGCGAATATTGTCGGCGCCTGCTGCGCACTTAAACATATAAACCGGCGCGAAAGCTTAAACAGCAACGCCTCGTAGGGAAGTTGTTCCGCGACCAAATAACAGGCAAAAAAAAACGCTGCATTCAATGCAGCGTTTCTTTTGTAGCGTTTGTAGTTGAAGCCGCCAGGGCACTGGCGATCAACCATTTTGACGACCGTAGCCCATGATGGTGTAGTCAAGGCTGTGGGTCACACCAGCGTGGTCAACATAAACCATGGTGGATTGGACTGGACCATCTACTTTCTGTGGGTCCTGAGCAGTCTTGGTGCTGATCACTTTCGCAATGTCCAGACCTTTGTGCTGGTTGTACTGCTCTACCTGACTCAGTGGCGCGTGTTGTGTGGCGGGAAGTTCGCCAGCGGCTGCAAAAACACTTACCAGGGACAGGGCGGCGAAGGCTAATACTTTCATGGTGGTTCTCCAGAAGTTTGATTAAGTAGTCAGTGAGCAAAGCGCTTGTCGTTTTGCTTCTGGGGCCCATTCTGTTCGCGATCCGCGTTGATGATAAATACTTAAAATCGATACAGCCCATCACTGGTATCGATGCGCATTCTGATTACATCAACTCTGGCAATAGATTATTACCCGAACTGAGAGGAAGCATACTTTTGGGACTGGGTATAGGACTTCCAAGTCGTATTTCGGTGCGCCGCCCTATCGGCCTGCCTGCTTTCGGCGCAGCCGGGTGACAGGCATTAAATAAACGTGAAATCGTGAAATATTTTTTAACGTATTTAAACAAAAGGCCGGATGAACGTACTACCATCCGCTTCGCTGACTCGTGACCACTCCATGATCCCGAACAGACCCCTATAAAGCGCTGGCCAACGGCACGGCGCTATCAAAACAAACCGAAGCCTTGATGCCCTTCCGCGACACTGCTCGTGGTGGAGTGCGTCAACCGTGATGACCTTCTGAGGTTGCGATGCAGAAATTGATGATTAACGGCCAGGAGCACGACCTGGATGTCGCTGACGACATGCCATTGTTGTGGGTCCTGCGCGACGTGATGGGCCTGACGGGTACCAAGTACGGCTGCGGCATCGCTCAGTGTGGCGTGTGCACCGTCCACCTGGATGGCCAGGCCGTGCGTTCATGTGTATTGCCGGTCAGCGCAGTGGCCGGTCGCAAGGTCACGACCATTGAAGCGGTCGGCGAGCAGCCGGTGGGTCAGGCCGTACAGCAGGCCTGGCTGGCGCATGAAGTCGTGCAATGCGGCTACTGCCAGTCGGGGCAGATCATGTCCGCCGTCGCGCTGTTGCAGCAGCACCCCAAAGCCAATGACGAGCAGATCGTCGACGCCATGTCGGGCAACCTCTGCCGCTGCGCCACTTACACCCGCATTCGCGCCGCCATCAAAAGCGTCAGTCAGGCCTGAAGGAAGTCATCATGTCCGAATCACATTCATCTGCCGCGATGCTCTCGCGTCGCGGGTTGCTCAAGAGCGGCGCACTGCTGGGCGGTCTGGTCATCGGCACTTACCTGCCGGCGACAATCACTCGCAGCTTTGCCGCCGAGGCAGTCAAGGGCGCCAGCCTGGGCGCCAACGCCGAGCAGGGCTACGGCGCATTTGTGCGCATCGATCACAGCGGCGCCGTCACGCTGATTTCGCCGAAGATCGAAATGGGCCAGGGCGTCCAGACCGGCATCGCCATGATGGTTGCCGAAGAGCTCGAAGTGCCGTTGAGCCAGATCACCATTACCGAGGCTCCGCCCAATGCCGCGCTGTACACCGACGCGCTGCTGAGCTTCCAGGCCACCGGCGGGTCCACCTCCACACGCTACAGCTGGGAGCCATTGCGCAAGGCGGGCGCCGCCGCGCGCATCGTACTTATCCAGGCCGCCGCGATGCGCTGGAAAGTCGCGCCGAGCCAGTGCCATGCCGAGAACGGTCGGGTCATCGGCCCCAACAACCTGAGTGCCGGTTACGGCGAGCTGGTTGACGCCGCCGCAGCGCTGCCGCTGCCCACCGACATCCCGCTCAAGCCGATCAGCGAATTCAAGCTGCTGGGCAAGCCGGTGCAGCGACTGGACACCCCCAACAAGGTCAACGGTACGGCCAAATTCACCATCGACCTGCAAGTGCCGGGGATGCTGATCGCGTCCACCCTCACCTGCCCGGTCCATGGCGGCAAGCTGCGCGGCCTGAAGAATGAAGACGCCGCGCGCAAGATCGCCGGGGTGCGCGACATCGTTCGCTTGGACAATGCCGTTGCAGTCACGGCGAGCAACTTCTGGTCCTGCCAGCAAGCGCTGAAAGCGTTGGACATCGAGTGGGACATGGGCCCTCATGCAAGCCTGGATTCGGCCCAGCTGGACAAATCGCTGTTTGATGCCAGTGCGGGTGACGGCGTGTTCGCGCACCAGTCCGGTGACATCGCCGGCGCGCTGAAAAACGCCTCCAGCCGCTTCGAAGCTATCTACGAGCAACCTTTTCTTTCGCACTCGCCCCTTGAGCCGATGACCTGCGTGGCCCATGTGCGCGCCGATGCGTGCGAGCTGTGGGTGGGCTGCCAGGCGCCGGGGCTGGCGCAGATGGGCGCCGCGAAAGTCTGCGGCATGCCGGTCGAAAAAGTGGTCATCCATAACCAGTTGATCGGTGGCGGTTTCGGCCGTCGTCTGGAGTCCGACTTCATCTTCCAGGCGGTGGATATCGCTCGCCAGTTGAGCTACCCGATCAAGCTGATCTGGAGCCGCGAAGAGGACATGACCCACGACCGTTATCGTCCGCACTACGTCGACCGTCTCAACGCCGCGCTCGACAAAGACCTGCGCCCGGTCGGCTGGGAACATCGCATCGCCGGGGCCTCGGTGATGGCTGCCTACATCGGATCCTTGCCGCCCGATGGCGTCGACGGTGATGCCGTTGAAGTGGCCAAGGACCCGATCTACACCCTGCCCAACCTGCAAGTGCGCTACATCCGCCACGACCCGGAGGTGATCCCGGTTTCCTGGTGGCGCGGCGTCGGTCCGCTGCGCAGCACGTATGCCATCGAGTGCTTCATCGATGAGCTGGCACACAACGCCAAGGTCGATCCGGTGAAGTACCGACTGGCACTGATGCAATCCCAACCCCGCGCCCAGGCCGTGCTGACCAAGGCGGCGCAACTGGTGGAGTGGGACAAGCCACTGCCTGCCGGTGCCGGTCGTGGCGTGGCGGTGACGGCGGTGTTCGGCAGTTTCGTCGCGACCATCGTCGAGCTGGAGAAACAGGGCGACAAGGGCTTGCGGATCACGCGGCTGTTGACGGTCATCGATTGCGGTTTTGCCAACAACCCGACGTCCGTTGCTTCGCAGATGGAAGGCGGCACGCTGTTCGGCCTGTCAGCTGCGCTGTTCAACGAAATCCTCATTGAGAAAGGCCAGGTGCAGCAGACCAACTTCCATGAATACCGGCAGATCCGCATGAGCGATGCGCCGCCTGTGGAAGTGCACATTGTCGACAGCGTCGAGACGCCTGGCGGTGTCGGCGAGACCGGCGCGGTGCCCGCTGCGGCGGCGCTGGTCAATGCCGTGTACGCCGCGACCGGTGTGCGCGAACGTCGTTTGCCGTTGAGCCGCTTTGGCTATTTCACTGTTTGAGGAGCGCGTCATGAAAGTTTTCAACACTGCGCTCGGACTCGTGGCCGGCTGCCTGGCGAGCACCGTTTACGCGAGCGACACCGCGCCCATGAGCAAGGGCGAGTACCTGACCCGTGCTGCTGACTGCGTGGCCTGCCACGTCGTACCGGGCGGCAAGCCATACGCTGGCGGGCTGGAATTCAAGTTGCCGTTCGGCAGCCTGTATTCGCCCAACATCACTCCGGACAAGGAAACCGGCATCGGTAACTGGACCGACGACGAATTTGTCGATGCCCTGCAAAAAGGCGTCGGCAAGGACGGCAAGCATTACTACCCGGCCTTCCCCTACACCTCGTACACGTTGATGCCCCGCGAAGACATTCTGGCGATCAAGGGCTATCTGTTCAGCCTGGAGCCGGTCAAGCAGGCGCCGCCCGAGAACAAGATCGGCTTTCCGTTCAACCAGCGCTGGGGAATGATGTTCTGGAACGCGATCTTCGCCTCCAACGAGCGCTTCGTCCCGGACAGCAAACAGTCCGCTGAATGGAACCGCGGCGCGTATCTGGTTCAGGGCCCGGGCCACTGCGGCGAGTGCCACACCCCGCGCAATATCTTCCAGGCCATGAGCACCGGCAACTCCCTGGCCGGTGCAGAGCTGGGCAACTGGCAGGCGTACAACATCAGTTCCGACGCCAAATACGGCATCGGCGCGTGGCCTGAAGAGGCCATCGTCAGCTACCTGTCCAAGGGCTACGCTGCCGGTTTCGGCGGCGCGGGCGGGCCGATGGGTGACGCGGTCGAGCACAGTCTGCGCTACCTCGACCCCGCCGACCTGAAAGCCATGGCGGTGTATCTCAAGAGCAAGCCGGCGCGAAGCGAAGGCATTCCCCGGCCGTCCATGGTCATGAACGATGCTGCCCTGCAAAAAGGCCTGGGGCAGAAGCTGTTCAACGACACCTGCGTGGCCTGCCACCAGCTCGACGGCAGCGGGAGGCAGTCGCCGGCAGGCGGGTTGGCCGGTCTGAAAACCGTCAACGATCCAAAAGGGCGCAATCTGGTCGCGACATTGCTGGAGGGCCACACCCCAACGGCCGACCGCGTCGATCAGCGCATGCCTGATTTTGCCCGAAGCTACAGCGACGCCGAGCTGGCGGCTGTCAGCACCTTCGTGCTGCGTCGCTTCGGCCAAAGCAATGGCGAAGTCAAAGCGGAGGATGTGGCGAAGAATCGCGCCAGCGCGTTGCACTGACAGTCGGTGCTGATGCTGACTGGCTGCCCGCGCGGGTGGTGAGTCAGCAGCGCCTCGACGCGCTCAGGCGGCTCAGGTCATCAGCACCTGCGCCGCCACCGCCGCCTTGTCGATGACCGACTGTACAGCGACGATCCGCCCCGCCTCCAACGTGTAGAACACGTTCTCTGTAAACCTCACCCTTCTGCCGTTGACCGGTACATCGAACAACTCACCTGCGGGCGTGCAGTCGAAGCACAAGCGCGCAGCGATACGTGGCGGCTCGGCGATCAGCAGGTCGATGACGAAGCGCAGGTCGGGGATGCGGCGAAAGTCCTCCTCAAGCATGCCCCGATACCCGTCCAGCCCGACGCGCTCCCCGTTGTAACGCACGTCCTCGTCCACGAAGTCACCCAACGCCAGCCAGTCCTGACGATTGAGGCAGGCGATGTAGCCTTGGTACGCCGCTTTGAGTGATGCAATGTCCATGGCTGCTCCTGAATGTGGTGGAACGCAAGTAGCACGCGGCGCTCCTGTGGGACCGGCTTAAGCCGGGAAAAGGCCAGTATGAATAATGTTAAATTTGCAGTGTGGCGCATGACGTCTTCCCGGCTGAAGCCGGTCCCACTTGTGCGCGTGGTGTTCCAGTGGGACTGGCTTCAGCCGGGAAGTACGCGCTGTTTCTGTGGGACTGGCTTTAGCCGGGAAAAGGCCAGTATGAGTAATGTCAATTTTGCAATGTGGCGCATGATGTCTTCCCGGCTGAAGCCGGTCCCACTTGTGCGCGTGGTGTTCCTGTGGGACTGGCTTCAGCCGGGAAGTACGCGCTGTTCCTGTGGGACCGGCTTCAGCCGGGAAGTGTTAACTTGAGGGTATCGAATGACGCAAGGCGTGACCCTCTCCATGCACCCTCCCTTTTCAGGCGCAAAAGTGGCCATTCTGTGCAATGGCATGCTGTTGACCTACCAGCGCGACAATAAGCCGGACATTCCGTGGCCGGGCCTGTGGGACTTGCCCGGCGGCGGGCGCGAAGGCGACGAAACGCCGGAAGACTGTGCCGTGAGGGAAACGCTTGAGGAGTTCGGCATCGTCCTGGACCCTGCATCATTCATTCACAAGCAGGTCTACCCCGGCCAGGGGAACAACGGTCTCGACACCTGGTTTTTTGTGACCGAGGTGCGCGAAGGCCTGTTCGATGAGGTGGTCTTTGGTGATGAAGGCCAGCGCTGGCAGGTGATGCCCGTCGAAAGCTTCCTGGCGATGGACAATGCCGTCGACCGTCTGCAGCAGCGCTTGCGCGAATTCCTGACGCAGTGATTGAGCACGCAATTCCGGACACAGAGCCCAGGCGATGCGCAGGCGCGCTCGCCCGCAATACGACCCCTCAGGGCACAGCGATCACGGATGATTCTCAGCGCCGGATACGCCCACTGTTACCCTGAGCAGGGATGCGTAACTGATCAGTTACTCGCCACTTCCGCCGTATGACCGGTGGTCACCAGCGCCTTGAGCGAGGCGTCGAATTGCTTCAGTGCATTGATCTGCAAATCACGTTGCTGATTGATCTGCGCAGCGATCTCCGGCGCGGCCTTGTCACGAACCCACACCGAGTTCAATTCCTTGAAACCCAGGCCTTCGGCTTTGCCGATGAATTGCAGGTTAGAGTCGTAGAACGTCGCTGCGAAGCGCGCCTCGACCTGCGAGTTGCGTTTGGACACCAGGCGATTGTAGGTGTCGAGCATCACGACGACGTCAGGGCGCGCTTGCATCAGCGCATCCAGATTCTCGTAGACCGTCACCGACGCAAATTCTTTCTGCAGTGAGCCCTTCAACCAGTCCACCGCCAGCTTCGGATCGGAGCTGCTGATGAAGGCGTCACGGATCCGTGCGTCGAGCGCGCCATTCTTCACACCCTTCAGTGCCACCGCATGGTAGCGCTCAAGGTATTCAAGGGTGCTGACGGTGTTTTCGCTGTAAAGCACGCCGACGCTCTGAGACGAATGAAGCGCCACACGGCTTTCAGCCACCGGCAGCAAGTGGCAGGCTTCGGCATCGGCGGCATGAGCAGCGCCCGTTGCGGCGAAACCGCTGGACAGCACGGCGACAAGGGTCAGCAGGGTTGAAAGTCTCATCGCGTGGCGTCCTTCTAAAGCAAGTTCGGTATGGGGCCATCCTCCTTCCTTTCGGAAAAAAAGAGAACGCACCTGCCGTGATGGTGACTATCGATTTCCGGAATGGTAGTCAGGCTGAGAAACACCCTTACCGATGCGTCAACAAAGCCGCTCGCCATCCGCCCTTCCACGCTGCTCAGTAGACATACCGGCCGATCGTGCTGGCCACCTCGCGCAATGCCCCAGCCAACGCTTCACGGTCCAGGGAACCCAACGCCAGCCGTATCGCATGGGGCGCCGCGCTGGTGGTCGCGAAAGGCTCGGCGGGCGACACCGCGACGTTCCTGCTCAACAGCTCTCTCACCACCTGATCCGCCCTGGCATCCTCAGGCAGTGGCAGCCACATAAAGTAGGACGCCGGGTGACTGACGACGTTCAACCCTTTTAGCAGCTGCCGCCCCAGTGTTTGTCGGGCTTGGGCATCGTGGCGTTTTTCGGCCTTCAGGCGCAGAACGGTGCCGTCCTCAATCCAGCCGCACACCAGCGCGGTCATCACGCCCGGCGTGTTCCAGGCAGTCGCCCGGATCGCGCGCTCAATGGCGGCAATTCTGTCCAGCGGGGCGACCACATACCCCACCCGCAAACCGGTGGCGACGTTTTTCGAGAAGCCCGACACGTACACCGTCAGTTCAGGGGCCAGGGCCTTCAACGGCGGCGGCGCGTCCTCAACCAGAAACGAGTAGGCCGCGTCTTCGATCAGCAGCACATCACGCTGCCGGGCGATGGCAATCAAACGCGCTCGCCACGACACATCCATGACCCAACCCATCGGGTTGTGCAACGTCGGCATGGTGTAAACCGCTTTGACGCGTCGTTGCTGGCATAGCCGTTCGAGGGCATCCAGATCAGGCCCGTTGCACGTTAGTGGAATTGGTAACAACTCCAGCCGGCAGGCCTCAGCCAATACTTTGAAGCCCGAATAGGTCAGCGCGTCCACCGCGACCACATCACCCGGTTTCAGCAAGGCCATCACGGTGACGGCCAGACCCTGTTGAGCGCCGCTGACGATGACCACCTCCTCTGCCTGAACCGTCAAGCCGCGTTCAGCCAGATGCCGAGCCATGCAGGCCCGCTCACGGCCACGACCGGCGTGGGGCTGGTAGCGCAACAAGGCGTCCAGATCACCGAACAGCGCCAACTGCCGAAGACCGGTGCGCAGCAGATCGGCCTGACCCGGCAGCGTGGGGTAATTGAAATTGAGGTCGAGTACGCCCGGGGCGGTGGCGTGCTGATCGACTCCGTGGCTGAGCGGCAGGCTGATTTCCCGAACAAAGGTCCCCCGTCCGGTCTCGCCGCTGACCAGCCCCATGGCTTCAAGCTCAGCGTACACCCGGGACGCGGTGACCAGCGCGAAGCCCTCTTGCGCGGCCAGCTGTCGATGGGTCGGCAGGCGCGTTCCCGGTGAAAGTTTGCCAGCCGCGATCTGAGCAGCGAGCCGGTCGACCAGCGATTTGTAACGGGCGCGGGGCATGACACTGTATCCATGACAATTTTTTGATTGTGCCGAGTCTGCGCTTTAGGGTGCGAAGACGAAATCAGGTTCACCCATTCTTCCGACAAGCTGTCGCGCTCATGTTCGCGGTGCGCTCGTCCCGTCAAAGGCTCGCCCTCATGGAACACTCCTCAAAGCTTCAGCCGCTTGCTACCCGGCCCCAGATGGGTGGATGGCTTAACGGGATCATCGGCGTGATCATTTTCAGCGGATCGCTGCCGGCCACCCGGATCGCCGTGCTGGAATTCGCGCCGCTGTTTCTGACCGTGGCGCGGGCGTCCATCGCCGGTGTTGTCGCGCTGTGCCTGCTGTGGCTGTTGAAAGAACAACGTCCCCGGCGCCAGCAGTGGTTCGCGCTGTTGATAGTGGCCAGCGGCGTGGTGGTCGGCTTTCCGTTGCTCACTGCACTGGCTTTGCTGCACGTCACGTCGGCGCACTCCATCGTCTTCATCGGCCTGCTGCCGCTGGCCACCGCCGTGTTCGCCGTGCTGCGTGGCGGCGAGCGTCCCCGGCCGACTTTCTGGCTTTGTTCGCTGCTGGGCAGCGCGCTGGTCGTCGGCTTTGCCTGCGCCCAAGGTCTGGCGGCTTCGCTGACTGGTGACCTGCTGATGTTGCTGGCAATCGTGGTCTGTGGGTTGGGCTACGCCGAGGGTGCAAAACTGTCCCGCAGCCTGGGCGGTTGGCAGGTGATTTGCTGGGCGCTGGTGCTGGCCTTGCCGCTGATGTTGATGATGACTGCTGTCAGCGCGCCGCCCTCGCTGTCAGGTATCAGCGCACAGGCCTGGTGGAGTCTGGGCTATGTGTCGCTGTTCAGCATGCTGATCGGGTTTGTGTTCTGGTACCGAGGCCTGGCACAGGGCGGGATCGCGGCGGTTGGCCAGTTGCAGTTGTTGCAACCGTTCTTTGGCCTGACACTGGCCGCGACGCTGCTCGATGAACGCGTGAGCCCGGGCATGCTGGGCGTCACGGCGGGAGTCGTGCTTTGCGTCTTGGGAGCGCGCCGGTTTTCAAGCTGAACGAGCGAGATTTTGCACCCACGCAGCGATCATCGACCCTGTATATTTCGACGACCGGGCGCTCAACGACGCGCCCTCGCCCGGATAGCAGGACGACAGCCGACGTTATGAGTGTGAAAGATCAAGACAAGCCCGCCGCCGTGCCCCGCATGGCCGATGTGGCCAGGCTCGCCGGCGTGTCGAAGATGACCGTGTCGCGGGTGTTGGCCGGACGCGATGTATCCCCGCAAACCACCCGGCGCGTACAGGCCGCCATCGACAGCCTCGGTTATGTGCCCGATGCCTCGGCCGGCGCATTGTCCAGCGGGCGTTCCGAGTTCGTCGTGGCGCTGGTGCCGTCGCTGGTCAGTTCCAACTTCGCCGACACTGTTCGCGGGCTCAATGACGTGCTCGGCAAACACGGCTTGTGTCTGCTGCTGGGCGACACCGATTACCACCTCGACGAAGAAGCCTTGCTGGTGCGCACGCTGCTGCGGCATCGTCCGCTGGGCATCATGCTCACCGGCGGTTCACACCTGGACAGCACCCGCCAGATGCTGCTGCAGTCGCAAGTGCCCGTGGTCGAGACCTGGGACGTGCCTGACAACCCGATCGAGCAGTCAGTGGGTTTTTCCAATGTTGAAGCCGCGGCGAGCATGGTTCGTCACCTGCACGACAAAGGCTACCGGCGCATCGCGTTCATCGGCGGAGCGTCGGTGCTGGATGATCGCGGCCGGCAGCGCCAGCGCGGTTACCTTCAGGCGCTCAGTGCACTGGGTTTAGCGCCTCGGCTGATCGAGCACGGCGAGTCGCCGATTACCATGAGCCACGGGGGCGAATCGATTGCCCTGCTGCTGCAGCAATGGCCCGACACCGATGCGGTGATGTGCGTGAGCGATCTGTCGGCGTTCGGCGCCATCATGGAATGCCACCGTCGCGGGCTGAAGGTGCCGGGCGATATGGCCGTTGCCGGCTTCGGCGATTTTGAAGTGTCGCGCTACTGCACCCCGACCATTACCACCATCGCGGTCGACCCTTACGACATCGGGCGTCGCGCGGGTGAATTGCTGGTGGCCGCCGCCCGGGACCGACGCGAAGGTCAGCCGCGCAGTGCGCAGCAGGTTGTCACCGGGTATCAGATTCTGTCGCGGGAAAGCACCTGACCGCCCTCGTCCGAATTGACGTGTCTTTGTAAGGCCTGAAACGAAAAATGCCGGCTCATCGCCGGCATTTTTCATTTATCGCACGCTTGGCCTTATTTGGCCTGGCTGACGCGCCAGACCTTGTTGCCCACGTCGTCGGCGACCAGCAATGCGCCTTTGTTGTCGAGAATCACGCCCACTGGCCGGCCCTGGGCATCGCCGTCGGCGTTCAGGAACCCGGTCAGGAAATCCACCGGCATGCCCGATGGGCGACCGTCCTTGAAGGCGACGAACACCACTTTGTAGCCTGATTGCGGATTGCGGTTCCACGAACCGTGCTCGCCAATGAAAACGCCATCCGAGAAGTTCGCCGGCATGCCGCGCGCGTCGGACCAGGTCAGGCCCAGCGGCGCAACGTGGGTGCCGAGGGCGTAGTCGGGGGCAATGGCCTTGGCGACCATGTCCGGGCGCGGCGGTTGCAGACGACTGTCGACATGGTTGCCGTAGTAGCTCCACGGCCAGCCGTAAAAGGCCCCGTCCTTGACGGACGTCAGGTAATCGGGCACCAGATCGCTGCCGATTTCGTCACGCTCATTGACCACTGTCCACAGCTCGTTGCTGCCGGGTTTCCAGGCCAGCCCGTTGGGGTTGCGCAACCCGCTGGCGAACAGGCGCTTCTGTCCGGTTTTGACATCCACTTCCCACACCGCCGCACGGCCTTCTTCGGCCTCCAGGCCATTTTCGGCCACGTTGCTGTTGGAGCCCACGGTGACGTAAAGCTTGGTGCCTTCGCGGTTGGCGATGATGTTCTTGGTCCAGTGGTGGTTGATCCCGGCTGGCAGGTCAGTGACTTTCACTGGCGTGGCGGTGCTCTCGGTCTGGCCGGCGTTGTAAGGGACTTTGACCACCGCGTCGGCGTCGGCGATGAACAGCTCGTTGCCCACCAGCACCATGCCGAACGGCGAAGTCAGGCCGCTGATAAAGACTTTTTTCATCTCGGCACGGCCGTCACCGTCGGCGTCACGCAGGATGCTGATGCGGTTTGCGCTCTCGGCTTCGGCGCCGACACGGCTCATGACGATGCCGGTGGCCGTGCGCTTGATCCAGGCCATTACCCCTGAGCCGCCGTCCTTCGCGCCTTCAGGCTTTGGCGGCTTGTTGCTTTCGGCGACCAGAATGTCGCCATTGGGCAGGCTGTACAGCCAGCGCGGGTGATCGAGGTTCTCGGCCAGTGCGCTGACCTTGAAGCCTTCGGCGGCCTTGGGCGTGTCGGTGCCGTTCCAGCCCACCGCTTTGGACACCTTGACCGTCGGAATCAGCGAACTGTTGGGCTCGGGCAGCTGCGGTTGCGGACCGACGCCGGCCTGGAACGGCAGCTTGGCCGTTTCGCCACAGGCGCTGAGCATCGCGGCAGTGGTCATCAACAGTGCAAATCGGTGCAACGCTATCATCGTTCAACCTCGCGACGGCCATCCATGGGCCTGTTATTGGAGAGACATAAGGCAGGGAAGTATTGCAACGGCGACCCACGGCAAACAGCCGGCTGGACGCAAATGACATTTGCTCCCGGGGCACTAAAGAACCGACCCTCTTGCAGAGGTGAGGGTTCAATCTGCAACAGTGATTAACCGGGCTTATACCCGCAGCGACCAGGCGCCCAGGGGCATTACGCGGCTGCCCTCCGGGATTCGCCATACTTAACATTTCACGCTACGCTGCCTCCTCACCTTTCAGAGCCAGATCCGATGACCCGCCCAGAGTTTGCGTTGGATGTCGAGGCGATCAGTGCGATCCCGGCCGTGCCGGTCGTTTTGAGCATGGTCAAGCACCTCACCGGCATGCGCTTTGCCGCGGTTGCCCGGGTCACGGACAGCCACTGGGTCGCCTGCGCCGTGGATGATTCAATCAACTTCGGCCTCAAGCCGGGCGGCGAGCTGGTACTGGAATCGACCATCTGTCATGAGATTCGTCAGCATCACAACCCGGTGGTGTTCGGCCATGCCAGCGTCGACCCGCACTACAGCACCCATCACACGCCCCTTGCGTACGGTCTGGAAAGCTACATTTCCCTCCCCATCGTGTTGGCCGACGGTCGCTTTTTCGGCACCCTGTGCGCCATCGATTCGGTGCCGGCCGACCTGGACGACCCGGCCATCGTCAAGACGCTGACCCTGTTCTCGCAGCTGATTGCCATGAGCCTGGACACTCAAGGCCATCTGGACACGGCACGCGCTGAATTGAGCGACGCCAATGAGCACGGCCGGCTGCGCGAGCAGTTCATGGCGGTGCTGGGTCACGACCTGCGCACGCCGTTGAGTGCCATTCGCATGAGCGCCGACCTGCTGGCAACCAAGACCGAAGACAAGCGCTCGCTGGGGCTGGTAGCGGCCATCCGGCAAAGCTCGATTCGCATGGGCGTATTGATCGAAAACGTGCTGGATTTCGCTCGCGGGCGCATGGGCGGTGGTATCCCTGTGAAGCGCCACCTCACGGATGACCTCGCCGACGTGCTGGCAGCGACGGTGCAAGAGGTCCGGGCGTCCCAGCCGCAAGCGATCTTTGTGGAACGGATCAGCCTGGGCGAGCGCGTCTACTGCGACCCGCTGCGCATCAGCCAGTTGCTGTCCAACCTGCTGGGTAACGCGGTCACGCACGGCTCGATCGCCACGCCTATTCATCTCGACGTGACGCAGGACGATGGCCAAGTGGTCATTTCGGTGACCAACCGTGGCACGCCCATTTCTGCCCGGATGATGCCGCTGCTGTTTGAGCCATTCACCCGTTCCGAAGCCGGCGGGCGCGGAGAAGGTCTGGGGCTGGGCTTGTATATCGCCTCACAGATCGCCACCGCCCACGACGGCACGCTGACCGTGAATTCGTCGGCCGAGTCGGGGACCTGCTTCGTGGCGCGCTTTCCGGCGGTGCCGCAGGCGTGAGTGTCGATTGCGCTCGAGCGGCGCCTTACAGCTTTGCTGTTCGCAGTCCCTGCCCGCCTCCACCGATTTCCAAATCTTTCGTTTGAAGAGGACCTGACATGCTTCTGCACCACAGCACCTGGATTGAAATCGAGCAGTTTCTCAAGCGCAGCCGCACGATCGTCGTACCGATCGGTTCCAACGAACAACACGGCCCCACCGGTCTGCTCGGCACGGACTGGATGTGCCCGCAGATCATTGCCCACGAAGCGCAGAAGAGCGCCGACATACTCATCGCGCCGACTTTCAACATTGGCATGGCGCAGCACCATCTGGGCTTTCCCGGCACGATTTCCCTGCGCCCATCGACCTTCATTGCCGCCATCGGCGACTGGACGCGTTCGCTGGCAGGCCACGGCTTTGAAAAAATACTTTTCCTCAATGGCCATGGCGGCAACATCGCGTCGATCGAAGCCGCTTTCTCCGAGCTGTATGCCGAGGCCAGTTTTGCCCGACGCCCCGCAGGTTTCGCCCTGAAGCTGACCAACTGGTGGGATCTGGAGGGCGTGGGCGACCTGGCTCACCGGCAGTTCCCGGTTGGCCACGGCTCGCATGCAACGCCGTCCGAGATCGCCGTGACCCAGTGGGCCTACCCCGAATCCATCAAAACCGCAGACTATTCGCCGCAGATCGCGCCGTCCGGCCCGATCCGTGAGGCCAGGGATTTCCGAACGCGTTTCCCCGATGGGCGCATGGGCTCCGACCCCGCATTGGCAAGCCCGGAAAAAGGCGCCGAACTGGTGGCGCTCGCCGCCAAGGGGCTGGTGCGTGCGGTTGAGACGTTCAGCCGTGAGCCGGCGCTGCAGTGAACGGGCCTCGCCGTTGCGGGCGATAGCGCGCAGGGTTGAACTCATCAGCCAAACGGCGGCCATAGTGTTGTGCGCTTTTTTGAACGGTAATGGATCTGTGGCAGGCAGCAGCGCAACGGCCTGACCCGATCCCCTTGGCTGACAGGTGATGTGTGAATACTTTTATCCCTCTGGACAAAGTTGAAAGTATCGATTTGCAGGACTACCACGAGGTCTGGCTCACCACGTCGGAAACCTGGCCGCAGGACCCGGCGACCGTGCACCGCAAGTGCCTGTGGCGCCAGGAACGCGAGATGACCCAGGACGTGGAAATCGACGGCGTGTATTTCGAGAACCTTCCGCACCTTTGGCTGCGCGTTGACGATCTGGATGACCAACACGACATCGACACCGTCATCGAAAAGCTCAAGGGCCGCATTGCTGCTCTTGGTCTCAAAGGCGAGTTCTACCCGCCCGAGCTGCCGACTACATCCGTTCCGCACAAGGATGAAGACGAAATCAACAAAGACCTGCGCAGCTGATCGCCTGACCCTTCGCTTCTTTGACGCGCGCCGTGGCTGATGTGCCAGCACGGCGCCGTTTATCGCATCTCCCGCCTCCTTTGAAACGTCCCCGCTGAACCGAGACAGCGGCCCTTCCGCGTTTTGGCGAAGGCGGTGTTTCTGCAACGACAGTGTTGCCTGACCCAACGCTTTCGCCAGCAAGCCGGCTCCTACGGTTGATCCGGGCAACCTCTGATATTTTCGGCGTGCGCAAATCTGTAGGCGCCGGCTTGCTGGCGAACGCGGTGGGTCAGGTTCGCCAATGTCATGCGCGGATATTTTTCGCGGGCAAGCGCGCTCCTACAATTGATCGGGCAACCCCGGAGACCATCGGCGTACGCAAATCTGTAGGAGCCGGCTTGCTGGCGAAAGCGGTGGGTCAGGTTCGCCAATGTCATGCGCGGATATCTTTCGCGGGCAAGCGCGCTCCTACAATTGATCGGGCAACCCCGGAGACCATCGGCGTACGCAAATCTGTAGGAGCCGGCTTGCTGGCGAAAGCGGTGGGTCAGGTTCGCCAATGTCATGCGCGGATATTTTTCGCGGGCAAGCGCGCTCCTACACTCGATCCAGGCAACCTCTGATATTTTCGGCGTGCGCAAATCTGTAAGCGCCGGCTTGCTGGCGAACGCGGTGGGTCAGGTCCGCCAATGCCACGGGCGGATATTTTTCGCGGGCAAGCGCGCTCCTACCCTCGATCCAGGCAACCTCGGATATTTTCGGCGTACGCATAACCTGTAGGAGCCGGCTTGCTGGCGAAGGCGGTGGGTCAGGTCCGCCAATGCCACGGGCGGATATTTTTCGCGGGCAAGCGCGCTCCTACAATTGATCGGGCAACCCCGGAGACCATCGGCGTACTCAAATCTGTAGGAGCCGGCGTGCTGGCGAAGGCGGTGGGTCTGCAATGACGGTGCTGACTGGTACGACGCTTTCGCCAGCAAGCCGGGCTCCTACCGTTGCTCCGGGTAACCTCGGGAAACTTCGGCGCGCGCATGGCAGAATCTCGCGCATGCCCTGCTTCTTGAGACCGGGATGGCAATGGGGCCGGCGCTGCTCACCTGCAATTGAGCTAGAATCGCCCGCTCAGACCCTCAAGGAGCGAACCCTGTGCAGATGTCCCCGGCGATACCGTTGATTCGTATTTTTTCCGAAGCCAAGGCCAAGGAGTTTTATGTCGATTTTCTGGGCTTCAGTCTCGACTGGGAGCATCGCTTCGAACCCGGGCTGCCGCTGTATGCCCAGGCCCGCCGGGGCCAGCTCGTCATTCACCTGACCGAACACCACGGCGACGCCACGCCGGGCTCGACGATCTTCGTGCCGGTCAGCGACATCGCCGAACTGCAGCGCGAACTGCTGGCGAAAAACTACGGCTATTCACGCCCCGGCATTCAGGACCTGGACTGGGGCAAGGTCATAGAAATCGCCGACCCGTTCGGCAATCGCCTGCGCTTCTGTGAACGCTCCGAGGACTGACCTCTCCTCTCAAAGCCGAAAATTCTGCCCGATCGCCTGACTCAACAGGTCCACCGCGTCATCCCCTTTCGAGGCCGCCGAGCGGACCACGATGACGTCGTGGTCATCAACTTTCGGAAGCCCCTCAAGGATGCGCATGGCATCGGTCACGCGCGCGCGGTCGATCAGGCTGATGGCCAGACCCGCTTCGACGCATGCCTTGACCGCCTGATTGGAGGGGCTGTCGAGCACGATGCGCACGCGTTGGCCGCTGCGCTTGAGTGACTCGATCATCACTTGCCGGTAGGGGCACTGCGCGGCATGCACCGCCAGCGGCAACGGGTCGGGCAAATCCCCCGAAAGATGCGCGGCGCCGACCCAGACCGGCGTCGTGGGCACCAGCAGTTGATCGTCGGCGCCCAGCTGACCCCGCGGCTGCGCGATGATCGCTACCTGCAAACGCCCTCGCTGCACCTGATCGCGCAGCGCGTAGCTGGGTGCGGTTTTCAGCTCCAGCACAATGTTCGGCCACGCCGCGGCGAAGGCCGGTAGCACGTCGCGAATCAGATGCGCGGCGTATTCATCCGGCACGCCCAGGGTGATGCGCCCGGCCAGGCGCGTGCCCTGCAAATCAGCCAGCACTTGATCATGGGTGCTCAGCAGCGCGCGAGTGGACGTCAGGAAGCGCCGGCCCAGCGGGGTCAGCGACACCGACTGATTGTCCCGATGCAGCAATCGCCCGCCCGCCACCGCCTCCAGCCGCTGGACATGAACACTGACCGCCGCCGGACTTTTGTGCAGATGCTCGGCCGCCGCGCTGAATTTGCCGATGCGTGCCACGGCATGAAATGTGCGGACGTGTTCGATATCGAGGATGGCGCCCATGATTTACGAATCCCGAATGACTACTGCCATTTATTTTGATTTATCAGATTACGGCGGTTGCGTACGGTAGGTCCATGAACACTTCAAACGAACTGACCAGTGCCACCCTGCCCCTCGTTGCCCCGCGTCGAGCACTGCCGCTGCCGCTGCTCGAAGCCGGGCTTGTGGTGACCTGGAGCTCGGGCTTTATCGGCGCGCGCTTCTCCATCGATTACGCGCCAGCCTCCCTGGTGGTGTTCTGGCGGTGCGTCGTGGTCACGCTCATCCTTTTCCCGTTCGTCGTCCGGCAATTGCGCCAGACATCGCGAACAGTGCTGCTGAAAAACGCGGGTATCGGTCTGCTGGCCATGGCCGGTTACCTGATCGGCGTCACCGAAGGCATCGCCCTCGGCGTGCCGGCCGGGCTGGCGGCGCTGTTCGCCGACTTGCTGCCGATGGGCATGGCGGTGCTGGCGGCGGTGGTCCTGCGCCAGCGACTGGGCCGACAGGTGTGGGCCGGTTTGCTGATCGGCCTGGCCGGCGTGGTGCTGGCCACCCATGACGCACTGGCTTTAGGCAATGCGCCACCGTGGGCCTACGGTCTGCCGGTGCTGGGCATGCTGTCGCTGGCGGTCGCCACGCTGTGGCAAAAACAGGCGCCCGCCTCCCAGGCCATGGGCTTGCTCCCCAACCTCTGGTTGCAGTGCTTCGTGTCGACCTTCGCCTTCGCCGGTGTTGCCGGCTGGCATGGCAGTCTCGCGCCCGTCGCCAATAGCGGCTTTGTAACGAGCGTGCTGTGGACGGTAGCGCTGTCGACGCTGGGCGGCTACGGCCTGTATTGGATGTGCCTGCGCCGTTCCAGCGCCACCCGAGTCGCGAGCGTCCTCTATCTCAGCCCGCCGCTGACGTTGCTGTTGGCCTGGGCCATGTTCGATGAGCCGCTGTCATGGCTGATGGCATTGGGCATGGCGGTGTCTACGCTGGGGATTGGCCTGGTGATACGCGGGGAAGCGCGACAAGCGCAAAAGCCTGCGTGATGTGCAGCCGTCAGTTGCAGACGGCGGGTCAGGCCTGGAGCGCGCGCTGCAGGGCGGGTCTGTCACGGCTGCACCGATCAATTCCGACAGATGACCAAAGTTTCAGGTGAATGGCCGAAGGTTTGATGGTACGAGTGTGCGCCACACCCCCACCCTCCATTGGAGCGCACCCCCATGAAAATCGGTTTTTTGGGCCTTGGCAATATGGGTCAGGCCGTCGCCGCCAATCTGTTGAAAGGCGGTCATGAACTGCTGGTCTGGAACCGTTCACCCGGTGCTTCGCAAGCGCTGGTCGGGCAAGGCGCCACGGCGGTCAGCGAACCCGCGCAGGCGTTTGCCGCTGACGTGGTCTTCAGCATGCTCGCCGATGACAAGGCCTTGCGTGCGGTGCTGCTGGATTCCGGATTGCTCAAGCAACTCAAGGGCCCGCTGATCCACGTCAACATGGCCACCATCGCTGTCGCCTTCGCCGATGAACTGGCGGGGCTGCATGCAGCACAAGGGGTCGATTACATCGCCGCGCCGGTGATGGGCCGGCCCAATGTGGCCGCCGCCGGGAAGCTCAACATCATCGCGGCCGGTTCGGCCCAGGCCATCGATACCGTGCAGCCTCTGTTCGACCTGATCGGCACCAAAACCTGGCATATCGGCGAGACGCCTTCGAGCGCGAACGTCATGAAGCTGGCGATGAATTTCATGCTGGTTTCAGCCATTGAGGCGATGAGCGAAGCGGCCGTGCTGGTCACCCGCCACGGTTTGAAATCCGCGGACCTGGTGGAGCTGGCGTCTTCAACCGTTTTCCCCGGCCCGGTCTACGCCGGCTACGGCGCGCTGATTGGTGAACGTCAGTACGAACCGGCCGCGTTCAAGGCCGTGCTTGGCCTGAAAGACGTAGACCTGGCGCTGGCAGCCGCCGGGCAAGTCTCGGTACACATGCCGCTGGCCGACATGGTCCGCGCTCACCTGCAGGACGCCATGGAGCATGGTCAGGGCGAAATGGATCTCGCGGTACTCGCCGAGGTGGCTGAGCGACGCAACCCGCGCTGAGCCTTGCTGAACCGTATTGAACAACGCTGCGCCTAATGAGCCGCAACTGAGGCGAGAGGCCTGGGCTCATGGCCGGGCGATATGCAGGCGGTGCAGCGTGATCTTGCGCACTTCCTGCTTGCTGAGTTCGATGTGCCGGGTCAGCAGCCGCTGCGCCTTATCGGTCTGGCAGGCGAGTACGGCATCAAGGATCTGCGCATGCTCGTCATAGGTCGCATCGATTCGCGCCGTCTGGGTGAAATCCAGGCGGCGGATGATGCGAATCTTCTCGGTGATCTCCCGGTGCATGCGCGTCATCTCGCCATTGCCGGCGGCCTCAACCAACGCACAATGGAAACGCTCGTCCAGCGCTGACACCTCGTGAGCATCGCGCAGACGGTGCGACGGTTCGAGCCGCCAGGTCCGGGTGATTTCTTCGATCAGCGGCTGCTGTTTCAGGTCCAACTGCTCAAGTCGGGCCAGGGCCGCACACTCCAGCACGATACGCACATCGTAAAGCTCCTCGAAATAGGCGAAATCGAACGCCCTTACCCGCCAGCCGCTGCGAAAGTACACCTCCAGGTAACCCTCCCGTTCCAGGCGATACAGGGCCTGACGCACCGGCGTTCGGCTGGCCTGCACTCGTTCGGCCACCTCCCCCTCGCTGAAGCGGTCGCCGGGCAGCAGGCGGAACTCGAAGATGTCCTGTTTGAGCTGCTGGTAAATACGCTCGGCCAGGTTGGCCGGGCGTGGCTTGGGTGTCTGAGCGGAAATGATGGGCTGAATACTCCGGCAAGGACAGTGACGCTCTGGGGCAGCGAACTGTTCGCCGCCCCAGGGTGGGCTCAGGCGTTCTGCAGACTGGCGATGTAAGCGCGCCAGCCACCGAAAGCGGTGATGTCCAGCGCGTCTTCAATCGCCCAGGGCTCGCAAATGAAGCCTTTGACGCTGCGACCGTCTTTGAGCGTCAGATTGCCGATGCCCAACGGCGCGGGAATCTCGGCGACGAATTCGCCAAAACGCGCCAGCGGGATGTCCCACAGCTCGACGATGATTGCCGCGCCGCTGGTCGATTTCACCAGGCCCGGCTTGGGCGGCACCGTGCCGGGCAAGGCGTAGAGCCGGTAGTCGCCTGCAGTGAGGCTCTGCTCGACCAGCACGGCGTCGCGTTGAGTCAGTTGGCGGTTGAGCGGCATGCCGGTCAGGTGCGCGCCTACTACCGCAACGCGCACACTGCCACGCGGTGCAACGGGGAGCGAAGCCGTCGGCGCAGGCATGGCACGCCCGGTGGCGCCCAGTGGCAAGCGCAGACTTTCCTGCCAGCGCTGCCCGAAACGGGCGAGCGCAGTGTCGTGCCAGGCCGCAGCGATGAAGGTGATTCCCGAAGGCAAGCCATCGGCACGAATGCCCGCCGGCACCGCCAGCGCTGAGAGGTCCGCCAGGTTGGTGAAGTTGGTGTAAAAGCCGAACTGCGAGTTGTACAACACCGGCTCTTCGGCCATTTCAGCCTGGGTGCGCAGGGTCGCGGAGGTGGGCACGACCAGGGCGTCGAATGCGGCCAGCGCTTCGTTGATTTGCCGGCTGAGGGTGGCGCGCAAGTACTCGGCGCGGTAGGCGTCACAGGCGCTGTACGCCAGACCGCTTTCGACGATGCCGCGCACAACCGGGTTGATTGCGCCGGGTCGGGTGTCCAGCATTGCGCTCAGCGCCGCCGTGCGCTCGGCCACCCAGGGCCCGTAATACAGCTGCTCGGCCAGCGCCTTGAAGGGGGTGAAGTCGATGCGGGTGATTTCAGCGCCCATGTCGCTCAGCCGGTGCAGCGCCTGTTCGAACACTGCCTGATTCTGGCTGTCACCGAAAAACTCCAGGGTGTCCGGCACCGCCAGTTTCAGGCCTGCACTGAACCCCACCGGCGCGGTGCCCGGGTTGCGCCGGGAATAGGCATCGGCCGCATCGAAGCCTTCGGCGAGGCCAGCGACCATCTGTGCGTCTGCCACGGTCAGCGCGAACACCGAGATGCAGTCCACGGTTTTGCACGCCGGCACCAGCCCGGTATTGGGCAAGCGGCCCTTGGTCGGCTTCAGGCCGACGATGTTGTTGAAGCCAGCGGGCACTCGTCCGGAACCTGCGGTGTCGGTGCCGAGGGAAAACGCCACCAAGCCGCGTGCCACCACCGAAGCCGAGCCCGAGCTGGAGCCGCCGCTGACGTAATCGGGGTTGAAGCTGTTGGGCACCGCGCCATAGGGCGATCGCGTGCCGACCAGGCCGGTGGCGAACTGGTCGAGATTGGTCTTGCCCATCAAAATAGCGCCCGCTGCGCGCAGGCGTGCCAGTGCTGTTGCGTCGTCACTGGCGGTATAGGCGAACTCGGGGCATGCCGCCGTCGTCGGCCAGCCGGCCGCGTCGATGTTGTCCTTGATGGCAAACGGCACCCCGTACAACGGCAGTTGGCTGATGTCGCCTTTGTGCGACTCAAGGCGTTCAGCGAGGGCCTTCAGCTGCTCGCTGAGCTGCGCCTGGCTGGCCCGGGCTATCCATGCGGTATCCGTTTGAGGATAGGACTCGGCCAGTGACAGCAGCACATCCGGCGTCAGTTGCCCGGTCTGATAGGCCGTCAGCCATTCATTGATGGTCCAGCCGAAATGAGGGGTTTGCAGCTCGTGCATGGGAGGCATCCATCTTGTATCCAAGTTTGGATTCAACAAAAGCAAAAGCCGGGCCATGGCCGCGCAAGCCCCGCCCCATGGCGAAAATCGAGGACACAACGGTGGAATGCAGGCCCCCACGCGCCCAGAACGGGCACCGTGTGCAAGCTTTTGGTGCCATCGGCGCACCACTCACAGGAGCGGATGACGCAGGTCCGCGCACCACGCCAATGCCGCAGCTGACGAAAATCCGCGGACCACGCCAATGCCGCAGCTGACGAAAATCCACTGTAGGAGCGCGCTTACCCGCGAAAAATACCAGCGCACAACATCGACGCACCTGACCCACCGCTACCTCTGTAGGAGCCGGCTTGCTGGCGAACGCATGGGGTCAGACGCTGCAGCAGCGAGGGTTAGACCGGGTTCGCGGGCAAGCGCGCTCCTACAGGTCCTGCGCACGACGCCAATACTGCGGTTGACGCACTCCTGCGCACCACGCCAATGCTGCGGTTGACGCACTCCTGCG